>NZ_CP025938.1:652857-979285 GCF_002893765.1 Tamlana carrageenivorans | reverse complement strand
TGTAGATGCTTATTATAGAACTAATTTAACATCTTCTGACGCATCGATTACTGAGGTGCTTGATGAAAATGGTATGGGAACTGGAGAATTTATTCCACAATCATTCGCAACTTCGTTTGCAGATCAAACTGGTTTTGGTTTAGGTATGGCTAACGTTATTCTTTCTTACGAAGGAGAAAAAACAGGAGCAGTTGCCGATTTAGCTTTTGGAACTAGAGGAACTCAAGCTGTTGGTGACGGTACTGATTTATATATTAATCAATTATATGCTTACTGGAATGTTTCAGAAAGCACTACATTAACTATGGGACGTTTTAACACGTATTTAGGTTACGAAGTTATTTCTCCAGTAGCAAACTTCAACTACAGTACATCTTATTTATTTTCTAATGGACCATTCTCTCACGTTGGTTTGAAAGCAGATTTTGCAATATCTGATGATTTCAGCTTAATGTTAGCCGTTATGAATCCAACCGATAAAAATAATAATTTAGTTGGAGGCTATGCTTTAGGTGCTCAACTTGGCTATGCTGGACAATTTTTAAATTTCTATTATGACGACAAGGAAGTGTTAGGATTTGAAATTGACTACACAGGAGGATTCAATTTGTCTGACGCTTTATTTTTAGGTATTAACGCTGCATATCAAACAATGGATAATGCTGGTTTCTATGGCGCTGCATTATACCCTCAGTTTGCCGCAACAGAAAGTTTTTCTATCGGATTAAGAGGCGAGCTTTTTGGAAACCATGAAAAGGATGTAGATGATTTACCTTCTGTTTTTGCTACAACTTTAACAGCAAGTTACACCCTAGAAAACTTAATTATCAAGCCAGAAGTTAGATTAGATTCTTGGAGTAATGATATGCCTTATGTAAATAATGACTTAGACGCTTCTAAAAGTTTAGCTGCTTTCACATTAGCTGCTATCTATTCTTTCTAAACCAAGAAAAATCAAACCTATAAAGAGGGAGGGTAAAGTAAAGCCACAACCATCTTTTTTTACGCTCCTTTAATTAACTAACCAAAAATATATTAATTATGTCAATATTAAATTTGCCCCTATTAATACAAGACGTTGCTGCAACCAAAGCCGACATTGAAGGTATTATAGGAGATATGGGTATGTTATGGATGCTAATCTCTGGGATTTTAGTATTCTTAATGCAAGCAGGATTTACTTTAGTGGAGTCGGGAATGACACGTGCTAAGAATGTTGTAAATATTGCAATGAAAAATGTTTTAGATATCGCCGTTGGATCGATTGTATTCTGGTTCATGGGATATTCTTTAATGTATGGATCTACCAATGGGTGGATTGGATGGAGTGGTTTTATGTATAACCAAGGACCAGCCGATTTATTCTTTCAAACCGTTTTTTGTGCCACTACAGCAACAATCGTTTCTGGAGCTATTGCTGGTAGAACAAAATACACAACCTACATTTTATTCTCTTTAGTGATGACCGCTGTAATCTATCCAATTTCTGGTGGATGGCAATGGAACGGTGATGGATGGTTAGCTCAAATGGGCTTCATCGATTTCGCTGGATCTTCTATTGTACATGCTGTAGGTGGATGGGCTGCCTTAGTTGGTGCTGCTTTAGTAGGACCAAGAATTGGTAAATACATCAATGGTCAAGCTGTTACTATTCCTGGACACAACAAATTATTAGCAACTTTAGGGGTTTTCATCCTTTGGTTCGGATGGTTTGGTTTCAACGGTGGTTCTCAATTAGCTTGGGGAGGTGATGATGCTGTTGGAGGTTCTATGGTTGTATTAGTAACTAATCTAGCGGCCTCTGCTGGTGCGGTTGGTGCACTTTTCTTATCATGGTTTAAATACAAAAAACCAAATTTAGATATGACTTTAAACGGTGCTTTAGCTGGTTTAGTAAGTATTACTGCAGGTTGTGGAAACATGACAGAAGGTGGTGCTATTATCGCTGGTTTTGTTGGAGGTCTTATCGTTGTATTCTCAATGGAGTTTATAGAGCAAAAATTAAAGATTGATGATGCTGTTGGTGCGGCTTCTGTACACGGTGTATGTGGTGCATGGGGTACTTTAGTAATCGGTCTTTGGGGTGTAGATGGTGATACGGCTATTGGTTTATTCAATGGTGGTGGATCTGCACAATTTGTAACACAATTAATTGGAACGGTATCTTATGCGGTTTGGGCTTTAGTAACGGCGTTTATTTTCTTCTTCATTCTTAAGAAAACATTAGGATTAAGAGTAACTGAAAAAGAAGAAGTAGAAGGGTTAGATCTTTCAGAGCACGGTACGTTAGCTTACCCAGGTAAGAGACAAAGAGAAATAGAAGAATAAGTTCTTTTAAATTAAATAACATAGGTTTTAAAATTAAAACTCTAAATGTTTATAAAGATTTAAGTGATTAAGTTTAAGTTTATTTAAGGATGCCTGCTGAATAAGCAGGTATTCTTTTGTATTTACTGCTATGTGACTTAGCATATAGTTAACAGGAAAAATCTTAAGGAGCATTTTAATTTTTATATTTGAAATCTAACTATTAAAACGAAATGATATTATGAAAAAAATTGAAGCAATTATTAGAAAATCTAAGTACCGCGTGGTAAAAGAAGCTCTTCATGATGTTGGAGTGAATTTTTTCTCGTATTGGGATGTTACAGGCTTAGGAAATGAAAAGGAGGGCCATGTGTATCGTGGTGTTTCTTATAGTACAAGTGATATTCAGCGTAGATACTTGTCTATTGTTGTAAACGACGATTTTGAAGAGATTACAATCAAAACGATTCTTAATTCTGCCGCTACTGGGGAAGTAGGTGACGGGAAAATATTCGTTTCCGATGTAAAGGAATGTTATAGAATTCGTACAGGTGAAAAAGGTGGGGACACATTAAAATAAACTAATAACACACAAAAACTAATTATAGATTTATGGAATTATTGACAATTAATAATGTATGGATGATGGTCTGTACAGCGCTCGTTTTCTTTATGCATACCGGATTTGCATTTTTGGAAATTGGTTTAACAAGACAGAAAAACACAATCAACATATTGTTTAAAAATATTTTTATTATAACCATAGGTTTACTCCTATATTATATAGTAGGGTTTAATTTAATGTACCCTGGTTTTGCTGAAGATTCTGCAGGAATTTTTGATTTCGCAGGATTTGGAATTGCCCCTCCTGAAAATGGAATGACTCCAGAATATGCTGATGGTGGTTATACCTGGTGGACCGATTTCTTATTCCAAGGGATGTTTGCGGCTACTGCTGCAACGATTGTTTCTGGTGCAGTTGCCGAGCGTATGAAAATTGGACCTTTTATGATTTTTACAATCATTTATGTTGGATTGGTTTACCCAATTGCTGGTTCATGGAAATGGGGTGGCGGATTTTTAGATCAAATGGGATTCTATGATTTTGCTGGTTCTACTTTAGTACACTCTGTTGGTGGATGGGCTGCCTTAGTAGCTGTTTGGTTATTAGGTTCTCGTATCGGGAAATTTAAAAATGGAAAACCTCAGGCGATTCCTGGACATAGCATTCCTTTAGCGACTGCAGGGGTATTAATCCTTTGGTTAGGATGGTTTGGATTTAATGGTGGTTCTGTACTTTCTGCCGATCCAGAATTAACTTCTTTAACCTTAGTGACTACTTGTTTAGCTGCTGCTGCCGGTGGTGTGGTGTCTGCTTTAGTATCATTCTTTAAGTATAAGAATTTAGATTTAACCATGTTTTTAAATGGTATTTTAGGTGGTTTAGTAGGTATAACTGCTGGAGCTGATGTGATGACTCCTGAAAGTGCTATTATTATTGGTGCTATTGCTGGAGCGCTTATTGTTTTTGCTGTTAGCTTTGTAGATGCTATTAAATTAGATGATCCTGTTGGAGCCATTGCCGTACACTTAATTTGTGGTATTTGGGGTACTTTAGCTGTTGGAATCTTTTCAACGAACCCAGAACATAGCTTTTTAGTACAACTTACTGGTGTAGCATGTTATGCAGGATTTTGTTTAGTAACCTCATTTATAATCATCTTTACTCTTAAGAAAACATTGGGTATTAGAGTGCCTGAAAGAGAAGAATTAGAAGGATTAGATGCACACGAGCACGGTATGGATGCTTATCCAGACTTCAGACTTAATGAGCATTAATATGATATAGCTATTATCAATTAATTTTTTAAAAGGATGTTTTACATGAAGTAAAACATCCTTTTTTGTTTCTATACCTTTTTTTGATCGTTACCTATAGTTGTTGTATTCGTGTCTATCATAACAACTAGATGTTTTAACCACCAAATGATCGGTTTTAAGCGCGGTAGGATGACGCTTTACTTTGATTCTTATTATGAAATATCTGTCCTAAAAGTGTAAAATTTATGTCTTAAACAGGCTGTTGTAAGTGTTGGGAAAGGGGATGGTAGTTTTATTCAGGTTTGGTTATTGGAATATAACTTGAAATTAGTGTTTAATTTGAGGGTTTGTAAAGGTTGAGTATAGTTTCGGTTTTGAAATAAGTAATAACCATTCGTGCAAAAAAAAACCTCCACATCTACATGCGAAGGTTTTAATTAGGATATAAATTAGAAAAGCTATTTACTAAGCTGAATTTCTACTTGCATTAATATTTCCGAATAACGAACGCGTTACAATTTTCTCAAAAATTAACTTTTCAGGGTCATCGGCTGGAACTCCTGCTTTTTCTAACTCCTGAACCTTTTTAAGGGCGTATTGCTGAATCGTTAATAACGGTAATACGATAGACTCTCTAACTTCAATCGAGGCCTTTCCAGTGGGCTCATTTTGCATTAAAGTTTCATATCCTGTAAGCTTTAAAAGCAAACGTTTTGTCGTTTCGTATTCGGTGTGGATAATGTTCCAAAACGCACCAAATTCTTCATCATTAGACATGTATTTTGTCAGGTTAAAGAATGACTTTGTTAAGGACATCATACTGTTCTCCAGAAGCGTTTTAAAGAACTTATTGTTTTTATAAAGTTGTTGAACCTTATCAAACTCGCCGCGATCTTCGTATTTTTTCAATGCCGTTCCAACACCGTAAAATCCAGGAACGTTTTGTTTTAATTGGCTCCAAGATCCTACAAAAGGAATGGCTCTTAAATCGGAGAACACCAACTTATCTGATGTACCACGTTTGGATGGTCTACTACCAATGTTAGTTTTTGCATAATACTTTAAGGTACTCATGCGCTCCAAGTAAGGGATAAACATCTCATGACTCTTGAAGTCTTTGTAAACTTGATAGCTAGTTTCAGCTAAATCGGTCATAACAGCGCGATCTTCTTCAGAAAGCTTGTTCTTTTCACTTCCAATTCGGTTTGTAACGCCCGAACTAATTAACTGTTCTAAGTTGAATTGTGACGAGTTTAAAGTTCCGAAATTAGAACTAATGGTTTGACCTTGAATGGTTAGTTGTACTTCTTTATCTTCAATAGTAGGTCCTAAAGAAGAATAGAAGTTATGTGTTTTCCCACCACCACGTGCTGGTGGTCCACCACGTCCGTCAAAGAATATGGCGGTAATACCATATTTTCTAGACATTTCGGTTAACAATTCTTTAGCTTTATAAATACCCCAGTTTGCCATTAAGTAGCCCCCGTCTTTGGTACCATCAGAGAAACCAAGCATAATGGTTTGTTTGTTTCCTCTAGATTTTAAGTGCGCCATATAAGCTGGGTTGGTATACAACTGTTCCATAACACCAGGAGCGTTTTCTAAATCTGGTATGGTTTCGAAAAGTGGTACTAAATCAACGGTTAATTTGTCTTTGAAAGCAACCATTTTCAGCATAGCAAAAAGCTGCATCATATTTAATGCCGTCTGATTGTTACTTATAATGTATCGATTAGCCCCACGTTCACCATTCATTTTCTGAATTTGCTTAATAACCTGTATCGTTTTTAAGGTGTTAAAGGTCATTTCATCTTCAAAAACATCTAAATCGGTTATTTCATCGGTAGTTTTTGATAAAATATCGATTTGTTCTTCTTCAGATAAATCATGGTAATTTTCTGGTAAGCAAGAGTTGCCGCTAGCTAGTAATTGATCGACAACATTTGTGAATACACTGTGGTGAATTCTGCTATCTTGTCTAATATCTAAAGTTGCAAAACGGTACCCAAAAAGGTGAATGCGGTTAATTAAATTGTTAATCTCGTTTTCATATAACGATTGGTGTTGTTCTACAACTATTTTTCTAATGCTTAAAAGTTCTTCAGTCAATTCCTTTACCGAAATTGCCTTTTTACTTTTAAGATTAATACTGTAATCGTAAAGAATCGTTTCTAGGTTAATGATGCGATCTTCAACACCTTTAAAAGTTAGTTTTTTTCTTAATTTCTTAAGATCCTCGTAGTATTTTTTAAGAATCGCCTTTTTAAGCTTTTTAGCTACTTTTAAGGTGGTTTCAGGTTTTACAAATGGATTTCCATCACGGTCGCCCCCTGGCCAGAAACCAATGTTAATAATTTCATTATGCTTCTTTTGGTCCGCATAAATATTCGTTTGAATGTAATTATAAATTTTTCCAAACGAGATGTAAAAAACATTCTCTAAATACCATATTAAGCTTTTTGCTTCATCGTATGGTGTTGGTTTTTTATGCTTAAAGAAAGGCGTTTTACCTAACTGTCCGAAAAGGTTATTAATTTCAGATAAATTATTCTTTTCTATAGCTTTAGATAATTCGGTAATAATGCCTAATACCGAACCTGGGTAAAACTGTGTTGGGTGGGCTGTTAAAACGATACGTACCTTAAAATCGTCTAAATAGGCTTTTAACTCATCCAACTTGTATTCAGCTTGAGCTTTGTCTTTTAAGTTACGTAGGGTTCCTACGCCATCCATATTGTTTACTATTGGAAAGGCAGCATCTTCAATTGCATCAAACAGTACAACTTGTCTTTCGATGTATTGAATGAATCGGAACAATAGGTTAATTTGACTTTCTTTGTTTCTACGCGCTTGGTATTTTTCAAAAAAAGTATCAACTATCGTTGTGGGATTGTCGCCGTTTTCAAATCCTTTTTTGCAAGTTTCGTGAAAAAGCGGAAGTAATACGCCTGTTTTGGTTACGGCATCAAAGGGTAATGTCATGAAGATACTGTTGAATATCTGATATTTAGACAAGACGCTTTGATTAAATCGTGTTAATTTTGGCTCTATTGACATGTTATGGTTCTATTGAATTTTACGCATAAAAGTACTAAAGCTTAAGGGAAACACACAGTCTTTTTAAAGTTTTATCAATATTTGTTGATAAGCGATTTCTCTTTGTGAAAAATGAAATAAAAGGCAGTTTAATATTAACTTTTTACAATTAAAATTTGTAAGAAAAAACAACTAAACATGGTAAAAAGTGTGCTTTTTGGTTGTTTTTACATGAAATTGGGTTTGTTTGTGTATGACATATGTCATGTTTTTAGCTTGGATGTCGTCCTATCTTTGTAGTCCAAAATATAAATTATGAAAAAAACACATTCGTTTCACATTCCAGTAATGGGTATCGGTTTTACAATCGATACACCTTTGAAAGTGGCGCAATATGGTATGGACTCCGTGATTTCATTAGTAGATGACATTCTACTTGAGAAATTAAGGAAAATGTACAGTGAAAAATTTGAAGTACCTTATCAAGAAATTACAGATAAAATTGATGATTTTAGAGCAAAAAGGATAACGTCTTATTTAAATTTAATTAGTGACCTTGCGGAAAAGAAGTTTGAAGCTTTAAAAAGTTTAACGTCTAAAACCAGTGATGATATTTTGGCTTACATCAATATGTTGCCTAATAATTCCGAGCTTAAAGCGGAATATAAAAAGCTCACTGAAAAGGAATTTAACTTTACAGAAATTAAACGTTGGGCTTCAAAGAATTTGGTTATGGGTTCCATTGATGTGAACATCATGACTAAAGTTGATAAAGATAATTATAAGGATAAGGAGCAGTTGCCAACCGAATATAATGATGCCCATGCGGCCTTACGCGGTTTTGCTAATAGTAAATTAAGTTCTGCTGTGGTGCTTTCGGCAGGGATGAATCCGAGATTGTACAGCTATATGGCGCAGTTTAATGATTTTTTTCCTGATAAAAATGGTCAGTTTGCAAAACGAATCATTTTAAAGGTTAGTGATTATAGATCGGCCTTAATTCAAGGGAAATTTTTAGCTAAAAAAGGACTTTGGGTTTCAGAATATAGAATTGAATCGGGATTAAATTGTGGTGGCCATGCTTTTGCTACAGATGGTTATCTATTAGGACCTGTTTTATCCGAATTTAAAACAAATCGCAAAGCGTTGCAAGAAACCATTCAGCAAGTTTTGTTTCAAGAGCTTGAAAACCTAGGTAAAACCATTCCTGAAGCCGATTTAACTTTCGAGGTTACGGCCCAAGGCGGTGTTGGAACCGAAGAAGAACATACCTTTTTAATCGAAGAATATGATTTAGATTCAGTAGGTTGGGGAAGTCCGTTTTTATTGGTTCCAGAGGCTACAACTGTAGATGATAGAACTTTACAAAAGCTTGTAAAAGCCAAGGAAAAAGACTTATATTTAAGCGATATTTCGCCATTAGGTATTCCGTTTAATAATTTAAAAGACAATACCAAGGATCTTGAAAAACAGGTAAATATTGATAAAAACAGACCAGGAAGTGCCTGTCCAAAAAAGTTTGTAGCCCTTAATAAGGAGTTTAAAGAAACTGGAATTTGTACGGCTTCAAGGGAGTATCAACATTTAAAAATAAAAGCTTTAGACGAAAAGGGATTAGATCCCGAGTCGTATAAAAAAGAGTTAAATAAAATTGTTGTGAAATCCTGTACTTGTGTGGGATTAGGAACTTCAGCATTATTGGCTTATGGTTTAGATACCAAAGTGGAAGGCGAAGGAGTTTCAGTTTGTCCAGGGCCTAATATGGCCTACTACTCTAAAGTTATGAGTTTGGCAAATATGACCGATCATATTTACGGAAGAGCCAATATGGTATCGCGACCTGATCGACCAAATTTATTTATAAAGGAGCTTGGCATTTATATGGATTTTCTAAAAAATAAATTCGAAGAGGCTAAGGTTAATATGAATAAAAAAGAAGAGAAGTATTTGAAGACCTTTACAACTAATATGAAAGCTGGTGTGACCTACTATCAAGAGTTGTTTAATGGTGTTAAAGATAGTTTTCAGGATATAAAAAGTTCGGTGCTTAACGAGCTTGAAAAAACCGAAGCTGTTTTAAATCAAATGCAATTAGATATTCAAAACTTAGCTGTTAAGCTTTAAATATCGGTAGTTTGACTTGTAAATTTAAAAACCAATAAAATGAAAAAATTAGTATTAGCTGTGTTGATTGCTGTGGGGGTTACTTTTTTAGTTACTTATACCTACAATCAAAGTCAACAAGAAACAGCAACGGAATCTAAAATAGCATTAAATTACATTACTGGTTGGCAAGATGGATATTGTGAAGGATGGAAGTTCGTAACAGGTGAAAAATGTCCTACAGTTCCAGTGGCAAAACAATGTGATGATTGTCCTAATACTTACAAATCTGGTTTTAGTATGGCTTTCATGGCTGGAATAGAAGCGGCTCAAAAATAAGAATTACGTATTCTTTTAATAGATTTGAAGAGGCTATCTAAAAAGTCAAAAGCTTTGTTGTATAGAGTCTGTCGAAATATCTTAAAATGCTCATAGTCATTATGGGTTTCGACAAGTTTAACCCTACAATGCCAAGTTAACGACTGTTTAGATAGCTTCTTTTTGCGTTTGAAAATATTATAAAATTATAGGGATTTCTATTTTGTTAATTTTTAAAGGGAATCATTTAAGAAACATTAAAAGAAGCAATAATTAGGCTGTAGGTTGTTAATTTCATGCTTTTTTTTGATAGAATCTCATTTAATAAAATTAATAATTAGGATATTTGTATCTTTATGGGTGGTTAATGGCTGCCAATTATGAATTTCAAATTGTTCCAGAAAATTTAAAATGGATTTAGTAAAAGAAATACAACGCCTTAAAAAGGAGAAAAATGCTGTAATCTTGGCGCATTATTATCAAGTGCCAGAGATCCAGGATATTGCAGATTATGTTGGTGATAGTTTAGGCTTGTCTCAAAAAGCTGCTGAAACCGACGCCGATATTATCGTATTCGCAGGAGTACATTTTATGGCTGAAACCGCCAAAATATTAAACCCAACTAAAAAAGTTGTATTACCTGATTTAGATGCAGGCTGCTCACTGGCAGATTCTTGTCCGCCAGAGGCCTTCGAAAAATTTACAAAAGCGCATCCCGATCATATCGTGATTACTTACGTGAATTGTTCTGCCGAGATAAAAGCTCTTACCGATATTGTTTGTACATCATCTAATGCTTTAAAAATTGTAAATTCAATTCCTAAAGATCAACCCATCATTTTTGCTCCAGATAGAAACTTAGGGCAGTATATTATTAATGAAACGGGTAGAGAGATGTTGCTTTGGGACGGAAGTTGTATTGTTCACGAAGCTTTTTCAATGGAAAAACTTTTAGACTTACATAAAAAATATCCAGATTATAAAATCATCGCACACCCAGAATCGGAAACGCATATTTTAAATACAGCCACCTATATTGGGTCTACCTCGGGCATGATAGACTATGTAAGGCAGCATCAAGATCAAAAATTTATCGTAGCTACCGAAGCAGGAATTTTGCATAAAATGCAACAAGAAATGCCAAATACAGAAATGGTGCCTGCTCCCGCTAAAGAAGATAATACCTGCGCATGTAGCGAATGTCATTTTATGAAAATGAATACCCTTCAGAAATTACACGATTGCTTACTTAATGAATCCCCTCAAGTTGATGTCGATGAAGCTATTCGAGAACGTGCTTTGTTGCCTATTCAACGAATGTTAGACCTTTCCAAGTAATGATGATGATTTCAGATTATTTAGTTATTGGGTCGGGTGTTGCCGGATTAACATTCGCGGTAAAAATTGCAGAAAAATTTTCCGATCGTAAGGTGGTCATCGTTACTAAAGCTAGTGAAGATGAGTCTAATACCAAATACGCTCAAGGCGGTGTTGCCATTGTTTTAAATAAAGAAGAAGATTCATTTAAAAAACATATTAAGGATACTTTAATTGCAGGCGACGGACTTTGCAACAAGGAAGTTGTTAAAATGGTCGTTAATGAAGGTCCAGATCGTTTTGAAGAACTTTTATTATGGGGTGCAAATTTTGATGCTAACGACGCTGGAAAGTTCGACCTAGGAAAAGAAGGTGGGCACTCCGAATACCGTATCGCACATCATAAAGACATTACAGGTTTCGAAATTGAGCGTGCCCTACTAACGCGAGCACACCAATTACCTAATATTTCTATATTACCGCATCATTTTGCCATCGATTTGGTAACCAATCATCATATTGAAGGTAAAGATCCCGACGATTTATGCTGCTACGGGGCCTATGTGATGAACCAAAATACAGGTGAGATTTTCACCATAAAATCCAATAGTATCCTTTTAGCTTCTGGAGGTATTGGTCGTGTGTACGGGCATACCACAAATCCTGTTATTGCTACGGGCGATGGTGTTGCAATGGCACACCGTGCTAAGGCACGCATTAGGGACATGGAGTTTATTCAATTTCACCCTACAGCGCTTTATGATGCTAAAGGCGAATCGTCTTTTTTAATCTCTGAGGCTGTTAGAGGCTTCGGAGCCATTTTAAGAAATGGTAAAGGGTATCGCTTTATGCCCGATTATGATGAGCGCGCCGAATTGGCGTCTCGTGATATAGTATCGCAAAGTATCGATAACGAATTGAAAAAATCGGGAGATTCGCATGTGTACTTAGATTGTACACATTTGGATATGGATGGTTTTATGGCGCATTTTCCTAACATTTATGAAAAGTGTTTGGAGCACCATATCGATATTAAAACCGACTGGATTCCCGTAGTACCGGCGTGTCATTATTTATGTGGTGGGGTAGATGTGGATATGATTGGTAAAACCACGATCGATAATTTGTATGCCTGCGGCGAATGTACCAGAACCGGTTTGCATGGCGCTAACCGTTTGGCATCAAATTCATTATTAGAGGCTTTGGTTTATGCGCATAATATTTATAAGCACTTAGCGGAAAGTGATAATACCGTAAAGGATGTTAATATTCCCGATTGGAACGACGACGGTACTGTAATTCCTAAGGAACATGTACTGGTACAGCATAACTTAAAACAAGTTCAGGCTATTATGCGTGACTATGTGGGCATCGTTAGAAGTAACAAGCGTTTGAAAAGTGCTCTAAAACACTTAGATGTAATTTCTAGTGAAGTAGAAGATTTGTATAAAGAATCAAGAATTTCTACCACACTTTGTGAGCTTCGTAACATGATTAGTGTCGCCTATTTAATTATCTGGCAGTCATTAGAACGTACAGAAAATAAAGGCGGTTACTACAACCTAGATAACATCAAAAAGTAAAATTTTATAGTCTTTATAAAATTAAGTGTGACTATAAATGCACGATAAATAACTATTACTAAGCCTGCCTAAACTTATTATGTAATTCATATTTGGTTTAAGCAGGCTTAGTGTTTTAATAGGAGCTTTATTAAAAGCCTTTTATCTCTTTATTTATCAGTCCGAGCCTTTCGAAGACTATTTTTATTTCGAACTTGACAAAGACATTTCCTGAAAAACATATCATACTAATTCTTGGTTTTCAGTCTGAGACTGTCGAAGACCAATTGTATTCGAACATTAAAAAGATAGGTCAATAAGTCCCATGGACTAGGGCTTAAATTTTCAGGCAGCCTCTATTGTTTATAGGTTATTTTCCCAGCATTAAAAGCTCATTGCAAACAATTTCGGTCATGAATTTTTTTTGACCTTGTTTATCATCATAACTTCTAGACGTAAGTTTGCCTTCAATGGCGACTTCTTTGCCTTTTCCAACATATTTTTCAATAATATCGGCTGTTTTCCCCCAAGCAACCACATAATGCCATTGAGTATCCGTTATTTTTTCACCCTTCGCGTTGGTGTAATAGTCGTTTGTGGCCAATCTGAATTTTGCCATCTTTTTTCCCGAGTCTAAATTGGTGATTTCTGGATCGTTTCCTAAGTTTCCAATCAACTGTACTTTGTTTCTAAGCGTGTTCATAATTTTAATTTTTTCGTTAAACAGTTAATACAAGTGTTCATGTCTGTTTGAATGTGAATTTTATCAAACAAGGACAAGGCAAAGATGCGATAGCTTCAAAGTTTTAGTCGGTAATTACATATTTAAAATCGTTTGTAAACGTTTGTAGTCGTTTGAAAATGGATGTATTATATTTGTAGGTTTTTGCTTTCAAAAGTATTTTGTTGTATGTTTGGTAGTGTGTAAGTGATTAAACATAAAACTTTCTAATTTAAACTTGAACAACGTAAGACATGAAAAAAAAACTAAAAAACTTACTTAAATTAGGAATTCTGGCTTTAGGAATTTCGTTATTCTTAACTAATTGTTCTAAAGAATCTATTTCTGAACAAGAATTAAATCTTGGAAATAACCACTATGAAAGAAACTCAGAATCAGTTTCACTTCAAGAAGCTATAGATTATTTTAATATTCATTCTTCTAAACCAACGAACACAAGAGCTAAAAGCACCTCGGCTTTAATCCTGAATCCAGATTGGAATACTCTAAACCAACAACCTTTACCTACCACAAGCGCTTTACTTACTAATGTAAATACTGATGTTAATAGAAAGGGAAATTTTAATTCTGAACTTTTTTTTATAAAAATCAATGACACCATCAAAAATGTAATCTACACTATTTACAAAGACTCTATTGATACCAATGGAAATCTAATTAATGCAAGATTCTTTATTAATGAGCTAAATGGAGATTATATTGATGGCTATAAAGTTGAAAATGGTAATGTTATAAAGAGATTTATTTTTAATATCGCAAATAGTTCGACTAATTCAAGTCTCTACAGTAAAGCAAGAGCAGAAACAGACCCTGAAAATTGTTGGAATACAGATAATCTACCTGATGGAGATCATACTTTTGATACTGTATATATAACAGGTACTGGCGGAGGTCCTATGGGAAGTTGGGGAGGCTTTACTGGTAGCTCGCGTGGTTCATTTTCAACCACAGGTGGATATTCTAATTCAGAAGGAAGTTCGGGAGGTGGTTCAAATGGAACTGCTGGAGGTAGCTACAGTAATATTGAACCACAATTAACTGCTAGGGAACTTAAAGAACTTGCTGGTGCTATTGTTGTTGATCCACCGGCACCTTATGATGTTGACGACAAAATCGACGCCTCACAACTTACTGGTAAAGCTAAATGTGTTTATGATAAAATGGTAGACAATAACAATAACATTAATTGGATTCTTATAAATTTTATTGATGGGGACAAACCTTCTCAATTTAACTTAATTTTTAAAATGTCTACAGAATTAGGAAATAATACAAATGCCTCTACAGCTACTCCTGCTCAAAGTGGAATACATGATACTTTTGTTATCAGTATAAATCAAAATCGTGCAGAAAACATAAACACCTCTTTAACTATAGCTAGGACTTTATTGCATGAAGGAATCCATGCTAGACTTTGGGAGTTTTATTACAGAAACGGTCCGGGAGTCTCAAATATTGATTTTCCAGGAATATATGATTTTATGAGGACATATGATAAAAATTGGGATCATGAACAAATGGCTGCTCATTACAGGAAAACTATAGCAACTGGATTAAAACAATTTGACAACGGGCAACATTCAGATGCATATTACAATGCGCTTGCATGGGAAGGGCTTTCTAAATATAAAGATGCAAACGGCAATCATGAATTGATTTATTCTGAAGCTTGGGATAAATTATCCCCAACAGAACAACATGAAATTTTAAATATTATTTCAAATGAAAAACAAAACGGAAGTAAAGAGTGCGACTAAACACCTAATTATGTTTTATGCTTTTTTAGGTCTTATTAATATTATCAATTCACAAAACACAAAATATCTTTTATTTGATAATAGTAAGGACACGATTGTTGTTGATATTGATAAAACTAAATACTATAAAATCGACAAAAATTTGTTTGACATTACTCGTTTCAATGAGATTGATACAATTTGCAAAAATAATATTTCAGAAAAAAGTTATACTACTGTTGATCAATTATGTATAGAGGGAAAAAGAATTAGTGATTCTCTTTTTTCTGAAGAAAGAAAAAAAAAGGAAATCAGAATAGTCGAAACTAACAATCAAATTTTTGATAAAATTTATATTCTCGAAGAATTAACAAAATGGAAGTACAAAAGAACTCGTGTCTGGTGGATTGACTATTAAGAAAAATACAAACTGCAACACCAAATAAAAAAATGGCAGTTAAGTGTCAAACCAAAATTAAAGAACTGCTGTTAATGATTCGCCTTATTAGTATATTAGCTTATCATGAAAAACTTAATTATAGCATTCCTTGTTTTAACAATTACAGGATGTAAGGATATGTAAATACTGATGTTAATAGAAAGGGAAATTTTAATTCTGAACTTTTTTTTATAAAAATCAATGACACCATCAAAAATGTAATCTACACTATTTACAAAGACTCTATTGATACCAATGGAAATCTAATTAATGCAAGATTCTTTATTAATGAGCTAAATGGAGATTATATTGATGGCTATAAAGTTGAAAATGGTAATGTTATAAAGAGATTTATTTTTAATATCGCGAATAGTTCGACTAATTCAAGTCTCAACAGTAAAGCAAGAGCAGAAACAGACCCTGAAAATTGTTGGAATACAGATAATCTACCTGATGGAGATCATACTTTTGATACTGTATATATAACAGGTACTGGCGGAGGTCCTATGGGAAGTTGAGGAGGCTTTACTGGTAGCTCGCGTGGTTCATTTTCAACCACAGGTGGATATTCTAATTCAGAAGGAAGTTCGGGAGGTGGTTCAAATGGAACTGCTGGAGGTAGCTACAGTAATATTGAACCACAATTAACTGCTAGGGAACTTAAAGAACTTGCTGGTGCTATTGTTGTTGGTCCACCGGCACCTTATGATGTTGAAGACAAAATCGACGCCACGCAACTTACTGGTAAAGCTAAATGTGTTTATGATAAAATGGTAGACAATAACAATAACATTAATTGGATTATTGAAAATTTTAAAGATGGTACTAATCTTTCTGAATTTGATTTAGTATTTGAAATGTCTACTAATTTAGATGATTTAACTAACGCTTCAACGGTAAAATCTGGTAATACATTTACTGTTAAAATTAATGCAAACACTTTAGCTGATAGAACTACCCTTGGCTTAGCAAGAACTATTATTCATGAAGGAATTCATGCTAGATTATGAGAGTTTGCATCAAGAAAGGGAAGTAATGAAACAAGCTTTCCAGGTGTTTATGATTATTTTAGAAATTATGCTAAAAACTGGGATCACCAACAGATGGCTAATCATTATAGAAATACTATTGCAAAAGGATTAAAACAATATGATAAAGGTCAGCATTCTGATCAATTCTACAATGACATGGCTTGGGAAGGTTTGGCAAATATTCCTGATCATAATTCTACAAATGTACATGACCAAATTTATACTGAAGCCTGGAAAAAACTAACATCAGTTGAGCAAAATAGAATTAAAAATACCATTACTACTGAAAAGATGAACGGAAATAAAACTTGTGAAAAATGAAAAAAAATATTTTAATATTTATTTCTTTTTTATTCTTTAATTCATATGGTCAATCAAAGGATAGTGTTTATTTTTTTATTAATCCAAAAGATACATTGATTAAAAAGCAAATTGCTAATAAAACAAATAATTTTGAAGGATATAAAATAATTAATGAAAAACGAGAAGTTAAAAAAACAAAAAGGTCTTCTGCTATTGATGGTGATGATATTGAGTATACATCATTTGAAAGTTTTTCGTTCTCATTTAATAGAGAAAACGACACTATAATTTCAAAATCTTATGTGAATAACTTGAATATAATAAGAGAAAGGAAACAGTTTTTGGATGTCATTAAAAAATTAAGAAATGAAAGATTAAATTTCATTTTTATTGAGCCTAAAAGTTGTAATAGATTTATAATGAGAAGCGTTGAAATTTTAACCTTTGAATAAATCCAAACCACAACACCGAATGTTAAAAATAGCAGTTAAGTGTCAAGCCAAAATAAAAAAGCTGTTGTTAATGAAAATACTCTGATTGGCAATCAATTTATCGTGAAAAACTTAATTCTATTATTCTTTTTTTTAACGTTTACAGGCTGTAATAATGAGACGAACTCTTCCGATATTAAAGAAGTCATCTCGTTTATGGTGGATAAAAAGCGCTTGCATTGCCGCCACCTCCCCCTCCCCCTATGAATGATATTACAACAGTTATTAGTAAAAAACTATAGACTCTTTGCTTAATGTAAAGCTGAAAGTGGCATTATATCCTACAACAGATATTTTTTTTAAAAAATGAATTAAAAGGGGTTTCAGAAGAATATTTAAATAAATTTAATATAAGTGGCTAACACGGTTCGATTTGTGCCAGTGATTTCGGAGTTACTGTGCCGTTGATTTCGGTTTAAATTGTGCCACACGGAAATTGAGTTAGCTAAAAACGGTTTGATTTGTGCCAATGTTTCCGTTTCGATTTGTGCCACTTTAAGAGATCAAGTAATTACCTTATTGCTCTAAAAAGCGATATGGCCAACACACTTGATCCAATGGACCTAAAACAAATTATCAACTTAAAACAAGATGGTTATAGTAACCGTCAAATTGGAGCCACACTTGGCATTTCCCGCAACACTATAAATAGCTATATACACCTATTTAAAGGTAGTGGTTATAGTTTTAAGGAGTTATTAAAGCTAGACAACCACACCCTAGAAAAGCTCTTTACATCTCATACAACCATAAATAACAAACGCTATGATGAATTGATGTTTTATTTTGAAAGTATTAATAAGGCTCGGAACCACCCAGGATTTACTTTTTTGTACCACTACACAGAATATAGTCAAAAGGTTAAAGACCCTTATAGTTACACTCAATTCATGGAGCATTACCATCGTAAATATGCCAAGATCAAGGGATCTATGAAACTTGAACACGAGGCAGGGAAAGAGATGTTCGTGGACTTTGCTGGAAAAAAACTTCAGATAGTAGACAAAATCACAGGCGAGATACTTCCAGTAGAGGTCTTTGTTGCCATGCTCCCTAACAGTCAGTATACCTATGTTGAGGCTTGTATGAGCCAAAAGCGTGAAGATTTTATAAGTTGTTGCGAAAACGCCCTTCATTTCTACGGGGGAGTACCCAAGGCCATCGTATCAGACAATCTAAAATCAGCCGTTACCAGATCTAGTAGATACGAAGCTCAGGTTAACCGTAGTTTTAAAGACTTTGCCCGCCATTACAACTGCGTGGTCAATCCAACGCGTAGTTACTCCCCTCAAGATAAAGCGCTGGTGGAAAACGCGGTGCATCTAGCTTATCAACGGATTTATTATCCCCTTCGGGAAATGACCTTTTTTTCTTTAGCAGATCTAAACAAAGAGATAAAACTTCTGCTAGAGTGCTACAACAACCTATTATTCCAACGCAAAGAAGCTAGTCGTCTGGAGCTCTTCCAAAGCGTCGAACGAGAGTATCTAAAACCCTTAAGCAGTACACGCTACGAGATAAAAGAATATAGAAGAGCTAAGGTTCAGAAAATAGGCTATATCTATTTTTCACCAGATAAGACTTACTACAGCGTTCCATATCGTTACATTGGCAAGGAAACCACGCTACACTATACCAAAGGCATGGTAGAGGTGTATTATAATCAACAGCGCATAGCTATACACCAACGTAGCGGTTCCAAAGGCGCATACATAACCAACAAGGATCACCTTAGTAGTTCTCATAAACAATACAGCCAGTGGAGTCCGCAATACTTTAAGAACAAGGCAGCTGTCCATGGTAGTTATGTTGCAGCATGTGTCGAGCGGATTATTGCTGCGTTGGATTATCCTGAAACAGGGTATAAAAGAGCTATGGGCGTTATACAACTCCATAAGTCTTATGGCTCCCAAAGGTTAGATAATGCTTGCAAAAGAGCCATACAGGCTGATGCTGTAAGCTACAACAGGATAACCAACATACTGAAGAATAATCTAGATCAAAGCTCCTTATTCCTACAAGAAGAA
This sequence comes from Tamlana carrageenivorans, assembly GCF_002893765.1. NCBI lineage: Bacteria > Pseudomonadati > Bacteroidota > Flavobacteriia > Flavobacteriales > Flavobacteriaceae > Pseudotamlana > Pseudotamlana carrageenivorans. The sequence continues at coordinate 960,052 of NZ_CP025938.1, read as the reverse complement.
ACAGACCGAGGTTCTCATATCCCCAAGCATGCGAACATCCGTGGGGCATCCAATTATAAGTAAAAACAACACGAAAAAATCACTTAAATTTTATACATATATGAATACAAATCACACCATCGAAAAACTCAGAAAAATGAGATTAACAGCTATGGCTGAACTCCATCACAACCACCTTAGTGATAACCGAATAGAGGGTCTTACGCCAGATCAATATCTAGCATTGCTTACCGATCACCAATGGGAAGACCTTCAGAATAGAAAGATAAAAAGGCTTACAACGCAAGCAGCCTTTAAGCAGGGAGCTACACTTACAGATATTAATTACCTGCACAACAGAAGCTTGGACAGAAATATGTTCGAGCGTTTGGCTACTCTAGATTTTGTACAAAAAAAGGAAAACTTGATTATCACAGGATCCTCTGGAGTGGGTAAAAGTTATATAGCTCAGGCATTGGGACATCAAGCTTGTATGATGAATAAAAGAACCCTATACACAAATACTGCTAGACTGATGAAACGATTAAAACTAAGTAAAGTAGATGGCACTTACCTTAAAGAACTTGCAAAACTATTAAAAGTAGATCTGCTTATCCTTGATGATTTTGGTTTACAGAGCTTCGACAATCAGGACAGAGAGGCGCTTATGGACATAATCGATGAAAGACATGATAAAAAAGCAACGATTGTAGCTTCACAAATACCTGTATCCGCTTGGTACGATATTATCGGCGAAAGCACTATCGCTGATGCGATACTAGATCGTATTGTAAATTCATCGCATAGGATAAACCTTACTGGAGAATCCTTGAGAAAAGGTAAGTTGAAAGAACAGTATTAATTAAATTTAACTATTATTGTATGATCTCTTAAAGTGGCACGGTTTGACCGAAATACGTGGCATGGTCACTCCGAAATAGCCAGGTGTAGCGCTCTTTATATATTGAAAAAAGAAAACAACCTATGGGAAATAGAATACTCTAAATATATTTCTGAGTGGTAAAATAGAAGTAATGCGGTCTACCACATTAGTAATTGTTAACGCAAGCTGATAGGCTGTGAAATATTGATTAAATGTTTCATTTTAAGATTCAAACTGGCTGGGATGGCGACTACTCAAAAAGTGTAACTTGTTGTTTGTAAGTTTTTGCTTTCAGTATTATTTTGTTGTATGTTTGGTGTTGCGTAAGTGATTAAGGGTCAAACTTTATAATTCAAAATTAAACTCATGAAAAACATAGCACTATTCTACAAAAAGCATAAGCAACAAATGGATTTGGGATTTAGTATCGGTTTTGTAGTTGGGTTGGTTTCTGTGGTGTTTTTGTATTTAAGTTAAACCAACCTATGAATAAAAAATGTTTAGAATGCGGCGATAAAATTGTTGGGCGTATCGATAAGAAATTTTGTTGTGATGCCTGTAGAAACGCCTATAACAATCGGGTGAATAAGGATAGCAAAAACCTCATTCGAAATACCAATAATCGCCTACGTAAAAACTATCGCATTTTAGAAAGCCTAAATCCGAGCCAGAAAACCAAAACCTCACGAGCCAAACTTGTCGAAGCCGGATTTGACTTTAATTATTTTACCAGTATTTATAGGACTAAAGCGAATACGGTATATTATTTCGTTTACGATCAAGGGTATTTGCCCTTAGATAACGATTTTTATGCGCTTGTAAAACGAGAGGGGTAAATCGAAAAAAAAGCCTTCAGCCAAAAAGAGCTAAAAGCTTTAATAAAATTGCAGTGTATAAAATTATAATATTATTTCCACGTCTGACCTTTTATAGTCATGGCGGCTTTTAGGATGTCTTTCTGACTTATTTGTCCAACGAGTTTGCCTTTTTCAATAATTGGGAACCTACGGCGTTTCGATTCTAGAAATTTCTTAGCGGCATCAAAAATATTCATGTTGCCGTCTATGGTTTCAACTTCAGAAATCATGTGTTTTTCAATCGTCTGATCTTGTAAAGGCATGTTGTAGTAATGGCTTTCACTAATTTGTTTAATGCAGTCGCCTTCAGAAATAATGCCAACAAGTTCATTTTTTCTGTTTACTACTGGGCCACCAGAAATTCTATTTCTAATTAATGATTGCATCACGCTTTCAATCGTTTGGTCTGGCCGGAATGTAATTAAATTGCGGCTCATATAATCGCTTACGGTTAATGATGGTGTTGTGGTGGTGCCTGTACGCTTTCTCGCGCCTATAAAACTCTTTATCCCCATAGTAGTTAGATTTTTTGGTAATCCTAAATATAATGTATTTAATTTGGAATTCCTAATATAATAAGAGATAAACTATTGGTTAACACGGTTATAGTATTGAGATACGTGTTTGACAGGGGAGAGGCTGACTTCTAATCAGATTAATTTGAGAAGGCGTGACTCATTTTATGCTGTATTAAAATGAGTATAATTTAAGGTTTTTATGAATGCTTAAATCCAATTTGTTGCGCTTAAAACGAGAAATGTTTATTGAGGTTTTACAATGTTGATGGCGTCAAACTCTGCTTTTTTATTCATTTGAAGGTTTAAATTCGAAAAAGCTACCAATACTTCCTCAACACTGGCCTCTAGCTCCTTTTCGCTAGTGGTGCCCAGATTAAACAAACTTTCCAGTTTATAAAATTTAGTTTCTACAACCAAAATACGAGCTTCTATTGAGGGTGATTTTATAGTGCCTGGAATGGTTGCTTTCAACTCTTTAAAAGCGTCTTTTATTGTTTTTTCATTGTCCTTAAAAAAGTGTAAGTCGCTAGCCTTTACCTTCTCGATAACATCTTGCAGTTTATAATACTCTGCCCAATCCTTAATTTGAGCTTGTACTTTATTGTCAATGGAAAACTCAGTGTAATCGAAACTTTTAATGTCGTTTTCAGAAATGAGTTTACTGTTATCGACTTCAGTTTCGGTTGTTGCTGCTTGATCGGGATCTTTTTTACAATTCCAAAGTAGAATACTTATGCCGACTAACCATAAAAATTTATTACGCATCATTTTCATTTTGAGACAATAGGCTACAAAGATATAGGAATAGTTGATTTTATAATAACATAGATGGATAGCAAATTAAGAATATTTCGGTCTTTTTGTAGATTATTTTTAACGAAAACTTGTTATTTTTGAAAATTCTTTATAAACACCTTGAATATTGAGCTCTAAAATACTAATTATTGGTGCCTGTGGGCAAATTGGATCCGAATTAACTTTTAAGTTGCGAAGCATTTACGGCGATGATAATGTGGTGGCTAGTGATATAAGTTACAGTAACTTAGATATTGTTAATTCAGGACTGTTCGAAATTGTTGATGCCAAAGATTATGCAAGCGTAAAAACATGTGTTGAAAAGTTTAATATTGATACCGTTTATTTAATGGCCGCGATGTTAAGTGCAACAGGGGAAAAATACCCTATGGAAGCCTGGGACTTAAATATGACCTCATTATTTCATGTGTTAAACTTAGCTAAAGATAATTTTATAAAAAAAGTATTTTGGCCTTCCAGTATTGCTGTTTTTGGACCAACAACACCTAAAGAGTACACACCGCAATATACCATAATGGAGCCAACAACGGTTTATGGTATGACCAAGCAAGTTGGCGAGCGCTGGTGTGAATATTATTTCAATAAATATCAGGTAGATGTAAGAAGTTTGCGTTACCCGGGTATTATCAGTTGGAAAACTTTGCCAGGAGGTGGAACTACCGATTATGCGGTGGAAATCTACCACGAAGCCATTAAAAACAAATCTTACGAATGTTTTTTAAAAGATGAAAGTGAATTGCCTATGATGTTTATGGATGATGCTATTAAAGCTACTGTGGATATTATGCAAGCTAAAGCAGAAGATATTAAAATCCGTTCTTCCTATAATTTGGCGGCAGTAAGTTTTACACCAGAAGACATTACTGAATCTATCAAAAAACAAATTCCTGAGTTTGAAATATCTTATAAACCGGATTACAGACAGGATATCGCCAACAGTTGGCCAAAAAGTATTAACGACTCTTATGCGAGACAAGATTGGAAATGGAAACATCAATTTTCTTTAGATGATATTACCGAAGAGATGTTGTCGCAACTCCGCAAGAAATATAATTAATTGTATATCTTTGAGCCACCCAAATTGTTATAACTATGCTTGAAAATTTCTGGTTTCACGTGGAATATGGTATCAACCATGTGCTTGATATTAATGCTTACGATCATGTTTTATTTTTAATCGTATTGGCTGTGCCGTATTTGTTTAAAGATTGGAAGCGTGTATTGCTTTTGGTAACCATGTTTACCTTAGGTCATACTTTGTCTTTAATTTTAGCAAGCTATGGGGTGGTAAGTATAAATGCTAGTATAGTAGAATTTTTAATTCCTATTACCATTTTAATTATTGCACTATTTAATGTGTTTACTGCTGGAAAAGGAGCGCAAAAAGAAAAGGTTGGTGTCTTGTTTTTGTCGACCTTATTTTTTGGTTTAATTCACGGATTAGGTTTTGCTAGAGAGTTTAGAATTCTTTTAGGGGATTCGGATAGTAAATTATTGCTGCTTTTTGAGTTTGCCATGGGTATTGAAATCGCTCAAGTAATTATCGTGTTTTTAGTCCTGTTTTTGGGGTATTTAGTACAAACCATTTTCAGGTTTTCTATGCGTGATTGGGTTATGGTTATTTCGGCTATTGTTGTTGGCTTGGTTATTCCTATGATCTTGAATAGCGATTTTTTAGCTTAAAAACAGACTTTACTTATTCTTATCTTTCAGTTAAAGGCTGAATAAGCTTAAATTATTCTTAAAATTTAACGGGCTTACGTTGTAATTAAAATACGAAGCACCTATCTTCGTTAATCAGAATGGATTAGAGTTCGAACGTGAATTTGCGTTAAGGATTGCAGTGGAAATCCTTTTGCTTTTTTCGGCAAAAGATTGCAGCGTAAAGCCTGACCCGAATTGTAGTAAGGTTCCCTTTTTAACGAGGACTTGAAATGAGGGTAACGCCCTAATGATTATAATTTTTAATGCCAGAACACAAACAATTAAAGTACGACAAAGCGTATTTGCGCATTGCTCAGGAGTGGGGAAAGTTGTCGTATTGTAATCGCCGACAAGTAGGAGCGATTATCGTGAAAGATCGCATGATTATTTCCGACGGATATAATGGAACACCTTCCGGATTTGAAAATTTTTGCGAAGATGACGAAGGTTACACCAAATGGTATGTATTACATGCCGAAGCCAATGCCATTCTAAAAGTAGCGGCTTCAACACAATCTTGTAAAGGTGCTACCTTATATATTACCATGTCGCCTTGCAAAGAGTGTAGTAAACTTATCCACCAAGCAGGCATTGTAAAAGTGGTGTATCACGAAGCTTATAAGGATGACTCCGGATTGAAATTCTTAGAAAAGGCTGGTATAAAACTTAAAAGAATAGAAGATTTAAAAGCATAGCATTTTATGGCTTTTCAAAAAAAATACCTTCCCTTGTTTATAGGTGCTGCAATTGCGGCAGGTATTTTTATTGGCGGAAAATTAAGTTTTAGAGATTCACCAGACCGTTTATTTACTACCAATAGTAAGAAAGATAAGCTTAACAGACTCATCGATTATATTGAGTACGATTATGTGGATGATGTTAATACCGATAGTATTGTTGATGTTACCGTTAACGGGATTCTTGATAATTTAGATCCGCATTCCGTGTATATCCCTAAGGAGGACATGCAGCGTGTTACCGAAGAAATGAAAGGTGATTTCGTGGGTATTGGTGTGAGTTTTTATACTTATAAAGATTCGATTGCTGTAATTCGTGCCATTGAAGGCGGGCCAAGTGCAAAAGCAGGGATAAAAGGGGGCGACCGTATTATTTTTGCCGATGGCGATACCTTATTTGGGAAAAATATTGAAGATGGCGCTCTGGTTAAAAAACTTAAAGGGCCTATAAACTCTAAAGTGAATTTAACGGTGTATCGACGTGGCGAACCCGAACTATTAAAATTTTCTGTAAAACGCGGTCATATTCCTATTAAAAGTGTGGATGCCTATTATATGCTTACCGACAAGCTGGGCTATATTAAGGTGAATCGCTTTGCCGAGTCTACCTATAAAGAATTTCGAAAAGGCATTCAAGAACTCGAGGCTTCTGGAGCGACCGAAATTGCTTTAGACTTACGAGGAAACCCTGGAGGTTTTTTAGGAATTGCCGAACAGATTGCTGATGAGTTTTTAGAGGATGATAAGCTTATTTTGTTTACTAAAAATAAACGCGGCGATATCGAGGAGAGTTTTGCAACCAGCAAAGGGGACTTTGAAAACGGAAAAGTTTATGTTATGATTGATGAAAACTCCGCTTCGGCAAGTGAGATTGTAGCAGGAGCTTTGCAAGATAACGATATAGGTACCATTGTTGGTCGTCGATCTTATGGTAAAGGATTGGTGCAGCGGGAAATGGATTTGGGAGATGGATCTGCGGTGCGTTTAACGGTTTCAAGATATTACACACCTACAGGACGTTCTATTCAGCGACCTTACGATCATGGTAATAAAGATTATTATGATGAGTATTTCGATAGAATTACTAGCGGAGAACTTTTAGATCCTGAGAAAATTCATGTCGACGATTCCTTAAAGTTTGTAACTCCAGGCGGAAAAATTGTGTACGGCGGCGGCGGTATTATCCCCGACGTTTTTGTGCCTATAGATAGTGGTATGCAAAATGAAACCCTTTCCTTTTTATTGCGTCGTGGCTTTTTTGGAAATTTTGTGTTTGAAGAGCTTGAAAAAGACCGTGGTCGATACGAAGGTGTTTCAAGACGTGATTTTATAGATAGTTTTGAAGTAGGAGATGACCTTGTGTTCGCTTTTCAGGATTATTTAAATCTGCGTTCCGATTCTAAAGTGACTTTCGTAGCCTATCACGATGAGGTGAAGCAATACATAAAAGCAACTTTAGCCGATCAACTTTATGGCAATGGGGCTTTTGAAGAGGTTTACAATCAAACCGATATCATGATTGAAGAGGTGGTGCGCTTGAGTCGTGGTGAAGTTGTTGAGGATGTTGAGGAAGTAGACTTTGAAAGCGGGGGGTAGGGTAGAGGTTAGTTTATTTTTGCTTGAAGGATCATGCCGTAAAACACCTTGAAAATCACAAAGATTCCAAAGTTAAATTATTTGAATTCGAGATCACACCGCAACCTTATCATGAACCTTCACATGTTTACCGTCATTCCAAAGTGTTAAAATATCGGTAGCCACATGAGCGCCACTTCCTGAAGCTATGGCAAACTGACTGCGCCAACCCGCTAAAGTACCAGCAACATATAGGTTTTCTTCAATAAGGTGATCGGTATTTTTTAGCCAAATACGATTTTTTTCAGCTGCTGCTCTAGGGTGGGCTTCAATATACGGCTCCAAACCTTCAATGGTCATCAAGTTGGTATAGCCTACAGCGATAACCGCTATTTTGGTGAGGTATGTGTTTTTGTTTGTAGTTACGCTATATGCGTCATTTAGTTTGGTAATGCTTAATACCTTTTCGTGGTCAATTTGCTCAACGTGTGGGTATAAGTTAGCGAGTTGATTTTTGCCGTCTTCTAAAATACTTTCGCCAGTGGTTCCTGGGGTTAGTCCTAAAACATTATTGAATAGGGCTGTTTGTAAATGCGATGTTTTTTGGTGTACGATAATACCAATCTTTTTATCGCTAGCAAAAGCCTTGTTTTTTGCAGAACCTAAAACTAAAGCGCAAGATAAACCTGCAGCGCCACCACCAATAATAAGGGCGTCGTACATTATTTTCTGTTTTTTATCTTTTGTTCAATGTGTTTTGAAGTACGTAAAATGGCCATCATTACAATCACACAAAGTGATGCCATAATGGTGATTATAGCAACCATGCTTTGGCCTTCAAACGGGGCGTTAAAATCTAACTGTGTGCAATTAAAAATGATTAAACCTAAAGCAATGATGCTTAGTATTATAGTAAAAATTTTCATTTGTAAATAATTTTAAATAAGCTCAAACAAGGCTTTAATGTTATGTGCAAATAATTTTACAGCAATGGCTAGTAGTACCACACCAAATACTTTTCTAATAATGTTGATACCGTTTTGTCCTATTAAACGTTCGATCTTAGCCGATGTTTTAAGCACGATAAAGATAATGATAACATTTAATAATACGGCAATTATGATATTTTCGGTAGCGAACTCAGCACGTAGCGACAGTAGAGTAGTTAAACTTCCTGGCCCAGCAATAAGTGGGAATGCTAAAGGAAAAACTGCGGTTGTCATGGCATCGTGTTCTTCTTGTTTGTAAAGGGTGATACCCAAAATCATTTCTAAAGCAATAAAAAATAGAATAAAGGAGCCAGCAACAGCAAACGAATTAACATCGATACCAATAAGGTTTAAAATGCTTTTTCCTAGAAATAGGAACATAATTAATATGACTCCAGCAATAATCGAGGCCTTCTCACTTTGAATTTGTCCTGCTTTTTTTCGTAAATCGATAACAATGGGAATGTTTCCAACAATATCAATTACAGCAAATAAAATCATGAATGCTGTAAATATTTCTTTAAAATTGAATTTTAGTTCCATAGGTATTAAATTGTTAACCTAGTAATAACACTTGGTTTTTTTAGTTTTGTATTTTGTGTTCTTTTAAGAAAATTCTAAATTAAAAATCTGTTTTTTAGCTAATTTTGAATTTTCGGCAAAAATATACCATTATTGCCGAATAATCTTAAAAGTTTAAGCTAAAGTTTGTTTATTTTTGCCCACGATTTTAATAGGTGATTTTTATGTTTCAGTTAGGGAAAACGATTGTTTCAGAAGATGTAGTAAAGAAGGATTTTTTATGCAATTTGTCGGCTTGTAAAGGTGCTTGTTGTATAGATGGGGATGCAGGTGCGCCTCTGGATGCTGAGGAAGCTAAAATTCTGGATGATATCTATCCGAAAGTTAAACCTTTTTTGCGACAAGCAGGCATTGATGCTATTGAGGCCCAAGGTACTTATACCGAAACTGAAGATGGTGATTTAGAAACCACGTTAATTGATGGCGCAGATTGTGCTTATGTTATTTTTGATGACAAAAACGTGGCGCTTTGTGCTATTGAAGAAGCCTATAATCAAGGAGAGATTACTTGGAAAAAGCCAGTATCCTGTCATTTATATCCGGTAAGAGTTCAAGATTATTCCGAATTTTCGGCAGTTAATTATCATAAATGGCAAATTTGTGACGATGCCTGTGCTCTTGGCCAGGAGTTGCAAGTGCCCATCTATAAATTTGTAAAGGAAGGTCTGATTCGTAAATTTGGAATAGACTGGTATGCCGAATTGGAGAAGGTAGCTGCGTCTATGTAGCTTTCTAATTTTTCTGTTAATAACGCTTAAGATTCCTTTAAATTAAGGGTTTTTGGTGTAAAAATCCTTAATTTTTTTGTAGACTTTTCTAAGTTTTAAAAAATGTAAAACACATCATGTCAGTAAAATAAGTGTTTTTTTGTGTAAACTTATTGATTTTAAGTGTTTTCAATGTTTGTTAAAAACTTGTTGAAAAGCTTTCTTCTTTTTTGTTAAAACATATCAATCATTTTACAATCTTTGTTCTGCTCAAAATACAAGAATAGAATCCTTTTTTTAGCCTGTTAATAAACTTGTTAAAAATGTATTTTGAATTCACCGAATACCTTTTTTAATATATCATAGCTTTAAAGAAGTCTTTTTACTGTATTGACTTTTTATCGCATGAGGTAGAATTTTAGTTGTTATTCGGTATTGTTAGTTGCTATATTAATTAAATAACCAAAATCAGCGCCATAACCATGGAAATTTCCCACATTATTAAACGCGATTACGACACAACCCCTTTTGTGTTAAAAAAGATTACGCATGCCATTGAAAAGGCTATGCTCTCTGTAAATCATGGCACCAGTGAAGATGCCGCAGACATTTCAAACAAAGTATTAGAAGCTCTTTTAGCACGAAAAGAACTGGATGCCCGTTATGTACCTACTGTAGAGCAAGTTCAAGATATTGTTGAAGATAAATTGATGGGTAGTGCCTTTCATGATGCCGCAAAGGCTTACATATTATATCGCGACGAACAGGCTAGGAAACGCCAAACTAATATTTTTGAAAAACGTATTAATTTAAAGCCTTACGAATATCCAGATTTATATGAATATGTAAATGCTATTAGACATTCGTATTGGATCCATAGTGAATTTAATTTTACTAGCGATATTCAGGATTTTAAGACCGGACTAAGTTCGGTTGAAAAATCGGCTATAAAAAACACCATGTTAGCCATTTCACAAATTGAAGTTGCTGTAAAAACATTCTGGGGCGATATTTATCAAAAAATGCCAAAACCAGAAATTGGTTCTGTTGGAGCTACTTTTGCCGAAAGCGAAGTGCGTCATCATGATGCGTATTCTCATCTTCTTGAGATTTTAGGATTAAATTCTGAATTTAAATCTCTTAAAAAGAAGCCGGTAATTATGCGTCGCGTGCACTATTTAGAAACGGCACTTAAAAATTCTAAAAGTGAAAATATTCAGGAGTATGCTGAATCTATTTTGTTGTTTTCTTTATTTATTGAGCATGTGTCTCTATTCTCTCAGTTTTTAATCATTATGGCCTTCAATAAGCATAAAAATATGCTGAAGGGAATATCTAATGTGGTAGAAGCAACATCAAAAGAAGAACAAATTCATGGCGATTTCGGCATTGATGTTATCAATATTATAAAGAAAGAAAACCCGAAATGGTTTGGAGAAGAATACAACGAAAAAATCCAGACCATTTGCAAAGAAGCTTTTGAAGCCGAAAGCGATATCATCGATTGGATTTTTGAAGAAGGCGAGTTAGATTTCCTTCCAAAGGATGTTATAAACGAGTTTATTAAAAATCGTTTTAATAATTCTTTAGAAAGTATTGGTATAGGTAAGGTGTTTACTGTAAATGAAAAATTATTAGCAGAAACCGAATGGTTTGATGATGAAATTATTGGTACCAAACACGGCGATTTCTTCGTGAAACGCTCAATCAATTATAGTAAAAGAACAAAAAGTATAACCAGCGATGACCTATTTTAATTATGAAAGTACAGACGAACCTCCAAGAATCTCAAACCGAAAAATCTACAAATTACGACGAATTAGTAAATGCTCGTAAAGAACAAATTAAAAAAGCAACGCAACAGGAAGATGCTCCTGAATTTAAATGGTTAACTGAAAACAGTCGAAAATTTTTAGAATCGGGTTACTTAACCGATGGCACTACCCCTGAAGAACGTATTCGTGAAATTGCGAATCGTGCAGAAGAGATTCTACAAATTGATGGTTATGCTGATAAGTTTTATAAATATATGGCGGAAGGGTTTTTCTCTTTAGCTTCGCCAGTATGGTCTAACTTCGGTAAAAAACGTGGCTTACCTATAAGTTGTTTTGGTTCGAATATCGCTGATGATATGGGGAATATTCTTTATACCCAATCGGAAGTTGGTATGATGTCAAAATTAGGAGGAGGAACCTCTGGTTATTTTGGTAATTTACGTCACCGTGGGGCACCTGTAAAAAATAATGGCGTTTCATCTGGCGCGGTACACATTATGCAGCTTTTTGAAAAAATGGTGGATGTAGTTAGTCAAGGTTCTGTTCGTAGAGGGCGTTTCTCTCCGTATTTACCTGTGGAGCATCCAGATATTAAAGAGTTTTTAGAAATTGGTACCGAAGGAAACTCCATCCAAGAACTTACACATGGTGTTTCTGTTACCGATAAATGGATGCAGGAAATGATTGATGGTGATGTTGATAAACGTTCTATTTGGGCAAAAGTAATTCAACGTCGTGGTGAAATTGGTTACCCGTATATATTTTTTAAAGATCATGCTAACAATCAAGCTCCAGAAGTTTATAAAGAAAACGATCATAAAATAGTAGCTTCTAATTTGTGTACTGAAATAATGTTGCCTTCAAATGATCAGTGGTCTTTTGTTTGTGTATTATCTTCAGTAAATGTATTGCACTACGATAAGTGGAAAGATACCGATGCTGTTGAAACCATGGTGTATTTCTTAGATGCTGTAATTACAGAATTTGTTCAGAAATTAGAGGAGTACAGAGATTCTTCAGATTTAGAGGATAGACAAACGTTCATGTTTATGGAACGTGCTTATAACTTCGCGAAATCTAACCGTGCATTAGGTTTAGGTGTTTTAGGATGGCATTCCTTATTACAGTCTAAAATGTACTCATTCGATAGTGAAGAGGCTTATAGTTTAAACAGTGAGATTTTTAAGTTAATTCAAGAGAAGTCGTATAAAGCTTCAGAAGAATTAGCTGAGTTATATGGCGAGCCGGAAGTTTTAAAAGGCTACGGAAGAAGAAACGCGACATTAAACGCGATCGCACCAACAACCTCTTCGGCCTTTATTTTAGGACAAGTATCACAAGGAATCGAGCCCATCTGGTCTAATATCTATGTGAAAGATATCGCTAAGATTAAAACCACGATTAAAAATCCATTCTTAGAGCAATTACTCGAAGAGAAAGGTAAAAATACATCTGAAGTTTGGCGTAGTATCCGCGATTATGATGGTTCGGTACAACATTTAGATTTCCTTACAGAACATGAGCGTGATGTGTTTAAAACTTATTCTGAAATCGATCAGTTGGTTATTGTATATCAAGCTGCCAATCGTCAAAACCATATCGATCAAGGACAGTCGGTAAATATTATTGTGCATCCAGATATGCCTGTAAAAGATATAAATAACATTTATGTTACGGCATGGAAATTAGGGCTTAAATCATTGTATTACCAGCATAGTATGAATGCGGCTCAAAAGTTTAAGCAGAAGAAAGAATGCGCAAGCTGTGAAGGCTAATCCTATTAACTTTATAAGTTAATCTTTTAAATATTAAATCGTCTAAAATGTATGTTTTAGACGATTTTTTTTTTGGCTCAATTGAAATACACTTAGTTGTATAAAAACAGAACGAGCCGCCCAAAAGGCAGCTCGTTCTGTTTTATACATTATTGTAGATGTGCTATAAATTAGCTTTCATCAGCCATCAAAGCAAAAAACTTATCAATATTCGGAAGAATGATAATACGTGTTCTTCTGTTTTTCGCACGGTTGTCAGAGCTATCATTATCCACGATCGGTTGATAGCTGCTTCTACCTGAAGCGATCAGTTTTTCTGGAGCGACATTATATTTGTCTTGTAGCTTTCTAACTACCGATGTGGCTCTTAATACACTAAGGTCCCAGTTATCTGCGATATGATCTGTATTGATGGTTCTAGAGTCTGTATGACCTTCAACCATAACATCTAAACTTTCTTCAGAGTTAATAACATCGGCTAATTTTTTTAAGATAGGATCTGCTTTAGAGCTCAATCTGTAACTAGCTGTGTTAAAAAGCATGTCGTCGGCAATAGAAATCATAACCACAGTACCGTCAATACTCACACCAAAATCTTCTTCGTTATCTAATTCTGAAGAGTTAATTACTTTTTCAAGGTTATAAGCTACAGCTAAATTCATAGAATCTTTTAGTGTTTTAGCTTGACTTAATTTCTCTGCATCCACATGTGTTAATGTTTCACGCATTTTAATTTTGGCGTCATTGGAAATGATTGTTCCGTTTTCTACAACATCAAGTTTTGAGTCATTTTCGGCTTGTAAAGATGAGATTTTAGAGTTATAGGTTTCTACACGCTCCTCAATTCTGGCAAATTTAGCTTCTAAATCCTCTTTTTCTACTTTCGTTTTTTGTAATTCGCTTCTTATTTCTCCATTTTCATGTTCTAAAGCCAGATACTTTTTTTTAGATACACATGATAAGGTTAGAATAGCGAGCAATAAAATCGAAATTTTCTTCATAATTATAATTTTAGTTTAATGCATTTACGTACAAAAAAAAGATATAGATTACGAAGAACGAAAGTTTTTGCATTTAAACGATTATTTGTAGGTACACAAATAGGAAGTTTGTGAAGATACTTTAACCTGGAATTTTTCGTTCGCATCAATTTCATAGGCTTCTCCGGCGTTAAAAGTAGCCCAGTCTGTTGCGTTTGGTAGTTTAACAACCATTTGGCCTTCGATAACTCGCATAGTTTCGTGCTTAGACGTGGCAAATTCATATTCACCTGGGTTCATAACTCCTAAAGTCGAGTTACCTTCTGTAGTCGTGTAACCTAAAGATTTTACATTGTCGTTAAAATACGCGTTGTTTGAAATCATAAATAATATGTTTTTTAGTTTTTAATGCCAACAAAGGTAGATGTTTTAATGAGCTGAGCGAAAATATTGCCGTTTATTTAAAAAATCATGAAATATGATATCAAAAAAAACACTCATTAAGCTGTAGCCTTATGAGTGTTTTGTAGATAAGAATAAAAGAAAGTTATTCTTCTTCGTTATTAATTTTAATGGTTTGAACGTTATTCGTTTCAGCTATTTTAGCTGGCTTAACAGAGTCGTCATGAGCATTATCATATTCCTCTAACAGGTTCATGGTTGCCGATAACAAATCCTTAGTCTCTAATAATAAGCTAAAATATAAAGTTGTGTTTTTCGGACTAGACTCTTCCGTTCGAGTGCGCTCTACTTGTTTATGAATTTTTTCAGTAAGCAATTTAAATAACGGTTCTTTACTTGTTAGTATATGCGAAATTTTACTGAACGATTGGGTTTCAAAAGCTTCTTTAGTATCATTGAAAAGCTGTTCTAAAATAACATCAACCTCTTTCAATTCTTTAATTTGATTGAATTTTAGTTTTTTGTGGTTATTGTTAACGTGTTTATGAATGGCTTTAGAAATAAAATCTAAAGATTGTGTCATATCTTGTAGGTAACCTAAAATATTGATGTAAAAATCACTAGCCCCTATACTCGAATCATCTAAATTTTTAATGAAGTAAAATATATTATCTCGCAAGCCTTCAACTTCTTGTGATAATTTAACAATTTGTTTGTTGTTCTTTTTCAGCATGACTAAATCTTGTTTAGCCAAACCATTTATTGAATTGGTGTAAATTTTGTTTCCACGTTTAACCACATTGGCAATGTTGCTTGCGCTTTCGTGAATCACGCCTTGTATTGAGCTGCTTTCGGCTCTTATTAAGCTGTCTTCTGCTTTTAATTCTTTAGATTTTTTACTGTGTACAATAGAACTTCTAATTAATAGGGCAAGTGCTATAAGGAGTAGGAGTGGGAACATAATGCCTATGTTCAAGTTAAGTAAGTAGGCTACTAAGGCCGCCGCTGTAAAGGCGCTAAATGCCGTGAAGAACCAACCTCCAATAACGTTTATTACTCCAGCTACTCTGTAAACTGCACTTTCTGCACCCCAAGCGCGATCGGCTAATGAACTACCCATGGCAACCATAAAAGTAACGTAAGTAGTAGATAGTGGTAATTTATAAGATGTTGCAATCGAAATAAGTACAGCAGCGACCATAAGGTTTACTGCGGCTCTTACCAAATCAAATGCAGGTAGTTCAATGCGTTTGTCTTTTGAAATTTTAATAACTGGCGCTTCAAATTGTTTGTCGATTTTTGCTTGCCAAGATTTTGGTAACATATAACCTAAAATCTGAGACATTAAAACGGCTGTTCTTACAAAAATTCGTGATAAGTAGTTAGGTTGAAAACGTTCTTTAGTTTCACTTTGGCTTGATAGGTCTAATGAAGTTTTTACAACGTTTTTAGCTTTTGTAGAAAACCATAGGGTTAAAACCATAATCATACCAGCTATAAAGAGTAGCCAGTTGTTGGTGGGGACCTTTTGAGCTAGAATGCCCATAGAAAACTCACTTGCAGGAATTCCAGAGGCAGACCATGCAGTAAAGGCATTATAAGCAGCTACAGGAACACCTATAAAGTTTACTAGGTCATTCCCTGCAAAAGCTAAAGCTAGAGCAAACGTTCCTGCTACAATAACTAATTTGTAAATATTTGATTTTAGAAATACAATTAAAGCATAGGATAGTAAAAACCACCAAATAAAGTTAGCAAGTACAATAGGAATTACTTGTGTTTCTAAAAAATGACTCATGGTATCACCACCAAAAATATCGAAGGTCTGACTCGCATATGAAGTACCTTTTAGGCCCTTCATAAATATAAAATAGGTAATTGCTGTTAATGCAAAACCACCAAATAAAGCGCCTACCCAATTAGCCTTTTTTCGAAGTTATAGGATAATAATAGTCTTGAAAACCATTGCACAAAGGCACCTACCGAAAATGCGACGACCACCGAGAGCAGTATTCCAAAAATAATTTGTGTGGCCTTTGAGGTATTGATATAGGTAATAACATCAGAGAAACCTCCCCCGTCATGTCCAATTTTTATAAGGGCTATAGCAACTGCGGCTCCTAAAAGTTCGAATACAATAGATACCGTAGTGGATGTAGGCATACCAATAGAATTGAAAAAGTCTAACAGTAGTATGTCGGTAATCATTACGGCAAGAAAAATAATCATGATTTCATCAAACATGAATTCCCCCGGGTTAAAAATACCCTTTCTAGCGACTTCCATCATGCCGCTGGAAAAAACGGCTCCAACTGCTACGCCTAAACTGGCTACGATCATGATGGTTTTAAACGATATGGCTTTAGAACCAATCGCAGAATTTAAAAAGTTTACGGCGTCATTACTAACCCCAACAACCAAATCAGCAATGGCTAAAATGGCTAATGCGATAATCATGTACAAATAGATGTTGTCCATAGTATTTAATTGAAATAAGTTTGCAAATATCATGAGTATAAATGTGTGTAGTGTTATCGAATTGTTATGTTTTAGAAGTGCACGTCCATTTGTAATCTAGCTAGGATTTCATTGGATCCACCATGGGTTTCTATGTAGCTGATATCACTTTGTATTTTTAATTTATGCCCAACAATATATTTTGAAACCCCTAAGGTATACATATCTTTAGAGTTTTGCATAGTAAAAGTGTTCATATTTAGGTCGGTATAGCGCCCTGCGATTTCCCAATTTGAAGCAAAAAGGTATCCAGATTGGAAATTTAGTGCGTTTCCGGTTTCAATAATATCTCCTGTAAGACTACCATCTGAGTTTTTTGCAAAGGGATCGTCGGCGTTACGATCGGCATATTCAAACATGAAAGAATAACCTTTATATTTAAACATAGCATCTATAAACACAGTGTTTATGTCCGTTTTATAGAGTCCGTTGTTACTGTCAATAAACATATATCTACCTAGGTTACTTCTTGTTCTAACGGCGTCATTGTTAAATTCATAACTTGCAGCAATAGCCAGTTTTGGTGTGGGCTCTCTTTTTAAGTCGGCTCCTTTATAATCGCCTTTACTTTGGAAGTTTCCAAAAGGTAAGATCTCTATACCGCCTACATATTGCAGACCTCCCAGGTTTCCTGAGGTTACGTTTCGTCCTTCACCCAAGGAAATGGATAGAATTTCACGAAAGTATAGATTTCCAAAGGGATTAAAAAAATGTTTCAATTGAAATCCAATATCTCTATCAATATTAAATTTGCTGTTTAGAAGTGATCGATCTACAAGCTGAAGATTTGCAGACGATATAATACGTTCTCTGTTTCCTGGTAGTTTTCCTTGTCCGACGCGAATAATCATATTTTTGTAGAAATTCCAATCCACAAAGGCATCCATAATAAACCTAGGAGAACCATGAGTAAAATCATCGGAACCTCCCGACATGTCTCTATTGGAGAAACCTGCCTCGAATTTATATTTTAATTTCGGGGAGTACACAAAGCCATCTAGCTTTAACCTGGAGCGTCTTACTAAAAAACTTAAATCGTTAGGTTGGTTTTCTTTCCAACTTGAAACACCTAAGAGTTGAAAGCGTACTGCAAATTTCATTGTAAAAGTACTGTCCTTTCCAGTAACATTGAAAATACCTTTACCAAATGCACCTGTTTTGATTTCTTGTGCATACATGAATGTGCAAACAAGAAGTGCTGCCCCAAGAAGGGGGAATTTAATGTTCATGTAAAATTAGTTTTTGTCGGTGGCAAAGAACTTATTCTAATGTTAATCCAATGTTACCTAATTGTTAACATTGTAAAACAGTAAAGACTGCCTTGGCCGAGGCAGTCTTTCTAGAAATCATGATAATGTAGTCGACAAAAACTAATATATTATATGAAATACTATTTTGTCTTAAGACAGGGCAAATATCCTTTTTATACTTGGTTTTAATGTAAATAAAATATTATGTAATCATTAATTAACTTATGTTAACAAAGATTTGTAAGTCCTGTGATTATTAGGTTTTTAAGATTCCAATGTTAAATTAATGTTACGTAATGATTGTCTAAAAGTTAATTATATTGTATATTTGTGTTATAACATTAAAACCCCATAATTATGAAGAAATCAATTTTAATATTTTTCGCTTTGTTAATGACAGTGGTTTCTTTTGCACAACAAAAGAGGGAATTAAAACTTAATAAGGAAACGAATTTAATCGATGTTGTTTATTATCATGACAATGGTGTTGTAAGCCAAACAGGTTCTTACACAGCAGATGGTAAATTACATGGTGTTTGGTTAAGTTTTGACACTGAAGGCAAAAAAATTGTTTCAGCTAATTATGATAATGGTAAAAAAGTCGGCAAATGGATTCACTGGGTAGACGGTGTAGCCAAAGAAGTAGATTATAGTAAAAATGTTGCTTCGCTTTAAAAAGCAGCAGTTTTGAAATTTGAAATACTAAAACAAAAAGCACTCTTTTATAGAGTGTTTTTTTTTGTTTAGAGGTTTTGCATCATTAAGAAGAATTATGAGATCTTAGTTATTCCAATAGTTTAAATTAAGACTCCTTGATTTAAAAAAAAGCTCTAATATATTAAATTGTATTAGAGCTTTTTTTTGGGGTCATCTAAAAGTGTTGCATTCAGATTTTACTGTAGCGTTGGAGCATATGAAATTGGGAAGTCTGCTGCTTTCATTAAGTTTCCTGAAGCTTCAAAATTAGATCCATATGTAGTATCAATAGCTTTTAAGAAGGTGTTTGCCATTAAAGCATATCCTCTTGCGGTTAAATGGATACCGTCTAAACTTACTAGGCCACCAAAGACTAAATCTGTATTTAGAAAAAAATCATCAAAGGCGATTCCATTTGTAGCAGCTTCATCTAAAACACTTTTTAAATCTGCTAAAGCCAAACCTTTTGTTTTTGCTATGGCTTCAATGCTGGTGTTATAAGCCATGGTAGCATTGTTAATTTCTGTCTGTTCTTCTGGAGTAAGTACAAATTTATCTCCCATTGGGGTAGATACACCTATACCTTTAGGGATTTCAGATGATGCTGTAAGCAAAATTAAGTCGTCTGCCGTAGCTTGTCTTAAATTGATTAAAGCGGGGTTTAAAACCGTTAAATCTCTTAAATCTTCATCAATAATAACTAGGTCGTTATTTGGTCCAGCAGAAAAGGAAATACTACGTTTTGCAATTTCAGCATCGGCCATTTCTTGAGTTAAGGGGGTGTTCGCCACTAAATAAGCATAAGCTTGGGCGATTCCAGCGTTATAAGCCCCATAGCCATTCATGCTGTTTAGTAAATCTGCTGTAGGTCCATCTAAAGGAACTGGATTATGAGGTACGGTAGTGAAATGAGAAACACTTGTAATACTTGGTACATTTGCTATGGCTCCTTTAGCCCCGTTTGCTGTAAGTTTGTTTATTAAAACTTCTAAAGATGCGTTAAAAGTTGCAGGATCTGTAATAGGGTCAGAACCGTCACCTCCAGATAAAGCGTAACCTAGAACATCATTTGCCCCAACTTCAGATAATGTGAAAAATGTAGGCTGCTGGGCCACGGCGTCATCAATAACTGTTGCAGCAGGTGCAGAAGCTATTCTGGCATAATATGGGTTAGCACCAGCATATCCTGGCGTTATTAAATGGAAACTTTTGGAGCCCGGAATACCAAAATTATTAAAATCACTGCCTATATTAATTCCGGCTTCTGTAGTAATTGGTGGTACAGGAGCACCTAATCCTTCTAAAAATTCATTTAAAGGTTGTGGCCCAGGAATCTCGCTATTAAATGTTAAACGGTAACCACGAACAGGTGTACCGCCAACAAGTATACCACCAGTATTGTCATTAACTAATGGTTGTAAAAAATCGCCCCCACCAACTTTTTTGAATTGTGAGGCTAACATATTTGGAAATGAATTTTCTTGGCCTGCGATAAATAATCCGAAGTCTGAATAACCAGCAGTAAGGGAAGCCCCTACAGATATGTAATTTGAGAAATCGGCACTGCCGGCCGTTAATTCAGGAAGCTTTTCCTCGTTCACAGGAGGAAGGATGTCTTCAGGCGTATTGCAAGCTGATAAGCCTAAGAGGGTTAATAGTACTCCTATATATTTAGATTTAATCATAATTGTTAGTTTATAAGTTATTAATAGTCCATGAGAGGTAATACATAGAACCAATAAATCCGGTGCCGTAAGCGGTGTAGTATTCGTCACCTAATAAGTTAGTGGCACCCAATTTAAATGTCGATTTAAAGCAAGGTATCGTATAGTTTACCTGAGCATCTACCACATGGTACTCTGGAATTAATCCGTTTCCAAAAGTTGACTCCCAATAGTAATCATCACTAAAACGATAAGCGATATTAAAACCAAGGTTTTTAAAAACATTGGTGTTTCCAAAAGTCGCTTTGAATTTATGTTCGGGTGTATTAAAGTTTGTTGTGAAGTCCGGATATTTCTCTTGGTCAAAATCTAATTTGGCAAAAGTGTAGTTGGCTCCTAAATCGAAATCACCAAATACTTTTGTAGATACCCCAATAGAAGCTCCATAAGAGTTAACAGCTGCTTTAGAGTTTGTATAAGCGTTGTAAGTGACATCATCACCGCGATTAAGGGCGTCGATAGATAGTGAATTATCACCTACTTGACCGTATAATGGTGCTACAACATATTCTTGGGCGATAAAATCTTTATAGCTGTTGAAGTAAGCGCTAAAATCAATAGTCAGGCTTTTAAGTTTACCGCGGTATCCAATTTCAGCAGAGGTTACTTGTTCAGGTTTGATTAAATCGGGATTAGAAACCACAAGGTCGTTAACATCACCTGAGGCTTGATAAGCTAATACCGAAGCTTCAGAATATGAGTTGTTATACGCAGCTGCCCCCGTTTGGGTAATCACACTAGGTTGCCCACCTATTTGTCCGCTTCCACTTACGTTATAATCACCTGAATAACGGTCTAAGTTCGTTGGTGCAGAACCTACCAATATGGCACGATTAGCATCCAGCCCAATAAACAAATCTTGAGTGGTAGGATTTCTGAATCCTGTTTGTACAGAAGCACGGAAGTTATGATTTTTGTTTAAAGTTAAGCCAGCCGATATTCTTGGTGAGAAGAAACCGTCGAAAAACTCAGACTTATCATAACGTACAGACCCCGTTAGTTTAAGGTCCAAGCTTTCGTTTAATTCCAGATTTTTCTGAATTTGTGTATACATACCATATTCAAAATAATCGATGGAGCCGTCGTAATCGGTGTATATGGTTCCGAAGGAATTTAAACTGTATTTTCTATAAGATCCACCAACTTGAATTTCAGCAAATTTTATGAGTTCACTAAAATTGTAATTACCGTCGGTGTGGTAATATTTTGAAGCATCTTGAAATTTAGATCCTGTTAATAAATCGGGATCATTAATACTTTTATTGAAAGCTGCGATATATTCGGGTGTACCAGGTTCAAACCTTCCTGTTTCTGCTTGAGCACGTGCTGCGGCATGTGCTTGGGCATCGTTAGCACCACCTAAAGTTGATAAAACGTAAGTTCCAGCATATTCTGCAAACCAGTTTAAATCTGGTTTCCATGCTCTATTGATATTAATCCCTGTGAAAACCATATCATAAGAATCACCAGCTTTATCAGCAACCAAATACGTTCTTAAGAAGAAGTTTTTGTTACGGAATTCAATTTTGTGTTGCTCTTGGAAAAAGTTGTCTATGTAGTAGCGGTTTAATCCTTGGTATATGGTTGTACCAGTTCCAACTTTTCCGACGTATGAAACTTCAAAGTCATTTTCAAATGGGCGGTAGTATAAGCCCCAGTCGGCCTTAATGCTCTTTGCTTCATTATTGGTAAGGTATTTTTCGTTATATCCTGTTCTACTTACTTGTACAGAAGGAGCCAATGTGCTTGCGCCAGCTGGTAAGTAGGGTTGTCCGGTAGCAGGATTAATTGCCGATTCTAACAAAATAGCAACCTGTTTTAGGTTTTGTGAAACTTCATCGCCATATACATTAATACCGTTATAGTTCAGGTTAGTTTCTCTAGTACCGGCTTCCATGTTTCTGTCTACTTCACTAGTTGCAGCCCAATCGGTGCCTTCTAAGTATCCAAAATTAAATTTTGCAGCAAATTTTTCACTAAACTTATGAGCGGCACGAATACTTAAATCGGTATAAGGATTTGTTCCAGAAGCTTCTTGAGACGTGACACCTCTTTTTATAGAGGCGCTTAATCCTTCATATTCGAACGGATTTTTGCTACGCATGAATAAAATACCGTTAAAGGCGTTTGCGCCGTATAAAGCAGAAGAAGCTCCAGGCAGTAGTTCAACACTTAGGACATCGGTTTCCGTCATACCCACCAAGTTTCCAATGGGGAAGTTAAGCGCTGGTGTGGAATTATCCATACCATCAACAAGTTGCATAAATCTGTTGTTTGAAAACGTTGCGAAACCTCTGGTGTTTACAGATTTAAAAGTTAACGAATTGGTGTTTACGTCGACTCCTTTTAAGTTTTCTAATCCGTCATAGAAATCGGCTGAAGCGGTGTTTTTAATTTCCTTTAGACCGATACGTTCAACCGTCACAGGAGATTCAAAAATACGTTCAGGGGTTCTTGATGCTGAAATGACAACTTCATCTAGAGCTGTTCCTTCTATCAAAATGAAATTTATAGTTTCGTTATTAGTAGTCACTGCTTTAGTAACGGTTTCAAAACCTACGCTACTGGCCTGAATGGAAAAAGGTGGGTTTTTAGTGTAATTCAATATAAATTTGCCGTCAAAATCGGTAACGGTGCCAACAGCAGCACCAACCACAATAATGTTAGCTCCGGGAATAGGTAGATTGGCATCATCAACAACGGTTCCTGAAACGATGGTTTGTCCGTGGGTTAATCCACAAATGAACAGTAAAAATAGGGGGAGAATTTTTTTCATGTAGTATGTTTCGTTTAAGTTAAAACAATAATTCGCAAAAGAACGAAATATTGTTCATTGCTAAAAATATAAAAATCTATGCACGCATAGTTAAATTTCGTAAAAAAAACCCTTTATTTTTATCAAATAGCTGTTTTTTTAATAAAAAAATGCCATGATTTCTTGAAATCATGGCATTTTAAAAAAAAGCTAATTTTTTGTTGTTTATTCTACAGTCACTGATTTTGCTAAATTACGCGGCTGATCAACATTTTTATCAAGCATTACCGCAATATGATAGGATAATAATTGTAAAGGAATTGTTGTGAGCAATGGAGAAAGTGATTCTAAAGTTTCAGGCACTTCAATAACATGATCGGCTAGTCCTCTAACTTGGGTGTCGCCTTCCGTTACGATGCCAATAATTTTTCCTTTACGGGATTTAATTTCTTGAATATTACTTACGACTTTCTCGTAATGTCCCTTTTTAGTAGCAATTACTGCAATGGGCATATTCTCATCAATTAATGCAATAGGTCCATGTTTCATTTCTGCAGCCGGGTAGCCTTCTGCATGAATATATGAAATTTCTTTGAGTTTTAAAGCGCCTTCGAGAGCTACTGGGAAATTGTAACCTCGACCTAAATATAAAAAGTTTTTAGCGTCTTTGTAAATTTCAGATATGGCTTTAATATTATCATCGGCCTCTAAGGCTTTTTCAACTTTTTTCGGAATTAATTCTAACTCCAGAAGATGTGTTCTAAAATCGGAACTACTTATTGTGCCTTTTGCGCGTGCTAATCTTAAAGCGATTAGGGTTAAAACCGTTATTTGTGTGGTAAAAGCTTTTGTTGAAGCTACACCAATTTCTGGTCCGGCATGGGTATAGGCTCCTGCATCAGATTCTCTTGCTATTGAAGAGCCAACTACATTACATACGCCAAATACAAAGGCTCCCCTTGATTTTGCAAGTTTAATAGCAGCTAAAGTGTCGGCTGTTTCTCCCGATTGTGAAATGGCGATGACCACATCATTTTCGTTAATTACAGGATTACGGTATCTAAATTCAGAAGCATATTCTACTTCAACAGGAATTCGTGCTAAATCTTCAAAAATATATTCTGCAACTAGTCCAGCATGCCAAGATGTTCCACAGGCCACAATAATAATACGATTGGCATTAAGAAACTTTTTCATGTTATCTTCAACACCAGCCATTTTTATAATAGCTTCGTTTCTTAATAAACGGCCTCTGTAAGTATCGGTGATGGCTTTAGGTTGTTCATGAATTTCTTTAAGCATGAAATGGTCATAGCCACCTTTTTCAATTTGCTCTAAATTAAGTTGTAATTCTTGAACATAGGTTTCTACTAAAGAATCATCTTTAATTTTTCTAATTTTAATGCCTTTATGGAATCTAATAATAGCTAATTCTTCATCCTCAAGGTACACGGCATTTTTTGTGTATTCTAAAAATGGAGACGCATCACTAGCAATAAAAAATTCTTCTTCATTATCACCAATTCCAATAGCTAAAGGACTTCCTAAGCGTGCTACAACAATTTCTTCAGGCTTATTTTTATCAAAAACAGCAATGGCGTAAGCGCCAATAACTTGGTTTAATGCTAATTGAACGGCTTTACCTAGTTTTAAATCGTCTTGCTTTTGAATTTCTTCAATTAAGTTTACTAGAACTTCAGTATCAGTATCCGATTTAAATGTGTATCCTCTAGAGATCAATTCTAATTTGAGCGATTCGTAATTTTCAATAATACCGTTATGAATAATAACGAGATTCCCCGAATTTGAAACGTGAGGATGTGAGTTGACATCGTTTGGGACACCATGGGTAGCCCATCTTGTATGTCCGATTCCAACATTACCTGTCGTAGTAATTTCTCTTTCAACTTGGGCCTCTAAATCGACCACCTTTCCTTTAGTTTTTGAAACCTTTAGGTCTTTCCCGTCAAAAAGTGCAATTCCTGCACTGTCGTATCCTCGGTATTCTAAACGTTTCAGGCCTTCTATTATAATAGGATAGGCTTCTCTAGGTCCAATATATCCAACAATTCCACACATATATTATATTTTAATATTGAAGTTAATAATTCCTAACAAATATGAAAAATAAAGTGTAATGAATCATATTTATTATGTGTAGCTTTCATTTTATACGATGAAATTCACAATAGGAGATGATTATTGATTTTATTCTTTGGCTTCAGAAGAAAATATTCTCAATTTAAGTCTTTTCTCTTCTGGAATGTTAGCTGTACTTCCTTGAATAATTGTTCCTCTAGGTGAAATTATTGAAGCTCGTGGTACCTCTGTCACTTCATCGCCACTATCAAGAATTATTCCTGTATCGGTATAATTTACATTGGTAGAGAGTACTAGTCCTATTTTAGTGGGAGTATCTTCGGCAATAGAGTCTGTGAATAAAATATTATTAAGGTGTTGTGTTAGGCGAATTTTAAAAATTCCATCTTCGCTACGTTGACCAAGACTAACTATTTTAGAATTTAATGGGTCGGATTGATTTGTTGTGGCATCACCAATAGAATAATCTAAAGTAGGATTGTTTGTTTTTATGTTATAGGCATAAATACGATCGTAGGTGTGGTAGTCTTCAACCCCACCTGTTGGTAGGTTATCATCTTCGCTTACAACAAGTTGTGCTTCGTTAATAAGTTTTTTAAGTTCGTATCTATTAGTAAGGGGGTCTTTAACATAGTTACCATCCTCATCTAGTTTCCTATAAGTTTGCTTAAAACAATCAATAGCATCGGTATCTACAACACCATCACCATCGCAATCAACCTTACCGCTAAACAGTTCTACTACAGCCATAGATCCTTCGGTGCCTTTTAAGTATAGTTTATCGTCACCTAAAGTTTTATCTCCATTAGTAAGCGGAATGTTATAATTGTTGATAAAGGTATTTAAAATGTTACCTGAGAAATTCAAAGTATAAGTATCCTGGCTTCTACTTTCTTCTTCACCAGAGGTGTAATACATAGTGATATTCGCATTGGCTGCAGAAAGGTTTAGGAGCAACATAGCCCCATCTGTGCCAATGGCTTCAGCCTTTATGTAAAGTCCGCGAAAATAATTTTTAAAATTATTGGAGCTGCTTAAAACAGGATCTCCTTCTTTATCGATAATGGTTGTTTTCCAATAATCGTTATTCAATTTTACACGTAATGCAGGCGATTCGTTAGTAGAAACTTTGTCATCATCTTCGCCTATTGTGGTTATAATCCCCTCGTTACTCGGAATAAATTTAGGTTCTGAATAAATAGGTGTCGTTGCATCAACAATATGATCATCGAATGTAATCACCGAAGTGCCGTTTAGTGCTGTGTTTACGGTACTACGTCCGTTTGAAAAATAGTTTTGTGCTTGGTTTTCAGTACTGTTGGGATCAAAATCTCTTAAGAAATAATTACTTCTATAAACGGTTAGTTTGATAGGAGCGTTGCTTTTTCCGTATAAAGAATCCAATTTGTACTCTGGATTGTTGTCGTCATCATAGTCAACAATGGTACTGTAATAAGGGATTTTAAAAACCACACTATCTATAACAGGGTTTTCGCCAAACTCTGGAGATAGCTTATTAGGTACTATTTGTGATACAATACTGGCTGTTGTAAGACCATATGCAGGGTCGTTAAATACCCCAAGTAAATTTCCTCCTGAACCATTGCTTCCTGTAATGCCTAGGTTATTAATTTGTAAGGAATCTAGCTTTTTGTTGTATCCAACTAAAGGCCATAGGGTGGCTTTAGTATTAAAGTTTGCGTTCTCATCGCCAAGAACATCACTTTCTATAACGTTAAAATCTTTATCGCAGCTAATAAAAGCGCCAACCAAAAGAAGAAAAACAATAGGGTATTGAAGGGATTTAATGGTCTTTTTCATAAAATGTTATGACTTTGATGTTTATCCTAAAACGGTTTCGTTGAAGAATGTTGTATAAGCTTCACCAAATTCATCTTTCGATTTATATTCTAAAATAGGTTTATCTGATGCTTTTAAGTAGGTTTCTAAATCTTCAGGAATGGTTTCAGAACCAATAATTAAAGCGTCAGAATAATCAATAGCAACCTTCATTAAGTTTGTATAAGTTGGTTCTTCCAATGGTTGAATCGATTCGTTATCGATATTATCAAACTTAATTTTATTAATCATCTCTTCGTTTAACGTGCCGTTGAAACTTTGGTTGTATACCGAGGTTACAATTTTACTTTCGCTAAAAAGAGGCTCGTCTTTGTAGTATTCTTTAAAATAAAGCGGTAATAAAGACGCTAACCAACCATGAACATGAATAATATCTGGAGCCCAATTTAATTTTTTAACGGTTTCAATAACGCCTTTAGCGAAAAAGATAGCGCGCTCGTCGTTGTCTGGAAATAGTTTTCCAGCTTCGTCGGTTAAGGTTGCTTTTCTTTTAAAATATTCGTCGTTATCAATAAAGTAAACTTGAATGCGCTCTTTTGGTATCGAAGCGACTTTAATAATTAACGGCATGTCTAAGTCGTTAATAACTAAGTTGATACCAGATAAGCGTATAACTTCGTGTAATTGATGTCTTCGCTCATTTATATTACCATACCTAGGCATAAATATTCTAATTTGTCCGCCTTGTTGATTTACTAATCTAGGCGCTTCAAATGACATAGAAGAAATTTCGGTTTCAGGTAAATAGGGCACTACTTCAGATGATACATATAATATCCTCTTATCTTTCATATGATGGTTTTTGTTGACATTAAAAAACCTTTACAAACGTAAAACTTAACGATTTCATCTTTAAACAAGAAACCTTGTAAAGGTGTTTCTTTTAGCAATTGAAAATAAAAAACACGCAAAAGTACAAAATTTTATGCAAATTGCTTGTAAAATATTAAGTTTGCACCCGTTAATTTTATATTAAAACGTGGAAGTTTACTCAGAAAAACAACAAATAACAGCAGCTCTTGATGCTGTAAAAGCAGAAAATAAAACGGTTGGTTTGGTGCCCACTATGGGGGCCTTGCATGATGGTCACTTAGAATTGGTAAAAAGAGCATTGGTTGAGAACGATCAAGTGGTGGTAAGTATTTTTGTGAATCCAACCCAATTTGATAATAAAGATGATTTAGAGAAATATCCGAGAACCTTAGAAACAGATGTCGCACTTTTAGAAGCTATTAGCGCCCAGAGAATCATGGTTTATGCGCCTTCTGTTAACGATGTATATGATGGTCAATTAATAGCGCAAAAATTCGATTTTGATGGTTTGGAGTTTGAAATGGAAGGTAAATTTAGATCTGGACATTTTGACGGTGTTGGTACTATTGTAAAACGATTGTTTGAAATTATTAAACCTAATCGGGCTTATTTTGGCGAGAAGGACTTTCAGCAGTTGGCTATCATTAAAAAAATGGTTGAAAAACATGACATGCCAATAATAATTGTGCCATGTGCGATTTATCGTGAATTGAATGGCTTAGCGATGAGTTCTCGAAATGTTAGGCTTAAGCCAGAATATAAAGAAGCAGCGCCTTTTATTTATAAAACTTTAACATCTGCCAAAGAGAAATTTGGCACAGAAAGTGCGGTTGGTGTTGTGGAATGGGTTGAAAATCAATTTTCTACACATCCGTTGTTGAATTTGGAATATTTTATAATTGCCGATGAAAACACCTTAAAGACAATAACAGAAAAAGAAAAACAAAAAAAATACAGAGCTTTTATTGCTGTTTATGCTGATGACATCAGACTAATTGATAATATCGCTCTAAATTAATTACCTTTGCCTCATGCAAATTCACGTAGTAAAATCTAAGATTCATCGAGTTAAATGCACCGGTGCAGAACTCAATTATATTGGCAGTATAACCATTGACGAAGACTTGATGGAGGCGGCTAATATTATTCAAGGAGAAAAAGTTCAAATTGTAAATAATGATAATGGCGAGCGCCTAGAAACGTATTGTATTCCAGGACCTCGTAATACAGGAGAAATTACCTTAAATGGTGCAGCAGCAAGAAAAGTTGCAGTTGGCGATACTTTAATATTGATTACCTATGCGATATTGGATATTGAAGAAGCTAAAGGATTTAAGCCGGCTTTAGTTTTTCCTGATGAAGCCACAAACTTGTTAAAATAATTTTTTGAACCAGAAAATAAAAAATCTGTTAAAGGTTGTACTCCCATTGTTATTGGGAGTTTTTTTAATCTGGTATTCGCTGTCTAAAGTTTCTATAGACAAACTTCTGGTATATGCCCAAAATGCAAACTATTCATGGATTGTATTAGGTATGTTTTTGGGTTTGTTAAGTCATATTTCGCGGGCATACCGTTGGCGTTTTATGCTTTTGCCAATTGGGTATCATGTAAAGTTTGGGAATACTTTTATGGCTGTTTTTGCAGCTTATTTAATTAATTATACCATACCAAGAGCGGGAGAGGTGGCTAGAGCTTCACTGTTAACAAATTATGAAGGCGTTCCTTTTGAGAAAGGCTTCGGTACTATTGTTGCCGAACGTATTGCTGATATGATTGTCATGTTAGGTATTATGCTGATTACGCTTTTTTTGCAATTCGATTTTATTTATGGGTTTTTAATGGAGAGATTTAATCCTCTTAAGGTTATCATGTTTATGGTGATTGGACTCATTCTGTTTTTTATAATGGCATTTTTTGTGACTAGAAGTCAGTCTGCCATCGCTATAAAAATAAAAACTTTTGTTAGTGGTTTAGTTGAAGGGGTGTTAAGTATTTTCAAAATGAGAAACAAATGGGCCTATATTTTTCATACCCTTTTTATTTGGGGTATGTACGTGCTTATGTTTTATGTAACGACCTTTGCTATTAGCGAGCTGGGAGTGGTGCAACCCGGAGCTGTTTTGGTTGGGTTTATTTCTGCGAGTTTTAGTATTGCTGCTACAAATGGAGGGATAGGGTCTTATCCTTTAGCGGTTTATGCAGCCTTTGCTTTGTTTGGTATCCCAGAAGAGCCTAGTATTGCTTATGGTTGGATCATGTGGGCGTCTCAAACATTAGTTATAATTGTTTGTGGTGGACTCTCGTTAATTTACTTGCCTATTTACAATAGAAAATATATAAAAATTAAGGGTTAATTGTAGATTTGCACTTCCTATAACTTGTGCTTTTAAACTCTCGGTTTATTTATTACCTTGGCCTTCCGAACCAAAATCTAAATATTTAATATGAAAAACCTACTTTTTGTTTTATTCTTTGCCGTGTCAGTGAGTTATGTGGGGGCGCAGGTTAAATATCAAACCATTACTTCTTCAAAGCTAGGTGAAGATCGTCAATTAAAAATTCAATTGCCTCAAGGTTATAATAAAGATCAAGGAGACTATCCTTTAATTATTGTTTTGGATGCCGATTATATGTTTGAAGCCGTGGCAGGAAACGTTTCTTATTTTACCTATTGGGAGGATATGCCACCAGCTGTTGTGGTAGGTGTCAATCAGTTAAATAAGCGTTATGACGATTGTATGTATTCCGAGCAAAATTCATTGCCTATTGATTCTGGAGCTGCATTTTATGAGTTTATTGGTTTGGAATTAATCCCGTTTATTGAAAAATCATTTAAAACCGGAAGTTTTAAAGCTATTATAGGGCATAGTGAATCTGCCAACTTCATTAATTATTACCTCTTAAAACCGCAGCCATTATTCCAGTCTTATGTGGCCATAAGCCCAGATTTAGCGCCAAATATGTTGGATTATTTACCAGAAGCTTTACGAAAAGTACCGTCAAAAACGTTTTATTATTTAGCCAATACTGATAACGATACAGAAACCATTAAATCAATGACCGATGCTTTAAATTCAGATATTTCAGGTATTGAAAATGACCAGTTAGAGTATAACTTTAATAACTTTAAAGAGGTTTCGCATTATTCGGTTCCAACAAATGCTATTCCTGTAGCTTTAGAAAAAATGTTTAAAATCTATCAGCCTATTTCTAAAAAGGAGTATAAAGAAGTGATTCTTGAATTGGAAACTTCGCCGGTAGTGTATCTTCAAGAAAAATATCAAGAAATTAGTTCGGTTTTAGGTATTGAGAAACCTATTTTGATTAATGATTTTAAGGCTATTGCTGCTGCTATCGAAAAGAAAGAGGCTTACGAATACTATGAAGAATTAGGTAAAATGGCTAGAAAGTCTTATCCTGAAACTTTATTGGGGGGTTATTATATTGGACGTTTTTATGAGGAAACGGGTGAAACCAAACGAGCTATGAGAACTTACCAGTCGGCTTATACTTTAGATGAAATTGCAGGAATTACTAAAGATGAAGTGATGGATAGAGCCGACCTTATTAAAGCGGATTTCGGATATAACTAATCGCATTGTTTCTGTTAAAATAAAGAGATTTTATGGCCAAGGTTAAAACCACATTTTTTTGTCAGAATTGCGGTACCCAATTTTCAAAATGGCAAGGGCAATGTACTGCTTGTAAAGAGTGGAATACCATTGTAGAAGAATTGGTGCAAAAACCTGAAAAAAGCGATTGGAAAACACCAACAACGGCATCAAAACGAGCGGCTGTGCCATTGTTGGTGAGTGAAATTGATACCTCGAAAGAGCCACGATTAAACACTTTTGATGGGGAATTAAACCGCGTTTTAGGAGGTGGTATTGTGCCTGGATCTTTAACGCTTTTAGGAGGGGAACCGGGTATAGGTAAAAGTACCTTGTTGCTTCAGGTTTCTTTGGGCTTGCCTTACAAAACGCTTTACGTTTCTGGAGAAGAAAGTCAGAAACAAATTAAAATGCGTGCCGAACGTGTTAATCCTAATAACAGCAATTGTTACATTTTAACAGAAACTAAAACTCAAAATATATTTAAGCAAATAGAAGCTTTGGAGCCTGATATTGTGATCATAGATTCCATTCAAACCCTCCACAGCGATTATATCGAATCTTCTTCAGGGAGTATTTCTCAGATAAAAGAATGTACTACCGAACTCATAAAATTTGCTAAAGAAACGGCGACTCCGGTGCTACTTATTGGGCATATTACTAAAGATGGAAATATTGCTGGTCCAAAAATATTGGAACATATGGTAGATACCGTATTGCAATTTGAAGGCGATCGCAATCATGTATTCCGAATTTTAAGAGCTCATAAAAACCGTTTTGGTTCTACAAACGAATTAGGGATTTATGAAATGCAAGGTTCTGGACTTCGAGAGGTATCCAATCCTTCAGAAATATTAATATCCAAAAAAGACGAAGAGTTATCGGGCAATGCTATTGCAGCAACTTTAGAAGGTATGCGGCCCTTAATGATCGAGGTTCAGGCCTTGGTGAGTACTGCTGTTTATGGAACACCGCAACGTTCGGCAACAGGATTTAATGCGAAACGTTTAAATATGCTTTTGGCGGTTTTAGAAAAACGTGCTGGCTTTCGTTTAGGCGCAAAGGATGTCTTTTTGAATATTACTGGCGGCATTACTGTTGACGATCCGGCTATCGATTTGGCTGTTGTAGCTTCTATTTTGTCTTCCAATGAAGATGTATCTATTCCTAAAGATTACTGTTTTGCCGCCGAGGTTGGTCTTTCAGGTGAAATACGACCCGTTCAACGTGTGGAACAACGTATTTTAGAGGCTGAAAAATTAGGTTTTGCTACCATTTTTGTTTCTAAATACAACAAGATTTCGCTTCAAAATACCGCCATTAAAATTCAGCTTATTTCCAAAATGGAAGACCTGGTGGATTTTTTAGTTTAAACGGTATACTATCTTTTCATAATAACAGAAATAGGTTTGTAAAAGAGGGGCTTGGTATGCGGTTTAATCGCTGTATTTTTCTTCTAAAACCCAGTAAATTCGAGTATAATTCCTTAAATTCGCGGACTTATTAGAATCACAAGAAAATGAACGCTAAATTTCCTGAATATAAAGGTCTTAACTTGCCAAATGTAGCAACCGAAATTCTACAGTACTGGCAAGAAAATAACATTTTTGAGAAAAGTGTAACCACGAGAGAAGGTAAAGAGCCTTATGTGTTTTTTGAAGGGCCGCCGTCTGCAAACGGACTTCCTGGTGTGCACCACGTTTTAGCGCGTGCGATTAAAGATATTTTTCCGCGTTATAAAACCATGAAAGGGTTTCAAGTTAAGCGTAAAGCTGGTTGGGATACCCATGGTTTGCCTATTGAATTAGGTGTGGAGAAAGAATTAGGTATTACTAAAGAAGATATTGGTAAAAACATTTCTGTTGAAGATTATAACGCCGCTTGTAGAAAAGCCGTGATGCGTTATACCGATGTTTGGAATGACTTAACTGAAAAAATGGGTTACTGGGTAGATATGGACGATCCGTACATTACTTATGAGCCTAAATATATGGAGTCTGTTTGGTGGTTACTAAAACAGATTTACAACAAAAGCTTGCTTTACAAAGGCTATACGATTCAGCCGTATTCGCCAAAAGCAGGAACAGGTTTAAGTTCTCATGAGTTAAATCAGCCAGGAACGTATCAGGATGTTACCGATACGACTATCGTGGCACAGTTTAAAAGCCCCCTAACCCCCAAAGGGGGAACGGAAAACTCAATTGCTAAGGCGTTTGAGGTCTCCCCTCCTATGGAGGGGTCGGGGGAGGCTTACTTTTTGGCATGGACGACAACACCTTGGACACTTCCTAGTAACACGGCATTAACCGTTGGTCCGAAAATAGAATATGTATTGGTTGAAACTTATAACCAATATACTTTTGAGCCTGTTAAAGTGGTATTGGCTAAAAAATTAGTAAGCTATCAGTTTTCTGGGAAATTCAAATTAGTTGAAGAGGCTTCTGAAATTTCAGCTTATAAACAAGGCGATAAAAAAATCCCATACAGAATCATTAGCGAATGTATTGGGAAGGATTTAGTAGGAATTCAATACGAGCAGCTTTTAAAGTATGCGTTGCCAAATGATAATCCAGAAAATGCATTTCGCGTCATTGCTGGTGATTTTGTGACTACCGAAGATGGTACAGGAATCGTACATACCGCCCCAACGTTTGGTGCCGACGATGCTTTGGTTGCAAAACAAGCGACCCCAGAAGTGCCGCCTATGTTGGTGAAAGATGAGAATGGCAATTTAGTGCCTCTTGTAGATTTACAAGGTAAATTTAGACCAGAAATGGGTGAGTTTGCTGGTAAATACGTGAAAAACGAATATTACAACGACGGCGAAGCGCCAGAGCGTTCGGTGGATGTTGAAATTGCCATCAAACTAAAAGAAGAAAATAAAGCTTTTAAGGTTGAAAAATATAAACATAGTTATCCAAACTGTTGGCGTACCGATAAACCAATTTTATACTACCCGTTAGATTCTTGGTTTATTAAGGTTACCGATGTAAAAGATAAAATGGTAGCGCATAACGATACCATTAACTGGAAGCCAAAAGCTACGGGAACAGGGCGTTTTGGAAACTGGCTTGCTAATGCGAACGATTGGAATTTATCACGCTCGCGTTACTGGGGTATTCCGTTGCCAATTTGGAGATCTGAAGATGGTAAGGAAGAACTTTGTATTGGTTCTGTTGAAGAATTAAAAAGTGAAATGGCTAAGGCTGTTTCAGCGGGAGTTTTAGAAAAAGATATTTTCGAAGATTTTGAAGTTGGAAACAATTCAGAAGAAAATTACGCGAAACTCGATCTGCATAAAAATATTGTCGATAACATTGTGTTAGTATCGCCTACAGGTCAGAAAATGTTCCGCGAAAGCGATTTAATTGACGTATGGTTCGATTCAGGATCTATGCCTTATGCACAATGGCATTACCCTTTTGAAAACAAAGATTTAATAGACGATAAAAAATCGTACCCAGCCGATTTTATTGCTGAAGGTGTCGATCAAACACGTGGATGGTTTTACACGCTTCACGCTATTGCGACTATGGTATTCGATTCTGTAGCCTATAAAAATGTGGTGTCTAACGGATTGGTACTCGATAAAAACGGACAAAAAATGTCCAAACGTTTAGGGAATGCTGTCGACCCTTTTGAAACTTTAAGCAATTACGGTGCCGATGCAACCCGTTGGTACATGATTGCCAATGCGAATCCTTGGGATAACTTAAAATTTGATATTGAAGGGGTAGAAGAGGTAAAACGTAAATTCTTCGGAACACTTTATAATACCTATTCATTCTTTAGCTTATATTCAAATCTGGATAAGTTTAGCTATGCTGAAGCCGATATTCCGTTAGCTGAGCGACCAGAATTAGACCGTTGGATACTTTCAGAATTACATACCTTAATCCAGAAAGTAGATGCTTTTTATGCCGATTACGAGCCAACAAGAGCGGCTAGAGCCATTTCAGATTTTACTCAAGATTATTTGAGTAACTGGTATGTGCGTTTAAGTAGAAGGCGATTCTGGAAAGGCGATTATGAGCAGGATAAAATTTCGGCTTATCAAACGCTTTATACTTGTATGGAAACCATAGCTAAATTAGGCGCACCAATTGCACCGTTCTTTATGGATAGACTGTATTTAGATTTAAATTCGGTGACTCAAAAAGAGCAATTTGAAAGTGTGCATTTAGCAAATTTCCCTGTTTTTGATAGTGCTTTTGTCGATAAAAGCTTGGAGCGTAAAATGGAAAACGCACAAATCATATCTTCTTTAGTCTTGTCTTTAAGAGCTAAAGAGAAAATTAAAGTACGTCAGCCGCTTCAAAAAATTATGATTCCTGTAGATTCACTTCAGCAAAAAGAGGAAATCGCTGCGGTTTCTGAATTGATAAAACACGAAGTGAATGTTAAAGAGATTGAGCTTCTGGAAGATGCGTCTGATATCTTAGTAAAACAGATTAAACCTAACTTTAAAGTGTTAGGTCCGCGCTTTGGGAAAGATATGAAAGCCATTGCTGGAGCAGTAATAAACTTTACACCTGAAGATATTAACAAAATTGAACAAAATGGTAGTTTAGAAGTTGATATTAATGGAAAAAATATTACATTAGAACGCTCGGATGTTGAAATTACCTCCCAAGATATCGAGGGTTGGTTGGTTGCAAATGAAGGTGCTTTAACGGTGGCTTTAGATGTAACAATTTCGGATGATTTGCGTAAAGAAGGGATTGCCAGAGAGTTAATTAATCGCATTCAAAATTTACGTAAAGATTCAGGTTTTGAGGTTACAGATAATATTGCTGTAAAACTTCTTAAAGATGAGCAAATTGTAAAAGCTGTAGAGGCAAATGTGGCTTATATTAAGTCGGAAACTTTAACCAATGAACTAGAAATAGTTGAAAAATTAGACGGCGGTATAGATATTGCTTTTGATGATGTCAATACCAGATTGTTTATCCAAAAAAACTAATATTATGGCAGATAACGTAAGATATTCGGATGCAGATTTAGCAGAATTTAAAGCGCTAATTACAGAAAAAATTGAAAAGGCCAAATATGATTTAGATCTTATTAAAAGTGCTTATATGAATGATTCAACAAATGGCACTGAGGATACATCACCTACTTTTAAGGCTTTTGATGAAGGTAGTGCTGTTATGAGTAAAGAATCAAATTCGCAATTGGCTATTCGTCAAGAAAAATTTATTCGTGATTTAAAAAACGCCCTTATTCGTATCGAGAATAAAACCTATGGTATTTGCCGTGTTACAGGAAAATTAATTAATAAAAAACGATTGGAGCTTGTGCCTCATGCAACTTTAAGCATTGAAGCAAAAAATATGCAATAAGTTTTTTAAATATAGCTATTCAGGCTGTCTTAAAAGTAATTTCTATGTCATAGAAAGCTGTCAAAATATCTCCGTGTATCAACTACATCAGGGATTTTGACGTGCTCAAACTAACAAACTAAAATGACATCACTTTTGAGGCAGCCTTTTCTTTTTTTAGCGTCATTTTTTAAATTTCACCCTTTATGTATAAAGTGATTAAAACTTTATAGCGTTCTAATTTCTGTCCATGTCTTTAAAGAAATCGATTCTTATCATCATCGTTATTTTACTTATTGATCAAATTAGTAAAATCTATATAAAAACACATTTTTCCTTGCATGAAAGCGTCGATGTATTTTCATGGTTTAAAATCTATTTTATTGAAAATGATGGCATGGCTTGGGGTACAAAAATTAGTGATTTTACATCCTTAATCTCCGATAGAAGTGCTAAGGTAGCCTTGACTTTATTTCGTGTGTTCGCCATTTTCGGAATTGGGTATTGGCTATATGATGCTACTAAAAAAGGCTGTTCCAAAATTTTACTATTGGCCATTGCTTTAATTTTTGCAGGCGCTTTAGGAAATATTATCGATTCGGTATTTTACGGTGTTTTGTTCGATCATAGTTTTGGTCAGGTTGCCTCTTTTCTAACAGAATCAGGGGGTTACGACAGTTTATTACACGGTCGTGTAGTCGATATGCTATATTTTCCTTTAATCGAAGTAGATTTACCACATTGGCTTCCTCTTTATGGAGGTAAGCGTTTTAACTTCTTTGAACCTGTTTTTAATATTGCCGATGTGGCTATAAGTACAGGCTTTATTATGCTGATTGTTTTTAATAAAAAGGCGTTTCCTAAAATCGACTCGTAAATTTATTTGGTCAAGAGTTTTCATCTCATAAGGGTTTTCCTGTATTTGAGGTTTAAAGCCTTATAAATGAAGTCCTACCGTCTACTTTTAACCTTTGTGCTCGTTTTTTCTTTTCAGAAAGTTTATGTGCAAAGCCATTTCGATATTGTTTTTCCAAGGAGTGCAAACGAGAGAAATCAAAAATGTAAATCCTGTTTTGAAACTTTTAAAAACAAACCCAAGGGGGTTAAGTTTTCAATAAAAAGAGATGGTAATAACCTGTACTTTGAAGTGAATGATAAGGACTGGTTTAACAAATTATTCGCTACAGAAGGCGATGGTATGGCCATAGATTTGGTTACAAAAAGCAAGTATGATTGCAGTATAGATTCTATAGAAAACAAACAAATTCGTGGCCGATTAATGCGTCCACTCTATGGCTCACTCTTACGTAAAGCCTAGAGGCCTCATGGTAAAAATGCCTATCGTGTGCATGTGGGTCGTGTTTCCGATATGGAAATTAAAGAGCCTATAGAATATAACATCCTCTTTTTAGGTAATAAAACACTTTGTAGATATAATCTGTTATACGATTTGGAATCTTAACCTTGGGATTTGCTCGATATGGGGATGTACTTGGATTCATTAAGTTATTCAACTAGAAAAATTCAGGCCTAAGGTCATGAGGGCTATGATCTTAAGAATAAAACCTTGAAGTTTAAAATTCCTTTTGAAAAAGACAAAGCTGAATATTCTCAAGAAGATATAAAACCTATATACGATTCATTAAGACTTACCGATTATAATATAACTGCCTATGAAGTGTCTACCTTTGTTGTGACGGTTTTATATAGAGTATAAACTATATTTGAATTATGGGAAAAAAATATGACAACGAGTTTAAATCGATGATATTAGATTTATCAAAATCTGGTATACGAACAAAACAACTGAGTGAAGAATATGGAGTTCATACAAGTGTTATTAATAGATGGAAACAAGAGTATGATTTAAAAGGAGGAGATTTTTCTAAAAATGAACCTAAATCCAAAGAACATCAAGAACTTATAGCATTAAAAAAGGAATTAAGAGATGTTAAAATGGAACGTGACATCTTAAAAAAGGCGGTGAGCATCTTTTCCAAGAGCGACAGATAAGGTATAACTTCATTTTATCAAACAAAAATACTTATCCTGTCGAAAAGATGTGCAAATGCATGAAGGTTAGTAAAAATGCTTATTACCATTGGCTTAAAACCAAAGACACCTTAAAGGTTAATTCCTCTAAATCATTTTTAAAAGACAGAATCGAAGCTATATTTGACAATAGTAAACAGATTTATGGTAGCTATCGAATTCAAAAACAACTTGAACGAGAAAAGCTTTTTTATTCCCGTTCATATGTGGGGTTACTTATGAAAGAAATGGGACTAAGAAGTGTATTGAATAAAAAATTTGTGGTAACTACGGATTCAAATCATTCTCTAAAAACAGCTAAAAATGAATTAGACAGGGATTTTACCAGTTTTTCTTTAGGCTACAAATTAGTCTCTGACATTACGTATATAAGAGTTAATCAACAATGGAACTATTTAACCACGATAATGGATTTGGCTGATAGAAAAATAATAGGCTGGTCTTTAAGTGAAGATATGACTACTGAGAATACGGTTTTAAAGGCCTGGGTTGATGCTAGAAGAAACAGAGTGATAAACCAGCAGTGTATTTTTCATTCGGACAGGGGTGTGCAATATGCATCCAACAGAATCACAAATATGTTCTTTTTTAATCAAAAAGTGATACAAAGCATGAGTAGAAAGGGAAATTGCTGGGATAATGCTGTAGCTGAAAGTTTTTTTAAAACCATTAAATATGAGTGGATTAATGGATTTAAGTATACGTCTTATAATCAATTATACAAATCTATTGATCAATATTTAAACTGGTATAACACTCAAAGATTACATTCTAGTTTAGGATACATGACGACTCTTGAAAAAGAATCATTAGTGTCCGATAAAAGATTTAAAAAGCGGGATTTCCAAGATAGGATTTCCCGCTTATTTTGTATCTTGAAGTTATCACACATCCAAGATATGAATAAAAGTAAAAACTTTAGCGGACAACCCATAATCAAACAGGTATTAAATTTCATTTTGCCCAAAGATGTTCATCGGACAGCCAAAAAGCACAACAGCGATCGCTATACCAAAAAGTTTACCACCTATGAGCATTTGGCCACTATGGTATTTACCGTGATCAGTGGCTGTAGCTCACTTCGTGAGGTTTCCAGTATTATGCTTGCCTGCGAGGGAAAGATCAACCATCTAGGACTCACGGACTTTCCAAAACGCAGTACCTTGTCAGATGCTAACAGGAGAAGAAGCTCTGAAGTATTTGCCGATATTTATCATTTACTCTACAAACGTTACCATCGCTTTTTATCGGACAGCAGACCCTTAGAACCTGCAGTGAAGAACCTTAAAATCGTTGATTCCTCGACCACACCCCTATTTAGCGACATTCTTAAAGGTGTAGGAAGGAACCCGCTCAACGGCAAAAAGAAAGGAGGTATCAAGATGCATACTATGATAAACGCCATGGAAGACGTTCCTTGTCTGATTAAGTTTTCAAGCGCGGCCACGCACGACCACACCTTTTTAAAAGACCTGGAACTCAAGAAGGGCTCTTATGTGGTTTTTGACAAAGGGTATGTGGATTATGAGCAATACCAAAAATGGACACTGGAAGATGTTTACTTTGTGACTCGGCAAAAGGACAATGCTCGCTATACAAGCCTTGAAGAGTTTGATATCTCCAATAAAGTGGACGATGCTGTCTTAAAGGACGAAAAAATAGGGCTTACGGACAAAAACGGCAATGCTTTTTCCCTGAGGAGAATCGCTTTTTGGCACGAAAAGCACCAAAAAGTTTATGAGTTCATCACTAATAATTATGATCTTGATGCAGACAAAATAGCCGACATCTATAAAAATAGGTGGCAGATTGAGACGATGTTCAAGCGGCTTAAACAGAACTTTCCGCTAAAGTATTTTTTGGGAGACAATCAAAATGCCATCGAAATACAAATCTGGGTCAGTTTGATAATCCAGCTCATTATGCTTGTGATCCAAAGAAAAACCCAAAGAAACTGGGCTTATTCCAATATGATGTCCGTCATACGATACCATTTGATGACATATATCGATTTGTTCAAATTCCTGAAAAACCCAGAAGCTAATTGGGAAGAGATTACAACCAAAAACATTGGGCAATTAAGCCTTTTTGACCCATAAGGAGGTTCTGTTTTCAAAATAAAGAGTGCGATCAATAAAAAAGGCCAACACCAACGCTTTTTTAGCTAATTCTGTTTTTTATCGGACAACAATAAAAAAGAATTACAATTAAAAGGATTTATTAACAAAGCTGCTTAGTATAAAATAGTACCAAATTTATTAGGTAGTCCAGCTATACATATTAAGGCCTATGCTTCCGTTGAAGGGAGTTTAGAGCGTAATTTAGAACTGCAAGAACAACGTGCTAAAAGTATAGTGGCTTCGCTTCAGACGTTTCAAAAACCAACCATTGAAACCACCGTATCGACTTCAGAGAATTGGGTAGAATTTTTTAATGATATTAAAGGAACATCCTATGAAAATTTAAATAACTTAAGTAAAGATCAAATTAAAAGGGAGCTTGCTGCAGGTGTAGGTTTGAAAATGGAACCTATTTTAGAACGTCATCGTAAGGCGGTTGTCGATTTGGAGTTGGAACGCAAAGACAAGTACAAAACCATGTCTGAAGTCATCTTACTCGAAAAGTTTCATGCGGCACTATCTTCGGATGATTTAGAAGAAGCTATAGCGATTCAGAATTCCATTTTTGAAAAAATTAAAGGCGGCACGGTCTCGCCTTTATTTTTAAGAAAAATGGAAGTTCCGCAGCAGGAGAAATATGCTAATTTGCTTAATAAAAACATGTCCTTTTTATATATGATAGATAAAAGGCAAGCGCTAAACGTGTATAATGCGTTATTAGAACTTGAAAAATTAGTGCCACAGGATGCTCATGTTAGGTACAATATCACAGCTTTTAAAATTATATTATGGCGTCATAAATGGCAAGATATTGATGATAACCAGATCAAAAATGATATCAATGCCTTGAAAAATTACGACATTGATCATGCGCTTATTTCCCGAATGCTTGTTAATTATAATATTGTTAAAGCTGAAGATTACATGAGAAAACGTGATTACGACAATAAAGATAAAGCTGTTGGTTTTATTGATAAGCACTATAGCGAATTTACTTTGTTTGATTACGACTATTTAAGTTTAGCGCAGTTTTTTACCTATTATGCGAATTTGGATTATGCTGTTAAGTTGTTAGAAAATAAGGTAAAAAGTATCGATGTTGACGAGGATTTACTTTACTATTACTTGAACCTGACGTTAGTTAATAAAGAACTTACTCAGGATACCGATTACCGGTCTATTTTACTCAATGCTTATAATATGAATCACAAGCGTTTTTGTGAGCTTTTTAATG
Source organism: Tamlana carrageenivorans (assembly GCF_002893765.1). NCBI lineage: Bacteria > Pseudomonadati > Bacteroidota > Flavobacteriia > Flavobacteriales > Flavobacteriaceae > Pseudotamlana > Pseudotamlana carrageenivorans. The sequence continues at coordinate 917,719 of NZ_CP025938.1, read as the reverse complement.
CTGTTGAAGATGGAGGTGTGACCTTCCAATTGTTAGATGATACCTATTTACGAGCTACGTACTGCGAAAGCTGCAACGATTAAAAGCGATATGTTTTATGTGGTGTGACACAGAAATCTAATTTAACATCTGTTTCAGAGGTTTCAATAGTGTCGGCTTCGGCTTCAAAAAAGGATAGGCCTATTTTAACAGTGTCAGGTTTACATTGTGCTAAAAAGCGATCATAAAAACCTTTGCCGTAACCAACACGATTGCCTTTGTCATCAAAAGCTAAAAGTGGAATAAAAACAACGTCGGTTTTGCTGTTCTCTATTTCAATACCATTAACAGGTTCTGGAATGTTATAACTGTTTTTTTTAATCACTGTGTTGTCTGTGAGTAAAAAACTATGCATGGCACCGGTTGCAAAATCAGATTTAGAAATCAGAATGTTTTTGTCCTTTCCCGATAAAATATTTAGGATATAATCGGTGTTTATTTCCTTTTGTTCCGCAATACTTAAAAAGATATGGTAAAAAGTATAGCTCCAAATGGGTAAATGTAAAAGTTGATTAGAAATGAGTAAACTTAAATCTTCCAATTGCGCTTCGGTGAGTTCCGCTCGAAGCGCCTTATATTTTTTTCTTAATGCTAACTTATTCATGTCAATCTGAGTTTTGTTAATTTTGATTGTATCATTACAATCGAAATCAGATTATTAGCTTAATACACGTTTTAATTTTTTAGAAATGTGAAATAATGCATCGCCTTGGTACACAACAGGCGCTTCATTTACATTTATAATATAACCCGAATTTGGTGCTTTTACGAAGTAATTAAACTTTCCGTAAGGGTCGGTAATATGTCCTAAAACATCGCCTTTTAATACATATGCACCTATATGGATTGAGGCTTTAAACATGCCCGAGTATTTGGCTCGTATCCATTTACTGTCATCAATAAATACACAATCATGTCGCGGTTTAGACGATTTTATATTGGTGTTAAGCATACCCAAGTGTTTCAAAATACGCTTGGAACCATTAACCCCAGAATTGGTAACCACATCATCAATATGAAAAGATTTACCGCCTTCAAAAAGTAAAATCGGTTTCCCTAATTTCGAACAAGTCGCTCTAAAAGATTTCGATAAATTTTTGGAGTAAAGCACAAAAGGTGCTCCAAAAACTTTGGCTAAAGCGATAAGCTCTTCATTCGATTTTTCAAAACGAAGTTGAGGTGCATTAAAGCGCCCCGAGCCCCCGGTATGAAAGTCGATTATAAAATCTACATTCGGTATCACATCATTAATCAGTTTGTGAGCCACGCGTCCTGCAAGAGAGCCAGTGGGGCTACCAGGGAAAACACGGTTTAAATCACGACCATCGGGAAACTCACGTGTTAAGTTTATAAAACCGAAAATATTAATAACAGGCATACACATAATGGTGCCGCATTTCGGTTTATTTATGTTTTTCGCGATGAGCTGTCTAACAATTTCAACCCCATTTACCTCATCACCATGAATACCTGCTGTAAATAAAACCGTAGGTCCGGGTTTTAAAGCACGTTCAATAATTATAGGAACGTTTACTGGGGTAGAAGAGTGTAAGTTGGCCACATTAAAGTTAACCTCCTTACTTTCTCCTAATTTTATGGTAGTACCAAGAATGTGTAAATCACCTTTGTTTATGTTTGTCATTACCTTTTGTTTTTTTCAATAAAAGATATAATGGCTTTGGCGATGTTGCGACCAGTGGCTTTCTCGATGCCTTCTAATCCGGGTGTCGAGTTCACTTCTAAAAGTAGTGGGCCTCTAGATGATTGAAGCATATCTACGCCACAAACGGGTAGTTTAAGGGCTGCCGCTGCGCTCATAGCCAATTTGAGTTCATCATGACTTAATTTTATAATATTGGCTGATCCTCCACGATGCAGGTTTGAACGGAATTCCCCTTCCTTACCTTGGCGTTTCATGGCACCAACTACTTGTCCGTCTACCACCAAAGCACGTAAGTCGGCTCCTCCGGCCTCCTTAATAAATTCTTGAACAATAACACGTGCTTGTAAACCATTAAAAGCTTCTAGGACCGATTCGGCAGCACTTTTAGTTTCGGCTAAAACAACGCCTAATCCTTGAGTGCCTTCAAGTAATTTAATGATTACTGGCGTACCTCCAACATGCTCGATAACTTCCTCGACATCTCTAGAGTAATTTGTAAAAACAGTTTTAGGCATGCCTATTCCTGCTTTGCTTAAACGCTGTAAACTGCGTAGTTTATCACGTGAGCGCTGGATAGCATCAGAAGTGACAATAGTAAAAACCCCCATCATTTCAAATTGCCTTACAACGGCACAACCATAAAAGGTTACCGAAGAGCCAATTCTTGGGATAATGGCGTCTACGTAATCTAAATATCGGTCTTTATAGAAAATTGTGGGTTTTTCTTTTTCAATAATGATATCGCATTTTAGAGGATCGATAATTTCCATTTTATGTCCTCGTTTTTCACCTTCTTCAATAAGACGATCGGTAGAGTACAATTGTGAATTTCTTGATAGAACGACTATATTCATGTTATTTTTTTAGAAAAGAAACGTTGATTAAATCTACGTCTACTATAAATTTTTGTTTTAGGAACTGTCTGCCAATAAGCACGGGAAATTTCATATCGTCTCTGGTGCTTAAAGTTAGGTTAATCTTATATGTTTTGCCAAAAAAGATGACGTCAGATTTAATTTTGTAGCGATTTTCTTTGTAACCGTTACTGCTTTTTACATCGGTGCGCCAAAAAGTATCGAAAACAATTTCTGTTTTGCCAAAGTTTTTATGGGTATTACTGTTGAAAATACACCTTAAAGTACTGCCTTCTTCAATAATTTTTGAACAATGGATGGTTGAAGTGTAAGCTCCAGTATCCATTTTTACATCAATATTGAAGAGTTCCAGATTAGGGAAGTCAACAATATCGGTGCGTCCGAGGATTTTCTTACTCATTATAAATTTTTTAAAAGTGGCGCAATGTAAGGAATTAGTTAACTCAAAGATAAATAATAGCTCATATGATTTTCAATCTATAAAAAATAATTCAATTGTACCGGTTGTTGCATGTAAAAGCTTACCCCTATAATTGTTTGATTTTGTGAAATTGTAACACCATGTGGTAGTATAAACGTTGCGTTAATCTATTACAATTCTGGTTATGAGAGCGTTGTTTTTATTAATATTTTACTCGATTTATTAAAGCGGTCAATTTCCTTTAAAATCTAAAAAGAATTACCTTTACCGTAATGGATCAGCCTAATCTAGAGATACAATTAAAAACGCTTCCCAATCAGCCAGGAGTTTATCAGTATTATGATAAAGATGGTGTTATTATCTATGTTGGTAAGGCTAAAAATTTAAAAAAAAGAGTTAGCTCGTACTTCAATAAAACACACGATAGCGGTAAAACTCGGGTATTGGTGAAAAAAATTGTAGACATCAAGCATATTGTTGTCGATACCGAAACCGATGCGCTGCTTTTAGAAAATAATCTGATAAAAAAATACCAACCCAGGTATAATGTATTGCTGAAGGATGATAAGTCATACCCGTGGATTTGCATCAAAAAAGAACGATTTCCCAGAGTGTTTAGCACCCGACGTGTTTTTAAAGATGGCAGTGAATATTTTGGGCCTTATACCAGTTTAAAAACGGTTTATACGTTATTGGATTTAATAAAAGGATTGTATAGCCTAAGAACTTGCAATTATCATTTATCTGAAGAAAAAATAGATTCAGGGAAATATAAAGTGTGTTTAGAGTATCACCTAGGAAACTGTAAAGGGCCTTGTGAAGATTTGGAAAATGAAGTGGCCTATAATGAGAATATCAAGGCTATTCGTGAGATCTTAAAAGGAAATTTTAAAGATTCCCTGCAGCAATTTAAAACTCAAATGAAAGCCTATGCCGAGAACTTGCAGTTTGAAGAGGCGCAAAAAATTAAAGAAAAAGTTGAGGTTTTAGAGAGCTATCAGGCAAAATCTACCATTGTAAATCCTAAAATAAGCAATGTCGATGTGTTTTCAATTGTGAGCGATGAAAGTTATGGTTATATTAACTTTTTACAAATATCTTACGGTTCTATTATTCGATCTCATACTTTAGAAATTAAAAAGAAATTAGAAGAAACCGATCGCGAACTTTTAGAACTGGCTATCACCGAAATAAGGCAGCGATTCAATTCCAATTCTAAAGAAATTTACGTACCTTTTAGTGTAGAATTGGGTGAAGACGTTAAGGTTACGATTCCTAAGTTAGGTGATAAAAAACACATTTTAGATTTGTCTTTACGAAATGCAAAATACTATCGTATGGAGCGTTTTAAGCAAATGAAAATTGTTGATCCCGACCGGCATGCTAAGCGAATCATGGCACAAATGAAAATAGACTTAAGGTTGTCGGAAGAGCCGCGACATATTGAGTGTTTTGATAACTCAAATATTCAAGGTACAAACCCGGTAGCGGCTTGTGTGGTATTTAAAGATGGTAAGCCCAGTAAGAAAGACTACCGTCATTTTAATATTAAAACGGTTGTAGGACCAGATGATTTTGCTTCTATGGAAGAAGTGGTGTACAGGCGCTATAAGCGTTTGCTTGAAGAAAATAAGCCATTACCGCAATTAATTATTATTGATGGAGGTAAAGGGCAGTTGTCTTCGGCTTTAAAAAGTTTAGACGCCTTAGGTTTGCGACAGGAAATCGCCATAATAGGCATTGCTAAGCGTTTGGAAGAGTTGTTTTATCCCGATGATCCTATTCCGTTGTATCTGGATAAAAAGAGTGAAACGCTAAAGGTGATTCAGTTTTTACGAAATGAAGCACACCGGTTTGGTATCGAACATCATAGAAACCGTAGAAGTAAAACGGCCTTAAATACCGAGTTAGAAACCATACCTGGTGTTGGCAAAAAAACCATTGTAGAGCTCTTAAAGCATTTTAAATCGGTAAAACGTATTTCAAATGCCAAACGTGAAGAATTGGAAACTGTTATAGGGTTCTCCAGAGCTTCAAAAGTGTATAACCATTATCATAAAAAATAAAAATTAGGCTTTAATCATTGTAGAACTTTGAATTTAAAATATGTCATATGCATGTTGTTGTTTTTCGCTTTGTTTTCCGCGGAAGCGCAAAAAAATGCTCAAGATAATCGGCCTAAGGTAGGTTTGGTTTTAAGTGGTGGTGGGGCAAAAGGCTTGGCGCATATTGGCGCTTTAAAGGTGATTGATAGTTTAGGTGTAAAAATAGATTATGTAGCAGGAACCAGTATGGGGGCTATAATAGGAGGGTTGTATGCTTCTGGATATTCTGGAAAACAATTAGATTCTTTATTTCATGTCATTAATTTTGATGATCTGCTTAGTGATGAGTTGCCTCGAGCTTCAAAAACATTTTCCGAACGGGCTAATGCCGAAAAATATGCTGTAAAACTACCTTTCAATAAGTTTTCGGTAAAATTACCTTCGGCCATTTCTAAAGGCCATAATACCTATAATTTATTTTCAAATTTGTTGTTTTCCGTAGGTGGGATAGACGATTTTAGTAAGCTTCCTGTGCCCTTTTTTTGTGTGGCTACTAATGTTGAAAATGGTGAACAGGTTATTTTAAATAAAGGAAATTTGGCGCTCTCTATTATGGCTAGTGGGGCTTTGCCTTCTTTATATCAGCCTGTTATGATTAATGGTGCGATTTTGGTAGACGGTGGTGTTGTAAATAATTATCCAGTTGATGAGCTTCGAGATTTAGGCATGGATATTATTATTGGGGTAGATGTTCAAGATGATCTGGCCAATCGCGAGAATTTAACCTCGGCTCCTGATTTGTTATTTCAAATAAACAATTTCAGAACCATAAATGATATGCGTCAAAAAGTTAGAAAAACGGATATCTACATTAAGCCCGATATCATAGATTATAATGTCATTTCTTTTGATGAAGGACAGCAAATTATAAACCAAGGGAGTGAAGCTGCTTTAATGAAAGTAAAAGTGCTTAAAAAATTACCAAAACAGACTTTAAACACATCAAAAAAAACATGGCGACGCCGTAACACTGATAGTATTTCTATTAATCAGATTAGAATTGATGGTAATAAACATTATACCAGGGCTTATGTTATAGGGAAGCTAAAATTTAAAGAAAAGGAGAAAATAAGTTACCCCGATTTCAATGAAGGGGTGAATAACTTAGTGGCTACCGATAATTTTGATGCTTTCGAGTATCAATTAAAAGAAGCTAAAGATACTGTGGGTTACGATTTGGTAGCACGGGTAAGAGAATCTTCGGTAGATACCTATTTGAAATTGGGAGCGCATTACGACGATTTATATAAAACAGCCATTTTACTTAATCTTACTAAAAAACGCTTGTTGTTTAAAAATGACGAGATGTCTTTCGATTTAATTTTAGGCGATAATGTGCGCTATAATTTTGAATATTTAATTGATAAAGGGTTTTATTGGAGTATCGGTGTAAAATCGCGATACAATCAGTTTGATAAAAAAATAAGTGCAGGTCTGGTTTTAGAGGATGAAGTTTTGCGAGATAATGGCCTAAGCAAAATTGATGTGAAATTAAGGGATCAGACTAATCAATTTTATGTGCAAACGTTATTCATGAGGGATTTTGCCTTTAGTATGGGTGCCGAGCATAAGCATATCGAAATAAATACCGAAAATTTAACAGGTATTGATAATGAAGATTACTCCATAGGGAGTACCAATTATTTAGGCCTTGTTGGCGCCTTAAAAATGGATAAGTATGACGATTTTTATTTTCCACGAAAGGGAGTCTATTTTGATGGGCAATTAAACATGTACCTCTATTCTTCCAGTCAAGGTAGCGATTTTAAAAATTATTCTATTGCTAAAGCAAGTATGGGCTATGCCTATAGTATTTCTAATAAGTTAGCCTTTAACGTTCAAACCAGTGGCGGTTTTAAATTTGGTGATAAATCCGATCCTACTCTAGATTTTGCCCTTGGAGGCTTTGGAAATCATTTAATCAATAATTTTGTTCCCTTTTTTGGATACGATTTTGTGGCTTTAACCGGTAATAGTTACGTAAAATCATCGCTTACTTTCGATTACGAAATTTTTAATAAACAGCACATTTTGCTCGAAGGGAATTGGTCGAATATTGATGATGATATTTTCGATACGGGCGAGTGGTTTACCCTGCCTGATTATTCTGGTTATAGTATTGGCTATGGCATAGAAACATTTATTGGTCCTATTCAACTTAAATACAGTTATTCTCCAGAATTAGGAGACCGCAAATGGGTTTTTAACGTTGGATTTTGGTTTTAAAGCCTTGGTTGTATTTGTTTTATTAGTAATAACGTGCAGTTGCTTATTTTAATAACAAAGAGATCTATTATAATTAAACGTAATAGGTTTTTTTTTATGGCAAAAATTTGAATACATTTAGATATCGTTTTGTGCCAAATTTTAAGTTTTTGCACCTGAAGTTTTGCCGTAACGCGTTTACGGACTAAGTTTCAATGTTTCGTTATGGAACAGTAATTGCCAGAATTTAAGCATAACAATAAAAACACAGCTAAAGAAGTTGTATAACAAACGACCCAACTTATGATGAAAAAAACACTACTTATATTACTTGTTTTAGGGGTTATGCCTGCTGCTATCGCACAAGAAGAATCGGCTTTTGGAGTGGGCGAATGGTTCAAGTTTAAAATGAGTTATAGTAATTGGTTAAAGGCAGGAAATGCCACTTTAACGGTGAAAGAAGGAGGGATTAAAGGTAGGGATGTGTATCATGTAGTAGGTAAAGGTTGGACAACGGGTATGATAAAATGGTTTTTTGCTGTTGAAGATCGTTACGAGAGTTATTTCGATAAAGAACGTTTAGTGCCTTATAAGTTTATAAGAGATATTGATGAAGGCGGTCATACCAAGGATTTGGTTATAGATTTTGATCAGGTTAATAATAAGGCCTATGTACACGATAAAAAAAAGGGATCAAAAAAGGTCATTGCAACAAAACCAAATGTTCAAGATATGGTTTCTACATTTTATTACCTTCGAAATAATTTAGAAACAAAAACCATAAAAATTGGTCATGAAGTACATGTGGATATGTTTTTTGATGAAGAAAACTATGGGTTTAAATTAAAATATTTGGGAGAAGAAACCATTATTACCGATTTTGGACCAGTACGGGCTTTAAAATTTAGGCCTTATGTGATGGCCGGACGGGTTTTTAAAGAAGAAGAGAGTTTAACGCTTTGGGTTTCTAAAGATAAAAATAAAATTCCGTTACGCATTCAGGCTAATTTAGCGGTTGGATCTTTAAGAGCCGATTTAGAAGATTTTAGTGGTTTAAAACACCCGTTTAAAAGCAGTAAAAATTAGGTATGGCAACTAAAGATTTATCAGATAAACTAAAAGCAAAATACGAGACTCTAGATCAAGATCTCGAAACGCATTTAGAAGGTTTATTACATAGCCGCCCTATTAATTATTGGGATTACATACAAACCGACACCTTATTAAGTCTTCAAAAACCACGAACCGACTTTCCCGATGAAATGGTTTTTATTATGTACCATCAAATTTCTGAACTCCTCTTTAAAATGGTGCTTAGTGAAATTAGTCAGGTTGCTGAAGCCAAAGCCTTAACAGCCGAATTTTTTACCGATAAAATTATGAGGGTGAGCCGTTATTTTGATGTGCTCACCTCGTCGTTTAGTATCATGAAAGATGGTATGGATTTGGAGCAATACAATGCTTTTAGAACCACGTTAACACCTGCAAGTGGTTTTCAAAGTGCCCAATATAGAAAAATAGAATTTGCATCAACCGAGCTTATAAATCTCATTGATAAGCGTTTTCGGGATACCATAGATCGAAATACCTCATACGAACACGCTTTTGAACACCTGTATTGGCAAGCCGCTGGAAAAGATTTTGTTACAGGTAAAAAGTCTTATACTTTAACAATTTTTGAACAGAAGTATAAATCGGAATTTATTAATTTTACGCGGTTTTATAAAAACAACAATTTGTGGAGCAAATTTAAACAGTTACCTAAAGCTGCACAAGAAAACAAAGCATTGGTGAAAGCCATGCGCCACTACGATTACACTGTAAATATCAAGTGGGTCATGGCACATTACAACACCGCAAATCACTATTTAAATATTGGTGGAAAAACTGCCGAAGCAACAGGAGGCAGTGAATGGGTGAAGTATATGCACCCAAAATATCAAAAAAGAATATTTTTTCCAGAATTATGGACAAAAACAGAAAAGGAAACATGGGGAACAAATGTAAAGTAACAGCCCTTTTAGGATTAATCATATTATTTTCGGCTTGTAAAGAAAACTCCAAAGAATCGACACCTATCGTAAAAGCCGAGCCCCCTGTGGTCAAGGAAGTCAAAGAAGTTCATGAATTCGGTTTTAATTTAAACGATTACGTTGTTAAACGCGATACAATTAAAAGCGGTGATAGTTTTGGTCATATTCTTGGTCGAAATCATATAGGCTATTCTACCATTCATAATATCGTAGAAAAGGTAAAAAGCACTTTTGATATTACAAGTTTACAAATAGGAAAACCTTATACACTTTTGTGTGCTAAAGATTCTTTACAAACGCCAGAGTGTTTTATATATCAACCTAATTTAGAGGATTATGTGGTGGTAGATTTTAAAGACTCTATTCAAGCTTATACCGAGCAAAAACCAATAAGTTATATTGAAAAATCGGCTACTGGAGTTATAAATAGTAGTATTTCGGAAACTCTAGAAGAACAGGGGTTGAGTCCGAGGTTAGCTTTTAAATTGGCCGATGAAATTTACGCCTGGACTATTGATTTTAGAAGACTTCAAAAAGGCGATCGATTTAAAGTTATTTATACCGATAAATATATTGATGATACCATTTATACGGGAGTTCACAACATTAAAGCAGCTTATTTTGAGCATAATAGCGAACCGTTTTATGCCTTTGAATTTGAGACCGACTCCGATAAAGGGATTGTAGATTATTTTAATGAAGAAGCCAAAAATTTACGTCGTGCATTTTTAAAGGCTCCTGTGCAGTTTAGTCGTATTTCATCGCGATATAATTTAAAACGTAGAATTGCTGTTTATGGTTATAAAGTAAGACCTCATAGAGGCACCGATTTTGCTGCGCCTATAGGAACACCAATTATGGCAACGGCAAATGGTTCGGTTACAAAATCGGAACGTCGCGGTGGCAATGGAAATTATGTAAAAATTAGACACAATGCCACCTACGAAACACAGTACCTGCACATGAGTAAACGTAAAGTTAAAGTGGGCCAATATGTGAAACAAGGTGATGTTATTGGCTGGGTTGGGATGACCGGAAATACCGGTGGCCCTCATGTGTGTTATCGCTTTTGGGTGAATGGAAAACAGGTCGATCCGTTTAAACAAAAACTACCTCAAGCACAATCTATTTCAGATTCGCTTAAAGTAAAATACCTAGAATATATCAAACCTATAAAAGAGCAACTAGACGATATTCCTTTCGAGCTTAAACCTGAGCTTATCGAAGAGCCAAAAGGTGAAACCGTTAGACAGAATGAACACTTAATTTCATAAACCAAAAACAACTACATGACACTACCAAAAATTAATCCTTTAAACACCCCTTCATGGAAAAAGCTTCAAGAGCATTTTGAAGCTGTAAAAGACCTACATATGAAAGATTTATTTGCTGCTGATGCTGAGCGTGCCAATAAATTTACAGTAAAATGGGATGATTTCTATGTCGATTTTTCTAAAAACAGAATCACCGAAGAAACTCTAAAATATTTATTAGAGCTCGCAGATGATGTGAAGCTAAAAGACGCTATTGCCAGTCAGTTTTCAGGAGAAATTATTAATCAAACCGAAGGAAGAGCTGTATTGCATACCGCTTTACGTGCTCCAAAGACAGCCCATTTTAAAGTTGGAGGCGAGGATGTTATGCCTGAAATCTATAAGGTAAAAGATCAAATAAAAGCCTTTACTAACGAAGTGGTTGGCGGCGTTAGAAAAGGATATACCGGAAAAGCCTTTACCGATGTGGTGAATATTGGTATTGGTGGTTCAGATTTAGGACCAGCCATGGTTGTAGATGCTTTGCAATTCTACAAAAACCATTTAAACACACATTTTGTAAGTAATATAGATGGCGATCACGTTAACGAGGTGATTAAAAAACTCAATCCTGAAACAACGTTGTTTGTTGTGGTATCCAAAACCTTTACTACTCAGGAAACTTTGTCGAATGCCAATACGTTAAAAGAATGGTTTTTAGAATATGCCGATGAATCGGACATTGCAAAACACTTCGTTGCGGTGTCTACAAATATTGAAAAAGTGCAAGCCTTTGGGATTGATCCAAACAACATTTTCCCGATGTGGGATTGGGTTGGAGGCCGTTTTTCATTATGGAGCGCCGTAGGATTAACCATTAGCTTGGCGATGGGCTATGAGCATTTTGATAGTTTGCTTAAGGGGGCTCATAAAATGGATGAGCATTTTAGAAATGAAGATTTCGATTCTAATATTCCAGTACTTTTGGCTTTAATTAGTGTTTGGTATAACAACTTCTTTAAAGTAGAAAGCGAAGCTGTAATTCCGTATTCTCAGTATTTAAATCAGTTTGCTACTTATTTACAGCAAGGGATTATGGAAAGTAATGGTAAAAGTGTCGATAGAAACGGTAATCCTATCAACTACCAAACGGGAACCATTATTTGGGGAGAGCCAGGTACCAATTCGCAACATGCCTTTTTTCAGCTTATTCATCAAGGAACAAAACTCATTCCTGCCGATTTTATAGGATTTGCAAAATCTTTACATGGTAACCAAGATCATCAAGATAAATTAACCTCTAACTTTTTAGCTCAAACCGAGGCTTTACTAAACGGTAAAACTGAAGCTGAGGTCGTTGCCGAAGGTACTGCTGAAGCCATTATTCCGTTTAAAATTTTCCAAGGTAACAAGCCTACAAATACCATTTATGTTGAGAAGTTGTCACCTGAAAGTTTAGGGAAATTAATAGCCATGTATGAACACAAAATATTTGTACAAGGGATTATTTGGAATATTTTTAGTTACGATCAATTTGGTGTAGAGCTAGGGAAGCAATTAGCTAGTAAAATTTTACAAGAATTTAATAGCACTGAATCTAGTACACATGATACGTCAACCCAAAATTTATTGAATTATTACAAAAGTTTTAGTTAAAAAAATAAACGTCAAATAAAAATAAGGCATCATTTTTAAAGAAATGATGTCTTATTTTTTGTATAACACGTTGATTCTCTTAACTTTTAGTTAATGTTGATTAGTATTTTATATGTATTTTTGCAGCGACTAATTCATAATAATTAATTCTTTCATGAAAAAATTTACAAAAATTTTATTTGCAATGGCAGTGCTGTTATGCTCTGCTGTGGCATCCTCACAGAGTACGATTACAGGAACTGTCGTTGATGGGGATATCAATACACCGCTACCAGGTGTTAATGTGGTAGAAAAAGGAACATCTCATGGTGTTTCAACAGATTTTGACGGAAATTTTTCTTTTGAAACAAAATCAACAAATACAGTTATTGTAATCTCTTACATTGGCTATTTAACAAAGGAAATCACAATTACTGGTGATGTTAATTTGGGTGAAATTGTTTTAGAATCTAGTGAGTTTGGACTAGATGCTGTTCAAATTATTGCTTCTGTAGCAGTAGACAGAAAAACGCCCGTTGCTGTTTCTACGATTAAGTCGGAGCAAATTCAATTGAAATTAGGAACTCAAGAATTTCCTGAAATTTTAAAATCTACTCCAGGGGTTTATGCCACTAAAGCAGGAGGTGGTTTTGGTGATGGCCGTATTAACCTTAGAGGATTCGAGTCGGAAAACGTTGCCGTACTTATTAATGGTGTACCGGTTAACGATATGGAAAATGGCCGTGTATATTGGAGTAACTGGGCTGGATTATCTGATGTTACGAGCTCTATGCAAGTACAACGTGGTTTAGGAGCTTCAAAAGTTGCTGTGCCATCTATTGGTGGTACCATTAACATTATTTCAAAAACAACCGATATCGAAGAAGGTGGTTCGGTTGAAACTTCTGTGGGTAACGACGGGTATTTAAAATTTGGCGCTACTTATTCAACAGGTTTAATGGATAATGGTTTTGCTGCTACCGTTTCAGCATCAAAAACCGATGGTGACGGTTATGTTGACGGAACGGAATTTAATGCCATGTCATATTTTATTAATATTTCTAAGGAAATAGGAGAAAATCATAAATTAGCATTTACTGCTTTTGGCGCACAACAACGTCATGGACAAAGACAAAACAGACAATTAATTTCAACCTATAGAGCGTCCGAAAGAGGAAAACGTTTTAACGCCGACTGGGGATATAAAAATGGTCAAGTTACTCATCAAGAAGATAACTTCTACCATAAACCACAAATTTCATTAAACCACTATTGGGACATTTCAGATAATGCGAAATTATCAACTTCAGTATATGCTTCCTTCGGTTCTGGTGGAGGCGGTGGTTTCTCTGGTGTAAATAAATTTGGTTTAGGAAACAATGGTGTAAGTGATTATAGAACGGGGCTTTACGGACCAGTAAATTTTGATAAAATTGTAGATGAAAACGAAGATTTAGGAGCTCAAGGATCTGAAACGATTTTAAGAGCATCTCGTAACGACCACGAATGGTACGGCCTTTTATCTACTTTAGACATGAAACTTACCGATAATTTAGTGTTAACGGGAGGTTTAGATTTAAGAAATTATAAAGGGATTCACTTTACAGAGTTAACCGATTTATTAGGTGGTCAATTTTTTGCCGACGATAGTAATGAAAATAATCCTAATGCCACTTACAAGGTTGGAGACAAGATATTATATCATAATGATGGTTTAGTAAATTGGATCGGTCTTTTCGGTCAGTTGGAATATTCTTATGATGCCCTTTCTGCTTTCGTTTCGGTTGCAGGATCTAATACAGGCTACAAACGTATCGATTACTTCAACTATTTAGATAGTGACCCAAATCAATCTACCGATTGGTATAACTTCTTAGGTTATATGGCTAAAGGTGGTGCTAACTATAACTTAAACGAAAACCATAACGTTTTTGCAAACATTGGTTATTTTGAAAAAGCTGGAGGATTTGATGCGGCATTTATTGGTTTCGACAATGAAAACATTAATCCAGATGCCGAAAATCAAAAGATTTTTAGTGTGGAATTTGGATACGGATTTAGAGCTGAAAAATTATCGGCTAACATTAACGTATACAGAACAACTTGGAATGATAGAACAGAAACCTATAGTTTTAATCAACCTGATGGCTCTAGAGCTACAGCAAATATTTTAGGTGTAAACGCGATTCACCAAGGTGTAGAATTAGATTTTGTATATCGAGCAACAGAAAATTTAAGACTTACAGGTATGGCTTCTTTAGGTGACTGGAGATGGGCTAATGATGTTAAGAACGTACAAATTTTTGATGATGAGCAAAACTTAATTGAAACAGTAGATTTATACATTAAAGATTTACGTGTTGGTGATGCCGCGCAAACAACTTTTGCATTAGGTGCTAACTACGATGTTTTAGAAAGAACAACTTTAATGTTAGATTACAACTATTACGATAACTTATATGCATATTTCGATCCGAGTAGTAGAGGTACCGAAGGTGCTGGTGAATCTTGGAAAGTGCCAGCTTATGGCTTATTCGATTTAGGCTTATCTCATAATTTCGATATGGGACCATTTGATGTTCGCTTATTAGGAAGAGTAAATAATGTATTTAATGTTGAATATATCTCTGATGCAAATGATGGTGTAGGTTCTATGGCTAGTACGGCACTAGTTTATTACGGAGTAGGAAGAACATTTAGCATTGGTGCCAAATTTAACTTTTAAAAAAAATTAAAGATGAAAAAAATATTATTTTTATTAGTAGCTGTTGGCGCCATGTTAGCGGGCTGCAACCCTATGGAAGATGTTTATAAGGAATTAGATAAAGTTGAAAATCCGATTGTAGGGAGTTCCGAATATACATTACAGGATGATGATTATTCTGCAATGGGATTAAGCTTTTCAAGTTTTGATACGGAAGATCAAGCTAAAGAGGAGATTCCTGGTTTCCTTGAAACACTTTACCCTTTCTGGGGAAATGGATCGCAAGCTTTAATCACTTATAATTTGTATAAATCAAATAGTATTAAATCTACAGATGCTTATGAAGTAACCGATCAAGATTACCAAGACCTAGGCTTTAGTTATGGAAACTTTAGTAGTCCAGGTGATATGGCAGATTTCTTAGTTTATAAGTTTCCGAATGCCGTAAGAGGTGATGTGGTAGATTTAACGTATAAATATTATTCTGGAGGATCGACTTCAGAACTTACCAATAACTTCGTGTTACTTGAAGGTTGGGAAATGGTGCGTGAGTTTACTGCTGATGAATACATGGATATGGAACAATCGTATCCTAATTTTTCAAATGAAGATGTTGCTGAAAATAACATCTCAATCTACTTGAAATCGTTGTACCCTTATGCTAGTTCAGGAGAGCGTATTGTAACGATGTATGAATTATTTATTAATGGCGAACCAAAAGAAATGAAGTTAATTCCTTTCGTATATGATGGTGCAAATTGGAATGCTATTTCTTCCGTGATAGAAAGTACTTTACAGTTTGGTCATGATGGGAACACATGGGTTCCAGATAATACTATAAAATATGCCTTGTTAAGATCGGATTATGACTATATGTCTGCGCAATTAGCTAGTGAACCTGGTTTTGAAGGTCCTGCTTCAAGTATGGGGAATTACGGAAACTTTGATAGAAGAGAAGGTAATGCTAACTATTGGAGTTTAGATATGATTGAACAAGCCTTAATCATCTTGTTGGATAATATGGATCCTAATGCTGAAGAAGGTCAAAAATATATTATGACTTACGACATCTATAACGGTACAAATACCACCGAAGATATGTTCATGATCAAAAAAGATGGTGTTTGGCAAAAAAACATTTAATCTTAATTTAAAATTGAAGCTAATTAAAAACCATGCAGAAATGCATGGTTTTTTTATGCCTATAATTGTTATCTTTGATTTTTTTAAAATAAAACACAACCAACTATGTACGAGATTATATTGTCGCTTCACTCTTATTGGGCCTATTTAGTCCTCATTGTTATAACTATTACTGCGGTTACTGCTATTGTTAAAGCCTTAGGCGATAAGGAATATGAAAATAATGATTTTAGAAGAGGTTTATTCTCATTAATTGTATCTCATATTCAATTATTAATTGGCTTAGTGTTGTATTTTATATCACCACGTTTCGAGTTGTGGAGCGAATTAGGTGGTAAAGTAATGAGTAATTCATTAGCGAGACTTTATCTAGTTGAGCACCCATTTGTTAATATTATTGCCATTGCTTTAATTACTATGGGCTATTCTAAGCATAAAAGAAAACTTACCTCAAAGGCCAAATTAAAAACCATGGCTATTTTTTATTCGTCAGCCTTAATATTATTGCTGTCTAGAATTCCTTGGGGTACCTGGTTAAGCTAGTCGTTTTTAGCTTCTTTGATTAAATAGAGGTACACCGGAAAATGGTCGCTAAAACCATTTGAAAACCCGCTGTAGCTCCAACTTCTAAAAGGATAACCTTTATGGGAGCCTGTTTGTTGAATGACAGCGTTTTTATTGTAAATACCGGCTTTGTAAAACCTAAAACCGCTTTGGTTTTTTTCTAGTAGCGGTTTGGTTATTATCATTTGATCGAATAAACTCCAAGCATCTCGGTAGGCTGTAGTACCAAAGCCATCTTTGTAAAATTTGCCAAAGGGATTGTATAAACCTTTCAATCCCACCTGATTTCTATCTGTTTTGGCTTTTAGTATTTTTTTGACACTTTGGTTATTAGGGTTATCGTTTAAGTCGCCCATAATAATAATTTTTGCATACGGATCGGTTACTTGTAAGGAGTCGATCATTCGTTTATTCAATTTGGCCGCAGCCACCCGTTTGTAATTACTTTTAGCTTCACCTCCACGTCGCGAAGGCCAATGGTTTACAATAATATGAATCCATTCATTTTCAAGCTTGCCACTTACTAAAAGCTGATTTCTAGTAAAAACGCGTTTTCCGGTTGTTTCGTCGTAAATTTTTAGAACATGAGAACTTTGGTATATGGGCATAAAAACTTCAGGTCGGTATAATAAAGCGACATCTATGCCTCTAGCATCGGGTGAATCAAAATGAATGAATTTGTAGGCCTTAGACTTTAAATGTGGATCTGAAACCAAATCTTCCAAAACACGCTTGTTTTCTATTTCACAAACCCCTATAAGCGTTGGGGAGTGACTGGTGAGATCTCTGCCTATATCCGCTAAAATCCGCGCCATGTTGGTTGTTTTTTGCTGATAGGCTTCACGGCGTTGTGTTTTGAGTTCCATAATGGGGCTGTAATCATCGAGCGTATTGGGATCGTTAATGGTATCAAAAAAGTTTTCGAGATTATAGAAGGCTATGGTGCGAATTTTATATTTTTTTTGTTGCGCATTTAGGTTAGTCACAAGTAGAAAAGTGAGGGCGCAGCTAAATAATTTTAATAACGACATGATAATAATTTGAAATTCAAAAATAAGATATTACAACAAAAATTGTAAGATTTTATTATCATTTCGGATAATTTTATATTTTTGGCTTTCAAATATTTTATGTGAAACAGTCGCTGCTCCTAATCTTTTTTCTAAGTATATCATGTGTTATTTATGCACAGGAAACGCTTGTTGTGGGTAGTGTTAAAGACTCTGAAACCCTTGAGCCAATTGAAAGCGCCATAATCCATCTGGAAGGTACTTCACTTAAAACGCAATCTAATCATTTGGGCGTATTTGTTCTCGAAGGAATTATTCCGCTAGGCGAACAAATTCTTGTAGTTTCAAAACAGGGTTACAACCAAAAAAGTTACCCCATTGTGGTTTACAAAGGTAAAACGCTTAATATTAACGATATGGTTTTGAGTCGGAATTTGTCACCAGACAATGATTTATTTACCATTAGTTTGACTGATGACGAACTGCACGACGATACTTTAGCTTCCGATAATATTTCAGGATTACTAGCCGCTTCATTAGATGTTTTTCAGCGTACCGCAGCCTTTGAATTTAGTGCCTCATTTTTTAGACCTCGCGGCTTAGACTCTAACCACAGTGCCATACTTATTAATGGAGTAGCGATGAACAAAAGTTTTAACGGCCGACCGCAATGGAGTAATTGGGGCGGATTAAATGATGTGCTTAGAAATCAAGAGCTTGCCTTTGGTCTTGCGCCTTCTAGTTTTAGTTTTGGAGGTGTTTTAGGGAGTACCAATATTAATGTACGCCCTTCGGAAGCACGTTCTGGTGGCCGATTAACCTATTCATCCTCCAACCGAAGTTATGCGCACCGCATTATGGCAAAATATGCTTCGGGCTTGTTAAAAAATAATTGGGCTTACACCGTGTCTTTAGGTAGGCGATGGGGCTCGGAAGGGTATCAGGATGCTACTTTATATAGTGCCAATTCCTTTTTTGCTAGTGTAGAAAAGCAATTTAACGGAAATCAAAGTTTAAATTTTACGGCCATTTACACGCCCAATATACGCGGAAAATCATCACCAAACACCCAAGAAGTTTACGACATAAAAGGCACAAAATACAATGAGTATTGGGGTTGGCAAGATGGCGAAAAACGCAATTCGAGACTAAAGGAAGTTAACGAACCCATACTCATGCTTAATCATTATTGGAATCTGAGTTCTAAAACGATACTTAATACCAATATCGCTTTTCAGTTTGGACATATGGGAAATAGTCGATTGGATTACAATGGCACCGATTTAATTGACGGCATGCCACAAGGAGGAGGATCTAATCCGAGTCCGACGTACTACCAAAAACTCCCAAGTTACTTTGAGCGGAATGATCCCGACCATCTAGAGTATGCCTATCAAGCCTTAAAAGCGTTTCAAAGTGATGGGCAAATACATTGGAGCGATATGTATGAGGCAAATATATCGCATGCCGCACAAGGAGGTCATGCGATTTACGCTTTGTACGAAGATCGTGTAGATGATACGCAGTTTACTATAAATTCAATTTTAAATACGGCTATAAATAATAATGTGACCCTTAATGCGGCGGTTAATTATAGCGGGTTGAATTCAGAAAATTTTGCTAATGTACTGGATCTTTTAGGTGCTACGCATTATTTGGATGTCGATGCTTTTGCATCCAACAGTCATGAGGCGCAAAATGATTTACAGAACCCTAATCGTCTCGTAACAGAGGGAGACAAATTTAAATACCATTATCGCCTTTTATCTAAGGCATTGAATGCTTTTGCTCAAGCACAGTTTAGGTATAACAAAATCGATTTTTATTTGTCAGGACAATTCAGTCAAACCCAATACCAACGTGAAGGCTTGTATCAAAATGGCGGATTTCCAGATAACTCTTTAGGCAAAGGGGAAAAAATGAATTTTACAGGATTTGGTTTTAAAGGCGGATTCACCTATAAATTTTCTGGGAAACATCTGTTTGATGGCAATTTAGGGGTTTTATCACGCGCTCCAAGCCTTCAGAATACCTTTTCAAATGCTAAAGAAAATCATAATACCGTACCTCAAATTTTAACAGAAAATATCAGGTCGGTTGATGTTAGTTATCATTTTCGCTCTTCGATAGTTAAGGCTAAATTAACGGGATATTTTACAAAAATAGGGCGTGCTAACGACATTGCTTTTTATTTTGCTGATGGCGTTGGCGGGGATCATGCCGTTTTTGTTCAGGAGATTTTACAAGATATTGAAAAGAAACATTTTGGAGCCGAGTTAGGCATTGAAGCCCAAGTCACTTCAACCTTAAAACTTAAAGGGGTAGCCTCGCTGGGGCAGTTCATCTATGCTAACAACCCCAATCTATTGCTAACAACAGAACCAGATGCTGAAGCTATAACCGCCGGATTTGTTGATGGTGCGAAGTATTTTGGAGAAACAAAACTTAAAAATTATCGATTAGCCTCTGGACCTCAAAACGCGTATTCCATTGGGTTCGAATATCGAGATCCCAATTATTGGTGGTTCGGGGCTACGGCAAATTTTTTCTCCAATACGTTTTTGGATGTGAGTCCGCTAAAGCGGTCTTCCAATTTTAATACCGATTACGACGGACAAACATTTAATGATTACGATGAAGATATCGCTAGGGAATTGCTGAAACAAGAACGGTTTGATGATTATATGGTGGTGAATTTAGTTGGTGGAAAATCATGGATACTCGGTAAGCACTATGTGGGTTTATTTGCTAGCGTTAATAATTTGCTTAATGCCAGTTATAAAACTGGTGGTTTTGAACAAGGCAGAAATGCCAATTACCGTGAGCTTCGCGATGACAAAGCTCTAGAAACCCCTGTATTCGGACCAAAATATTGGTATGGTCGTGGGACAACCTATTTTTTAAACCTGAATGTTAGTTTTTAATACAGATTTTTATGAAGACAATAAACAGCCTTAGATTCGTATTACTACTTTTATTGTGTGTTGGTTTGCTCCAATCCTGTGTAAAAACAGACGATTACGAATTTCCTGAAACTTCAATTAAGGAACCTCAAATACCTTCTGAAAACAAGACGACTTTTAAAACGATAAAATCACTTTACGAGCAAGCGGTAAACGGTGGAAATTCAACTGTCGTTATAAAATCTGAAACCGATTTGTTTATTGAAGGGTATGTGGTGTCTTCCGATAAATCGGGGAATTTTTTTGAAGAACTCATCATTCAGAATAAAACCGATGGGAGTGATCCCGATGCCGATCCGAGACTTGGTTTTTGCTTGCTTTTAAATAAGAGCAATTTGTATGAAACTTTTCAATTCGGACAAAAAGTTTATGTAAAAATGAACGGTTTAACCGTAGGTGAGAACAGTGGTGTGTTATGTATTGGAACAGGTGATGGTGTTCGTGTCGGACAAATACAGGCTTCGGAAATCCCTTCCGTTATTAGTAGAAGTCCTGAAATTGCAGAGATACAGCCTAAGCTGGTGCAACTACAAGATTTAACAGCTAAAGATGAAAACACCCTCATTCAGTTAGAACATATGCAATTGAATCGCTTTGAATTAGGCGCAAGCTTTTCTAGTGAAGCTTATGATGAATTTGATGGTTTTCGCGTTTTAGAGTCCTGCGACTCTGGTGTTTCAGTGATGATGCAAACCAGTACCTATGCCGATTTTAAATCGCTTATTGTTCCGCAAGGAAAAGGCCATGTTTCGGGGGTCTATAGTCGGGATTATGGCGATGATTTTAATGTGTTAGCTGTAAACAGTTCTGCTGATGTCCTTTTTGATGATCCCGAACGCTGCGACCCCATGGAACTGAATTGCGGTCTTGCCGAATCTTACGGGTTAGGAAATTTACTAACCGAAAATTTTGAGGCACAGAAAAACAACAAGCCTATAGTAATCGATGGGTGGACCAATTATATGGAAGTAGGTACCCAAGCTTGGGAAGGTTATTCGTCTACCTCATCGAATGCATCGTTAGGGCGATCAGCAAGATTTCAAAGTGCTAGTTCTGGTGATACGAGTAATATTGGTTGGCTCATTACACCGCCTATAAATTTAGATGACCAAGATGGTGAAACCCTGCGTTTTAAAACTTCAAACAGTTTAGCCGATAGTAGTTTTATGGAAGTGCTTTGCAGTCAAGATTGGGACGGTACCGAAGCTGGGGTACTACAAGCTACTTGGGCTGTGTTATCGGCAGCATACATAGTTAAAAACTCCGATTCCTTTGTGCCGTGGTTTAATTCTGGTGTGGTCGATTTGTCTTGTGCCACAGGCATGGTGCATATCGCTTTTAAATATACGGGTGGCGGACAAGAATCTTTTGATGGGGTTTACGAATTGGACGATATTCGTATTGATTATGTCGAATAGTTTTTACCTTTGAAGACTTTTAAAAATTACCATGACCACATTCGATAAATTATTCTTTCATTTTTTTCAATATTATAAATCTAAAAAAAGTAAGAAAGCCAACGATATTGCTACGTTTTACGTATCATTTCTGCAATGTAGTTTGTTACTACTTTTAGGCGTTTTTTTTTCAGGATTTTTTAAACAAATGAATGTGCAAACCATGTCGGCATCAAAAGCATGGATATTATTTGTGTTGGTTGTTATCTTCATTTATTTTAAAAATTGGATGCAGTACGGCGGTAGAAAACGAAAAATACGCAATGTTAAAATGCTTAAAAATAAAAAGCTAGATTATAACATTTGGGTATTGTGGTTTTTACCTGTAGTCGTTTTGGGACTTACTTTAGTTTTATTTCAAGCACTATAGTGGTTAATATCTTGTTGAAAAATCAAATTTTTCGCTAAGCCTATCAGCGCTCTTTTTTACTACTTTTGAACTATGAATTTGGTTCTAAAGACAGGCTGTGCCCTGTTTTGGATTAAAAGGGAATATGGTGAAAATCCGTAACTGTTCCCGCAGCTGTAAGCTCTTAAAAAGGTGTTACATTCTTTAGTCACTATTTAAAAAAATAAATGGGAAGACGTAACAACCAGAGTAAGTCAGAAGACCTGCCACTTTCAGAATGAGCCTAACTTTCGGGAAAAAAGTTACTGGCATCAAGCCATCCTCATAAAGGATACCTATTGCAATTTAATCGTTTTTTAATGTTTCGATAAACCTGTTTTATCGGTATTACCCTGTTCTATGTATTATCATGATATGCAAATAGCCTTGCAAGAAGTGCCAGGACAAATAAGTATTTGTTTTAGTATTAGTGGTTGTCAATTAAAGTGTCCGGGCTGTCATTCACCTTTTCTTTGGAAGGAAAAGTATGGGGAAAAGCTAACACAAAATATCTATTTGGATATTTTAGATAGATACAAAGTTCTTGCTACTTGTGTATTGTTTATGGGGGGGGAATGGTATGCTCAAAAGCTTTCAAAATATTTAAATATAGCTCAAAAATCAGGGTATAAAACCTGTTTGTATACTGGAGAAACCTCTGTGCCAAAATGTATTTTAGATGAGCTAACTTGGATAAAAACAGGTAGGTGGGACTCCGATTTAGGAGGGCTTGATAGTGCAAAGACCAACCAGAAGTTTATTGAAGTAGCATCGAATACGCCATTAAATCATTTATTTTTAAAAACCCAAAAGTCATGATCAGATTAAGCCAAAAACAAATTGAACAAAAAATTCAATTCATTTCCAATTACATCAATGCCAATAATGCTGCCGATGGATCTACCATGGATGCCAATGCCAATGTGGCCTCCAAAAACATAGCGACTATGGAGTTTGAGCTCAATAAGGATGTAAATATTCAGGTAAACAGGCAACTAGTTAAAAATAAAATTGCCACGCTTTTTGATGATGACTTAGCTAATGAATACGTGCGACAAATTGAAAATCATGAGATTTATATTCATGATGAAACTTCATTAAAACCGTATTGTGTCTCCATAAGTATGTATCCATTTTTGTTAGATGGCATGACTAAATTGGGCGGTGAAAGTAAAGCGCCTATGCATTTGGAGAGTTTCTGTGGTGAATTTGTTAATTTGGTATTTGCTATAAGTTCTCAGTTTGCAGGCGCTTTAGCAACGGTAGAGTTTTTATTGTATTTTGATTATTTTGCTAAAAAGGATTATGGGGACAATTATTTAAAAACAAATACCAAAACGATAGAAAATCATTTGCAACATGTGGTTTATGCTATCAATCAACCCGCTGCCGCTCGTGGGTATCAATCGGTTTTTTGGAATATCTCAATTTACGATGAGCTTTATTTTAATAGTATGTTTAGCGATTTTGTTTTTCCAGATTTAACCCCAGCGCGATGGGAGGATTTAAAAAAATTACAAAGCTATTTCATGTCTTGGTTTAATAAGGAACGGGAAAAGGCTGTACTTACCTTTCCTGTGGTTACCGCGGCCATGCTTGTAGCCAAGGGTAAACCCGTAGATCATGATTTTGCAAACATGTGTGCCACCCAGTTAAGTGAAGGCAACTCTTTTTTTATATATCAGGCGGAGAGCGCCGATAGTTTAGCTTCTTGTTGTAGATTAAGAAATGAAATTAGCGATAATACCTTTAGTTACTCACTTGGTGCTGGAGGCGTTTCAACGGGATCTATAAATGTAATCACCCTAAATATGAATCGCCTTATTCAACAAAAAAGGGATCTTAAGGAAGAGGTTGTCAAAATCCAGAAATATCAGGTGACTTATAGGCGTATTGTAGAAGATTATTTGGAAGCTGGCATGCTTCCTGTTTATGATGCGGGTTATATAACCTTAGATAAACAGTTTTTAACCATAGGGATAAACGGTATGGTGGAAGCTGCTGAATACTTAGGTATAAAGGCCGAAAATAGTTCCACTTATAAAGACTTTGTAAAAAAACAATTGAAAACCATTTTTGACGCCAATAAGGAAGCTAAAGAGAAATATGGTTACATGTTTAATACCGAATTTGTGCCAGCCGAAAATTTAGGGGTTAAAAATGCTAAGTGGGATGCCGAAGACGGCTTGTTTGTGCCTAGAGCCTGTTACAACTCCTATTTTTACCCTGTAGAAAGTCAACAAATAAATCATCTAGACAAAATTATTTTACACGGTAAAGAGATTATTCAATACTTGGATGGCGGATCGGCATTACATTTAAATTTAGAGGAAACACCTAATAAAGCGGGGTTTTTAAAACTTTTGGAAACCACTGCCGCAGCCGGCTGTAATTACTTTTGTTTTAATATAAAAATTACCATTTGTAATGATTGCCAACATATTGATAAGCAAACCCTTCAGAAATGCCCTAAATGTGGATCAAAAAATACTGATTATGGTACCCGAGTAATTGGTTACCTAAAAAGAATATCTAGCTTTAGTTCTCCAAGACAAAAGGAGCATGATTTAAGGCATTATGAGTGCAAGAAAAAGAAAGTAGAACTGGTTTAAAAAACCGAATATCTAAGTGCTTTCCGCGGAAGCGTATTATTTATAAATTGATACTTTTTTGATTAACCCTCTGCTAGCGCTCAACTGTGTCGGGTACCGGTACTGGTAAGTCAAAAAAATAATAGTATTCTAATATTAAACGGGTATATTTATTATACTCGTTTTTTTAATTGAATTTAATGGCGGTATATTTATGTTTTAATCTTTGACGGCACTCGTTATAAACGAGCCCCGCTACCGCCAGTTTGCAACTGGTGGCCGTAATAAAATTCAAAACCAAAGCTTTATATGGCTGTAGTTTTTTTACTACCTTGATAAGGTTAGTAGAAATTTTAAGTCCAAAACACACCTAGGCTATTGTATTTTTGTGTCTTTTGGAATGGTTTACTGGGTAAAAACCACCAGTTGTACACTGGCTGGGAGTGGCGTTTTTTAAAACGTTTTTATAAAGCGCAGAACACTTGAAGCTTGAGCTACCGAATTTTCAAAATTTGCCCCAATACCAAACTGCAATTCGTAACCATGCCCTATATGGTAATGCATTTGTGGTAATACTAATAATGACATCTCGTTACTATCCAAACCCTGTTGCATCGTATCTGTATTATTGAGCTCTAGACCTAAAACGAGGTGTTCGTTTAGGTTAGCAAATACAGAAGTGTTTAATAAAATCGTATGATGCTTGCTTGGTACATCAGCCCCCATTTCTATCATCACGCCAAACAAACCAATAGCACTCCAGGTTTTGTTAAAACGATAAGCCGGTATGTATAACATGCTTAATTCTGTAATTCTGCTGTTTAACATGGTTTCTCCAATGACTTGAATACCATGAATGAATTTATTTGATTTAGACTGCCCAAGCGTGTATTGCGCGGCAACTTTTATCGCTTCCAATTCAAAATTATGCATTGGGAATTCGAGTTCAAAAGCAAGACCATCTATAACGGCGTATTCTATTTCTGGAGCCCATTCTACACCGCGAGAATCTATATGATTCATAGGGAAGTCTGCTAAGGTGTTAATCTCTAATTCCCCTTTACTCGCCCCTAATCCTCTAACCAAATCAAACATTAATGGTTCTGGTATGTCTACAGCTTTAGGTTTTACCTTGTCTTGAGCAGAAAGCCCCATACATAAAAGACAGCATAATAGCGTATAAATTCTTTTCATTATAGCAGGTTTTTTAAAAAAATTAGAAAGCACAAATTTAAAAACTAGCATAAAAGGTCTCTATTAAAATACTGTTAATTGGTAGGTAAGATAAACCGTTTTTTCGTGAATATAAATGGCTCACTACTTATATCAACCCCCGCTACCTCCAGTTTGCAACTGGTGGCCGTAATGAGATTCAAAACCATGACTTTATATAGTTGTAGTTTTTTACTACCTTTCTATGGTGAGTAGATATTATAAAGTCCAAAACACACTTAGGCTATATTTTGTGCCTTTTACAACTGTTTATTGGATAGATATATTTACAAGGTCAGTTTATTTTAATGTCTTTGGGGTCGTATAAAATATTGCGTGAAAACAACCAGTTGCAAACTGGCGGGAGCGGTGCAGAACAATAAAAAGTATACCGTGTAACTAAATTGAAAGAAAAAATTATGACACAATTAAAACTTATTTTAACATTAACATTTTTAGTTGCATTAGGGTGTAAAGTACAACAATGTATTGTACCATTGGAAGAGTTTTGGATAAAAGGTGGTGAATTTATAGAAGAAAATGATTGTTATGCTAAAGATGTAAATGACATTTTGGGGAAGTATGTTGGTGTATGGAGGGGTGATTATAACAACAAGAGTTATGAATTTATGATTGCAAAAGAGACTGATAATAAGTTTGTTAGTGATTTTAAAATTGATATTCTTTTAATGAAATACCTTATTAAAGATAGTAGTGGTCGTACAATAGAAAACACGACCCTTTTACCTGATGATGATAGTTTAGTTATTTGGGGTATGTATCCATCTAGATACAATAAAGCTTATACGCTTTATTATAATGGGAAAAATACAGAGTGTGGTCAATCGGGAGTTGTTTTTATCTATAGCAGTGGCGATGGAAAAATGACATTATCATTGGTTCCGAGTAGGGAGTTAATTAACTCCGAAGAATGTGTCGGCAGAGTGGTGCAAATACTGCCTACTAATACGATGATGTTAACTAAGCAATAGCACTTCCTAAATTCCCCGCTACCGCCAGTTTGCAACTGGTGGCCGTAATGAGATTAAAAACCAAAGCTTTATATGGCTATAGTTTTTTTACTACCTTGCTAAGGTGAGTAGAAATTATAAGTCCAAATCACACCTAGGCTATTGTATTTTTGTGTCTTTTGGAATGGTTTATTGGATAGATATATTTACAAGGTCAGTTTATTTTAATGTCTTTTGGGACGTATAAATTATTTGGTAAAAACCACAAGTTGCAAACTGGCGGGAGCGGTGCTGTAACTAAAATAATTATTGAAAAATGCAAATAATAAAATTAATATTAAGTTTACTAGCTTTAGTCTTAACAAGTAATACAATACTAGCCCAAAATAAGACTCAGATTCTAACTAATTTAAACGAAACAATTATTGATGAAAAAAACAGCTTTATAGATAATTCAATTTCAAAACTAATTGATGCATTAGAATATGATGTTAAAGGATATGCTTTAAAATTAACAAATGAGCAAAATATTAAAGAAATAAAATTTGCTTATATCTATTTACATTTTTTACCTAAAGAGGATGAAGTATATGAAGCACTTAAAGGAACTTTAAATTCATCTAATAATGATTACTTAACCTTGATCGTAAAAATTAAAAATACTGATGATTTTCCATTTACAGATAATAAATTTCCTAATTATACTGCGGGAAATAATTGGAATAGTTCTGCTGAATTTGCTGTTGCTAATTCAGGAATAATTGTAGAGCATTTGAAAATTATCTCGAAATAATACTTTAATTGATCTAGGAAAACAAATTCTCTGAGTATTTAAAAAGTCAATTTGTTTTAATGTTTTTGGGATCGGATAAATTATTTCGTGAAAACCACCAGTTTAAACTGGCGAGAGCGATGTGTTTATAATGATTAATTAGAGTCTTCCAATTGTTTATGCGAGCCATCACAAGTAGGTTTTCGTTTGCTTAACCCACAAGTACAGTCATTTAATCCGTAGCCGTCTAAAATTCGAGCTTGGTTTTTATTAATGCGGGCTGTTTTGGTTTTCGATTGTTTGGGCTGGTCAAAATGTAACAAATAACCACGTTGACGCCCTGGAGTTAAATTATAAAATGCCTTTTTAAAATCTGGGTTCTCTTTAAAAACAGCTTCCAATTCTGTGGGTACGACATAATCGGAGGTTTTCTTCATTGCAACCTTTTGTCCCGATTTCTCTATAGCTTCATTTATATACTGCTTTATAACGGGTTCAATCGTTGTAATTTCTTGAACACTTGTAAAGCGCATCTGCCTTGCCGTTTGCATGTTTTCGGTTTGTTGAATAAGCCTATTTTCAGGGTCGGATAATAAAACACCTTTAAAAAATGAAAGTCCGCAATAGTCCTTAAATTCATGAATGAGTACCACATTATTATCTTGGTGTGTGTAACATGGGTGTTTCCATTTAAAGGTTTCTTCCAAGTTACAAGCCAAAACAATATCCCTAAGTTTAAATAGTGCCTCTTTCCATGTTTTTTGGTGGTCTAGATAGTTTTGAACCGCTTCATTCATATATTTCGTTTCTATTTGAATTCACTATAACCATACAAGCACCTTGAAACTTATAAAGATATTTACTTCTTAAAAACAGCATACACCGGAAAATGATCGCTATACCCGCCATTATAACGTGTGCCAACATAGGTGCGATATGGGGTTCCTTTGTATGGGCCGTTAAATGTTTTTAGGAAGTCTTCATCAAAAATATTGGCTTTACTAAACTCAAAGTTGTTTTCAGAGGTTTTAAAGAAATTAGTAGTAATTAATATTTGATCAAACAAATCCCATTTTCTATTATAGTAGGTCGAGCCGCGGTTGTAGGAACGCAGGGTTTCCATAAGATTAAATAAATTCGAGGTTTTAACCAATTCTTGGATACCAGGGTTGTTGGAGTCTTCATTAAAATCGCCCATAACAATGATTTTAGCATCCTCGTTAACAGCTTTTAATCCAGAAATAATCTCGCTAACTTTTGCAGAAGTGGCTAATCGTTTCGGTTCCGATAATACTTCCCCTTCACGACGCGATGGCCAATGGTTTACAATAACATGTATCTCTTCACCATCTAAAAGTCCGGTAACCAGCAAGATATCGCGGGTGTAATCGGGTAAACCACTGTCGTGGAAAAGTTCTATTCTAAACGGTTCAGAGTGGGTAACACTAAAAACATCCTGGTCGTATAACAAGGCCACATCAATGCCACGTTCGTCCAAGGAGTTGTAGTGCACATAATTGTACTTTAAATGCTCTAAGTGTTTCGACTGTAATAAATCGTTTAAAACCTTTTTGTTTTCAATTTCAGCCACACCAACAATAGCAGGGTTTTTCCCTGTTTCTCTCCGGCCTATATGCGAAATGGCATAACCTAATTTCCTTAGTTTATTTTCATAGCGTTTATGCGTCCATCGTTTTGCTGAAGTTGGCAAAAAATCTTCATCATGAATGTGTGTGTCTTGAATTAAATCGAATAAATTTTCAAGATTATAAAAAGCAACCGCTTGTAAATCGTGGCGTACAGGAATGTCGTCAAAGGTATTTGTCATAATTTCAAAAATAAGACTAATAGTTTAAAAATGAGGTTTAATAATATCTGTAAGTCTAAAATTCTTTTTTAATTATAATGGTAGCAATTGTGTAACTTTGTATAATATATTTATTTATATGATAGAAAAGAAGGATGTCGCTTTAGAAAGAGCCGTATTAATCGGTATTATTACTAAAGATCAAGATGAAGAAAAATCTAAAGAATATTTAGATGAATTGGAGTTTTTAACGTTTACCGCTGGTGGCTATGCGGTGAAGCGTTTTACCCAGAAAATGGAGATGCCAAACTCTAAAACTTTTATTGGAACTGGGAAGATGGAAGATGTGCGCGAGTACATTGAAGCCAATAATATTAGTACAGCTATTTTTGATGACGAGTTATCGGCAGCACAAGAACGTAATATTAGTAAAATTCTAAATGTTAAGGTTTTAGATAGAACCAATTTAATTTTAGATATTTTCGCCCAACGTGCCCAAACCAGTTATGCAAGAACGCAGGTTGAATTGGCGCAATGCGAATATTTACTACCGCGTTTACGTGGTATGTGGACTCACCTTGAGCGTCAAAAAGGGGGTATTGGTATGCGCGGACCTGGTGAAACCGAGATCGAAACCGATAGACGTATTGTGCGTGATAAAATAGCCTTGTTAAAATCGCGTATCAAAACTATCGATAAGCAGATGGCTGTACAACGCGGTAACCGTGGTAAAATGGTTCGTGTGGCACTTGTAGGGTATACCAACGTTGGAAAGTCAACCCTTATGAATGTGATTAGTAAAAGTGATGTGTTTGCCGAAAACAAACTCTTCGCTACTTTGGATACCACCGTTAGAAAAGTAGTAATTCAAAACCTGCCTTTTTTACTTAGTGATACGGTAGGGTTTATTAGAAAATTGCCTACCCAGTTGGTAGATAGTTTTAAAAGTACCCTTGATGAGGTTAGAGAAGCGGATTTATTATTACATGTGGTTGATATTTCACACCCTAATTTTGAAGAGCATATTGCCTCGGTTGAAAAGATTTTAGGTGAAATTGAAAGTAACAACAAACCTACCATCATGGTTTTTAATAAAATTGATGCGTATCAACAAGAACCGATTGACGCGGATGATTTAGCAACCGAACGTACCGAAAAACACTATTCTTTAGAAGAGTGGAAAAGTACTTGGATGAGTAAAGTAGGCAATAATGCCTTATTTATTTCTGCGCTTAACAAGAAAAACTTAGAAGAATTTAAAAAACGTGTGTATGATGAAGTACGAGAAATTCATGTAACACGTTTTCCTTATAACCACTTTCTTTACCCCGATTATGAGGAGGAGGATTAATAAGCTTTTATATCTTGATTGTTTATGAAACATAGCATTAAAAAGATATTACAGAACAAATGGATAAAACGGTTGCTACTTTTAGTGGTAGCTGTTTTTTTATTTTTTGTGAGTTTGTTCTTTAGTATTTATCTCGGACTTTTCGGAAAGGTGCCATCCAAAGAAGATTTAAGTTTTATCATTCAGGAAGAATCTACCGAAGTGCTTGATAAGGATGGTGAACTTATTGGTAAATATTATATCTATGACAGGCAGCCTTTAGAGTTTGAAGATTTCCCCAAGCATTTAATAGATGCTTTAGTGGCTACCGAAGATGTACGTTTTTTTAATCACGACGGCATCGATAATGTAAGTTTACTAAGGGTTTTCGTGAAAAGTATACTCCTTCAAGACAAATCGTCTGGTGGCGGAAGTACCATCACACTTCAGTTGGCTAAAAATCTTTTTGGGAGAAGAGACTACTGGTTTTTTGGGATTGTAGTCAATAAATTCAAAGAGAG
Organism: Tamlana carrageenivorans; assembly: GCF_002893765.1. NCBI lineage: Bacteria > Pseudomonadati > Bacteroidota > Flavobacteriia > Flavobacteriales > Flavobacteriaceae > Pseudotamlana > Pseudotamlana carrageenivorans. The sequence continues at coordinate 886,057 of NZ_CP025938.1, read as the reverse complement.
TATCATTGCCAAGCGGTTGGAAGAAATTTATACTAAAAATGAAATCCTAACCCTTTACTTCAATACGGTTCCTTTTTCTGATAATACTTATGGTATTGAAAGTGCTTCTCAAAAATTCTTTAATAAATCAACGAAGGATTTAAGCATTTCTGAGGCGGCAACCTTAATAGGAAGCCTAAAAGCAAATACCTATTATAATCCCCGATTGCATTTAGATCGTAGTCAAGAACGTCGCGATGTGGTGCTTTCTCAAATGGAGAAGTATGGTTACTTATCGGCCGATTCCTTAGAGGTTATTACAGAAACACCTGTGGAGTTAAATTACCGGTCGTTTAATCATGACCAAGGTGTGGCACCCTATTTTAGAGAGCAGGTTAAAAAGGAATTGTCTGCCATTTTAGATACCATAACAAATTCAGAAGGTGAGGCCTATGATTTATATAAAGATGGATTAAAAGTATATACCACCTTAGATTTAAAAATGCAGCAGCTTGCGGAAGAAGCCATGAAAACACATATGGCCAAACTTCAAAAGGACTTTGAGGCTTCTTATGGAAACGCAGGACCTTGGACGAACTCCAAATTAATTGATGCTGAGGTTAAAAAATTACCCAAATATAAGCTGTACAAGGAGCAAGGGTTGTCGGATGCTCAAATTCAGGATTCCCTGGCTGTAAAACGCGAAGTTGAATTGTTTTCTTGGGCAGGTGACACCATTCAAAACTTAAGTGTAAGAGATAGTATTAGTCAGTTTTTAAAATTTTTAAACACAGGCATGTTGGCTGTCGACCCAAGTTCTGGAGCTGTACGAACTTATATTGGAGGTGTCGATTACCGCTTTTTTAAGTACGATCATGTTTCGCAAAGTGAACGCCAAGTGGGGTCAACCTTTAAGCCTTTTGTGTATACGGCCGCCATTCAAAATGGTATGGATCCTTGTGAATATTTCTCATTGGCAGAAGTGACTTATACCAATTATAAAAACTGGACGCCAAGTAATTCTGGTAGTAACGAAGATGATGCATATGAGAATTATTCTTTAGAGAAAGCTTTAAGCCATTCGGTAAACACCATTGCCGTTAAGGTGCTGAATAAAGTTGGTATTTCTAAGGTTATCGAACAAGCCCAGCGCATGGGCATCACTAAGGAATTGCCTAATGAACCTTCACTGGCTCTTGGAGTGGCCCAAATCAATTTAAAAGAATTGACGGGGGCTTACACCAGTTTCGTAAATAACAGTCATGTAGCCAAACCGTATTATATCACTAAAATCGAAGATCATCATGGTAATGTTATCGCTTCTTTTGAGCCTGAAATAGCCGAAGAAGAAGCCTTTAATGATTATACTAGGCAAGTCATGCTTCACATGATGAAGGCCACCGTAAATCATGGTACCGCAAAACGATTAAGAAGTCGTTACGGTTTAAAAAATGCCATTGCAGGAAAAACAGGAACCACCCAAAATAATAAAGATGGCTGGTTTGTAGGTATTACACCAAAGTTAGTTACCGTGACTTGGGTGGGGAATGATAATCATAGCATCGGATTTAAAACCACAGGAATGGGGCAGGGCGCTAACTCGGCTTTACCCATTTTTGGTGAGTTTTATAAAGCTTTAAATGCTGATAACGCTTTCGCGGAAATTACCAATGCTCATTTTGAAGCGTCATCTCAACAAGTTATAACAGATTTAAATTGCGAACCAGAAAAGCATGATGGCTTTTTTAAGCGCCTTTTTAAAAGTAAGAATAAAAAGTATTGTTGTCCGATAAAAAACAGAATTAGCTAAAAAAGCTTTGGTGTTGGCCTTTTTTATTGATCGCACTCTTTATTTTGAAAACAGAACCTCCTTATGGGTCAAAAAGGCTTAATTGCCCAATGTTTTTGGTTGTAATCTCTTCCCAATTAGCTTCTGGGTTTTTCAGGAATTTGAACAAATCGATATATGTCATCAAATGGTATCGTATGACGGACATCATATTGGAATAAGCCCAGTTTCTTTGGGCTTTTCTTTGGATCACAAGCATAATGAGCTGGATTATCAAACTGACCCAGATTTGTATTTCGATGGCATTTTGATTGTCTCCCAAAAAATACTTTAGCGGAAAGTTCTGTTTAAGCCGCTTGAACATCGTCTCAATCTGCCACCTATTTTTATAGATGTCGGCTATTTTGTCTGCATCAAGATCATAATTATTAGTGATGAACTCATAAACTTTTTGGTGCTTTTCGTGCCAAAAAGCGATTCTCCTCAGGGAAAAAGCATTGCCGTTTTTGTCCGTAAGCCCTATTTTTTCGTCCTTTAAGACAGCATCGTCCACTTTATTGGAGATATCAAACTCTTCAAGGCTTGTATAGCGAGCATTGTCCTTTTGCCGAGTCACAAAGTAAACATCTTCCAGTGTCCATTTTTGGTATTGCTCATAATCCACATACCCTTTGTCAAAAACCACATAAGAGCCCTTCTTGAGTTCCAGGTCTTTTAAAAAGGTGTGGTCGTGGGTGGCCGCGCTTGAAAACTTAATCAGACAAGGAACGTCTTCCATGGCGTTTATCATAGTATGCATCTTGATACCTCCTTTCTTTTTGCCGTTGAGCGGGTTCCTTCCTACACCTTTAAGAATGTCGCTAAATAGGGGTATGGTCGAGGAATCAACGATTTTAAGGTTCTTCACTGCAGGTTCTAAGGGTCTGCTGTCCGATAAAAAGCGATGGTAACGTTTGTAGAGTAAATGATAAATATCGGCAAATACTTCAGAGCTTCTTCTCCTGTTAGCATCTGACAAGGTACTGCGTTTTGGAAAGTCCGTGAGTCCTAGATGGTTGATCTTTCCCTCGCAGGCAAGCATAATACTGGAAACCTCACGAAGTGAGCTACAGCCACTGATCACGGTAAATACCATAGTGGCCAAATGCTCATAGGTGGTAAACTTTTTGGTATAGCGATCGCTGTTGTGCTTTTTGGCTGTCCGATGAACATCTTTGGGCAAAATGAAATTTAATACCTGTTTGATTATGGGGTGTCCGCTAAAGTTTTTACTTTTATTCATATCTTGGATGTGTGATAACTTCAAGATACAAAATAAGCGGGAAATCCTATCTTGGAAATCCCGCTTTTTAAATCTTTTATCGGACACTAATGAATAAAAAGAAAAAGTTTAAGGGCGATTAAATGAAGGATGTCAATCTGATTTCTATGCCAAAACCAAAGGAAGAAGAAGTTATATATTAAAAATGTTAGATATTAGTAAAAAGTTTAAAGTTAGGACATACGTTTAATAAAAACGTTGGACTCTTGCATACCTTAAAGCATATAGCTCTCCTTGTCAGTCTGAGCTTGTCGAAGACCAATTTTAGGCAATATTATTTGAAAAGAAATTTTACACACCCAATATAAAATTATAAAAGCGCCCTTAAAGACGCTTTTATAATAAACTATTTTCCCGATGGATTAAAAAGCATAACTCAACCCAAAGGTCCAGTAAGTTTGTAAGTCGTTGTCAACATTGTCGAACGTAGGCTCCGTTTGTGCTGGAATAGCTGAAGGATCGTAGTTGTCAAGTGCAAAATTTAAAGCTTCTTGTTTGTTGTCTCTTAAGCCAAATTCAAATCCTAAACCAATACCTTTCCATACTTCGTAAGCAAAAGTGTTAGTCCATGTCCAGTTTGATAAATCGGAACTTTTATACGATTGAAACATCGATAAATTAGATTTCAACTTTAGTTTACCAATAGATTTTGCATAGTTAGCAACTATTTTGGTACCTAAGGAAGAATCGAAAACGGTAGATTCACTACTAAATACAATATTGTAGTTTAAAGGGTGTATAACCACTACCAAATCGCTAATAGGTGTCCACGTAATACCAATACCTAAATCTAAGTAACCAGGATCGTTAAAATTGTTTAATAAAGTGGTTCTGTATTCTCCTAAGGTAGAAGCCGCCAACGTCTTGCTAATTTTATATCCATAAAGCGATGTTAAGGTAAAAACATCGGTAGCTTGTCGGTAGCTATCATCGTCATTTGGGTCGTCTTTATCATCAAATTTCACCCAACTTAAATTGATATTTGCTGTATTGTACCAAAAATATTTTTCATGATTTAGCTTGGCAAATGGGTTTACTGTAATGTTTATGTTACCAGCAGAATTGTTAGGTGAACCTTGAGCGTACCAATTGTTAAACTCCGAAAAATTAGCACCAATAGTACCAAAAGCACCGTAATGCCAACCTGGGTATTTTTCTATTTGTTTTTTAAGGGCATTAAATTCCGATTGCAGTGCACTAATAGAATCTTCTTTTTGAGATTTTAAGGCTTCTAATTCTTCTTTAGTTTGTGCGTTTAAGAATATAAAACTCATAAAAAAGGCACAAATTAGCAGCATTCTTTTCATAATCTTAAATTTTTTAATAAAATGGATTGATTTAAAATGTTTGTTAATTATTAAGGGTTATTTGTTTTTGTATAAGGGTACCGACGAACAAGCTTCGCCATACATTATGGATTTAGCAACAGGCTGCAATTTATTAGCAAGCATGATGTAAGCGTTTTGAGGGACTGGTTTGTTCGAGCAACCTTTTATAATAATTGGTTTTCCTTCAAACTCAGAAACATCCAATTGGTTAATCACGTCTTGGTATATGGACGTTTCAAGGTTGTCTAAACTACCAACTATAATTTTTTTGGCAACAGGTTGCAGTTGAATACTAAGCAACATATAGGCCCATCCTGGAATGATGGCATCAGAACTACAAGTTAAGGCAACATATTGGTCTTGAAATTGACTCCAATCGAAGCTGGCAACCTGGTTTCTAAAGTCTTTTTCACGAAGTATAAAACCTTCGTAAAGCCAATCTTTAATATCGAAAAGCACACGTTTCCCTTGTGGGTAATAATCTTCAAGGTTTACAGTAACCAGTTTGCTATTGGCAACGCGATTGATGATTTCATCAGCCATATAAATGTTTGTTTTTTAATATACTGTTAAGTAAGAAGTCGTATTAGCTATTTGTTAATTTTGACTATTGACTATTGACTATTGACTATTGACTAAAAACTATAAACCAAGAACCAAAAACCACCTTTAAAGCATGCCCAACTCCAATTTCGCCTCTTCGCTCATCAGTTCTTGAGTCCAAGGTGGATCGAAAGTAATTTCAACCTCGGCACCTTTAACCTCGTCAAGAGATTTTACTTTTTCTTCTACCTCTAAAGGAAGGGTTTCGGCAACAGGACAATTAGGTGTAGTTAATGTCATTAAGATCTTAACATCATTGTCTTCATTTACAAAAACGTCGTAGATTAATCCTAATTCGTAAATATCTACTGGAATTTCAGGATCGTAAATAGTTTTTAAAACATTTACAATTTTTTCGCCGAGTTCGGCGGTATCTATATTTTCACTCATAATCGTATAATTTTATTTTCATTTCCGCGCAGGCGGAAATCTGTTTGTTATGCTTTCCGTTTTTTTACAGAAATTATTTCAATTGGGTCTGATAAGCAATAGCATACATTTTTAATTGCTTAATCATACTTATTAAACCATTGGCTCGCGTAGGCGATAAATGTTCTTTAAGGCCGATTTCATCAATAAAATCAGTTTCTGCATGAATGATATCTTTAGGGTGCTGATTAGAAAAGGTACGAATCAGAATCGCAATAATACCTTTGGTGATGATGGCATCACTGTCTGCAGTAAATACCAATTTATCGTCTTGCATCTCGGCATGTACCCAAACTTTACTTTGGCAACCTTTTATGATGTTGCTGTCCGTTTTGTATTGGTCGTCGATAAGGGGTAAATCTTTCCCCAAATCAATCATATATTGGTAGCGTTCTTCCCAATCTTCAAACATTGAGAATTCATCTATGATGTCATTTTGTATGTCTTCTATACTCATTAAGCTCAAATTTTAAACAAAAATACAATATATACCAGTTTGCTACAAGCTGAAATGAGTGAACTGCGCATTTCGATTAAAAAAGAAAAAGTGGATATACTACTGTTGTTTGCGTAAAAGGTTCTTAAAAGTTGAGTTCAGTATTGATTCATTTTTATCATAACAAAAAAGCACAATAAAAACAATATCTCTTACAGTAAAAGTAAGTTTATTCCAGCATTTTTGTTTTGAGCTTATAGATATTAAATGGGGTTTAAATTAATACTAAACCTAAAGCTATATTATAGAATATGATAAAATGATTTTACCAAAAATATTATGAATTATTATCAAATTAATAAACGAAAAAAATGAAACTAATACCCTTTCTATTTCTTGCCGTGTATCCTTGAGTGCACAAGAACAAAATCTTAATTGTAGTTATAATATTCAGGAAGCGCTCTTCTATTTAAAAGGAAGTAGTAGTGTTGAAAAAAACACCAAAAAGGCAATTCAATATTTAAAGCCGTGTGTGTCTGTAGGTAATATTGAAGCAAAACTGTTATTAGGGCACATATACGTTAATAATACAGATAATTCCATTGTGAAAAAAGGTTTTAAATTAATTAAGGAAGCTGCAAAGGAGGGAAATTCACTAGCTGCACAAAAACTGGGCGTTTTATATAAGTATGGAACAGGATGTAATTTAAATTACCAAAAAGCTATTAAATGGTTTAAAAAATCTTAAGAATTAGGAAATGATGAAGGGGTATATAGTTTAGCGTATTTTTATTTAAAGGGCTTAGGAGATATTCCTCAAGATTACACCAAGGCAGTACATTGGTTTATAAAAAGTGAATCCGACATGGCTAACTATTGGTTAGGTGTTTGTTATTTAAACGGAGATGGAGTTCTCAAAGATCTTGAAAAGGCTAATGAACTACTAGGAAGGGGTTATCAGGTCAAGAATAAGGAGTCTACAATTTCAAAACAAATAATGGATGTAAAACCAGGTTTTGGAGTAATTGAGGAGGAAGAAATTTTTGAAGAAATCAAAACTTTTAGTATCAATACGAATGGGACTGTAAACTATTTTGTGTTTTTGCTATTAATTAGTTCATAGGGAGAATTATTTATGGGTGCCTGTCTTGTATTCGTTATAAGGCAGGCATTTTTTTTAAATCTAATGAGGGTTTTAAAAAAGATCTAAAACCCGCTCCAACGCCATACCTCGAGACCCTTTTATTAATATTGTGGCGTTTAAAAAATCTAGATTTGGATTTTTTGCTTGAAAAGCTTCGAATGAAGGGTATAAAGTCAACTTTTCTGAATATTCTTGTACGTTATTAAAATTTTCACCGATAAAATAAATTTTATCAATTTCAAGTGCGGTGGCCAGTTTCACAATCTCTGTATGCTCTTTATGGGCATCTTTTCCAAGTTCAAACATATCGCCTAAAATGGCTATTTTGGTGCCTTCTTGTTTTTCTAAATTTAGAAGGGCTGCTCGCATGCTTGTGGGGTTTGCATTATAGGCGTCAAGAATAATTTTATGAGATGCTTTAGTTATAATTTGCGAACGGTTGTTGGTTGGGATATAACTTTCAATAGCAGTTTTAATAGCGCTGTCATCGACTTTAAAATAATGTCCTATGGTAATGGCTGCTGCAATATTATTAAAGTTATAATCACCTATAAGATGACTTTGTATAGCGTAATTATGATAAGCGCAACTCACAAAAGGTTGAGCGTCTATATAGTTTACACCTACATCAACCTTGTGATCTGATTTTCCAAACGTATATATTTTGGCCTGTTTTGTTTTTTCAATTTGGATGGGGTCATGCGCATTTACAAATATGGTTTTACCATGGTTAGTTAAATATTGATACATTTCACTTTTACCTTTTATAACCCTCTCAACACCTCCAAAACCTTCTAAATGGGCTTTTCCGAAATTTGTGATGTAACCATAATCTGGTTTTGCAATGTGACATGAAAAGGCGATTTCCTTAAGATGATTGGCTCCCATTTCGACAATGCCTATTTCTGTGGTCTTGTTCATGGATAGTAGCGTTAAGGGTACGCCTATATGGTTGTTTAAATTCCCTTTGGTTGCTGTGGTGCTATATTTTTGGGAAAGTACAGCATTGATAAGCTCTTTGGTAGTTGTTTTTCCGTTGCTACCTGTTAAAGCTACAATGGGAATACCGAGATAATTACGGTGGAACGAAGCGAGTTCTTGAAGTGTTTGAAGAACATTTTCCACTAGAATGGTATGTTGAGAAGTATGGGCTGATGCCTCGTCTATAACGGCAAATTTTGCTCCGGCCTCTAAGGCTTTACTAGCATAAGTATTTCCATTAAAATTATCGCCTTTTAAGGCAAAAAATATGTCGTCCGTCTGTATGGTTCTTGTATCTGTACATGCGCTACGACATGTAAGGAAAAGGCTGTGTAATTCTGCTGTTTTCAAATGGAAAAATTTTATTAGAAATAAATGTATAAAAAAAGTCCTAACAACGAAGCGTTAGGACTTTAATTTATTCTATAAAACTAGCGTTAATTTAGTTTTTAGTTTTAGCTTTTGTTTTGCTTTTAGATCCAACTCTAGACATGGCACATCTAAATCCGATATAATCTGTAGCCATATCTTGTGGGAAGTAACGTCTTTGAGCAGGGTCTAGCCAGTACTCTCTGTCTTTCCATGAACCACCTTTATATACACGAACTTCATCGTTGACTAAAGAGGTTCTGTGCGATGCTTTATCAAACTCTCTGATAATATTTCCTAAGGAATCTCTAGTGATTTTGTGTTTAGGAGAATTATACATTTGTCTGGTTTCAGCTTCTGGATCGCTTCCAAGATCATCATCATTAAAACTTTCGAAATAACGAGAAGAACGTTTGTCGCCATCACGGTAATTGATGTGGTTACTTCTATCGAAGTTCGTTCTTAAATATGTTTCGTTTTCATCAACAGGAACTTGTAAAATTTCACCCGGTAAATCTCTTGCGATAACTCTTCCGTTAGATAATGTATCATAAACAATATTTCCTGGCGTTACGATTTTCACAGTACCATCATCATTAATAGCGTTTTTAGTATAAACGTTTCCACGGTAATAGTTGAAATCATTAAACTCATCATCGATAATTGGACGGTAAACATCGGCAACCCATTCTGCAACGTTTCCAGCCATGTCATATAAGCCAAAATCATTTGGTTCGTATGATTTTACTGCGTTAGTAATATCGGCTCCATCGTCAGACCATCCTGCGATACCACCATAATCACCTTTTCCTTGTTTGAAGTTAGCCAATTGGTCGCCACGTATTTTACGTTTTCCAGAACGTGTGTATTGACCGTCCCATGGGTACTTTTTACGTCCGCGGTATAAGTTGTAATCTCTAATTTCACTCAATCCTAAAGCGGCATATTCCCATTCGGTTTCGGTTGGTAGTCTGTATTTAGGCGAAAGTATACCTGTTTCACGAGTGGCGTATACGCCAGTTTCATTTCCTTCTTCGTCAACTCTTGCGTTTCTGCTTCTTGCACGACCATCATGAATTTCTTCATTACCTCCATAAGTACCTGAAGGTGAGTTGATATATGTGTCGGTGCTAAAAGTTTGATCTGCGGCTACATCAGTAGTTTTTGCGTGGCGTTTTAAATAACCAGCATCTTCTAAGTTTTTCTCATTTACACGATCCGATCTCCAGTTGGCAAATTCAACGGCTTGAATCCAGCTAACACCAACTACAGGGTATTCGCCGTATCCTGGATGACGCAAGTAGTTGTTGGTCATAACTTCATTAAAACCTAAACGATTTCTCCAAACTAAAGTATCTGGTAAGGCTCCATTATAAATGGCTCTAAAATTGCCTTCTGATGGCGGGTAAACACGCTTTAACCAATCTAGGTACTCCATGTACATCATGTTAGTAACCTCGGTTTCATCCATGTAAAAAGATTGCACATGTTGTTGACTAGGGCTGTTGTTCCAATCGTGCATCACATCATCCTGAACACGGCCTTTGGTGAAAGTTCCACCCTCAATAAATACCAATCCTGGAGCAGTTTCTTGTTCTCTAAAATTTGTATTGTACTGAAAGCCACCCTCACGAGAATTTAATTGCCATCCAGTAGCTCTTGAACTATTTCTGGAGCTCGAGGATTTTGAACAACTTGTTGAAGCGATAGCAAGTGCTAATAACGCTAAAACTTTGCATGCGACTACTTTTTTCATATCCATACTTTTAAGTAAGCTAAATCATGTTTTGGTGCTGCAATATAAGAATTATACCGAATATTGCAAGCTATTAATTACATTTTGACTAAAAAATCGTGTATTTCGTCCTGTTTTTTGCGCCTTACAACGATGATTTTATCTGTTTTTCGTTGGCTTTTGTGTTATGTTAACGAAGGTTTAACAAATTTATTATTGTATTTTTGAACTACTTTTTAAAAATGTTATTTGTTTTAATAATAACATATTATTAATGACGTTATTTTATCAATGAAAAATAAATTTTTCCTTTTACTACTGCTAACCACAGTTGGATTATTTGCGCAACAAAAAAAATATACGATTTCTTGGGAGGGTGCTAAAACCATATCTGGAACAGGCTTTTCTTTTGAGGTGCCTTATTTTAATTCCGATAATTTCTCTTTTTCAGAGGATGGTCTGCGCTTCACAGATCAGTGGGTAGTATCAAATCGCGTTAATGAAACATCAGCAAAACTGAGTCAGGTGGTTTATGAAGTCATTAGTACTTCAGAATTAAAAGATCTTGATATTACTCGAATTTCGCGCGATTTAAAGTTTCAGTTAAAAAATGTTACGGCTAGAAATAAACGGTATGTAAGTTTTCAGTTAAGTCCCATTATTCGTGATGCCAATGGCACGTATAAAAAAATCATGTCTTTTCAATTGGATTACAAATGGGGGGCTACTTCTAATAGAACAACGACTCGTAAGAATGATGTGTCTTCAAAAGTTTTGTCTAATTCGGTTTTAAATTTAGGGAAATGGTATCGGTTTTATGTTGATACTACAGGGGTTTTTAAATTGTCTAAAAGTTTTTTACAGCGTTTGGGTGTTGATGTGAATAATGTTAACCCCAAGAGAATTCGGTTATTTGGTCATGGCGGTGAGATGATTCCGTATTCGAATGCCGTGTCATATCCTTATGATGTTCCAGAAAATGCCATCAAGTTTGTTGGTGAAGAAGATGGTGTCTTTAACGATCAGGATTATATTTTGTTTTATGCTCGCGGACCAAAAGGATATAATGCTTACAGTAATACGCATATTAATTGTTATACAGATAAAACCTATTATTATATTAATGTAGGCACTGCTGAAGGAAAGCGTATTCAGAATTTTTCACAACCTTCTGGGGTGCCCAATTTGGTTATCGATACTTATGAGGCGTATCAATTTCATGAGGTTGATGATCATAATTTGATTTCATTAGGTAGACGCTGGTTTGGTGATCGTTTCGATGTCGTTAATCGCAAAAATTTTGACTTCGATTTTCCTAATATCAATACCTCAGAGCCTATAAAATTAAATGTTTTGGTGGGCGCTGTTAATTCAACAACATGTTCGTTTGATGTTGATGTGAATGGAACTGCCATATCTACCATCACTTTGCGTGGTGTTTCTAGTCCAAATTTAGCTTCAGGTAATGGGCTTTATAGGGAGGTTGATGTTAGTAGTTCCAAAATATCCGTAGGACTTAATTTTAACAATCAAGGAAATCCTAGTATTGAATCTTATCTTGATTATATTGCTATAGAGGCTAAGTGCGCATTGAGTTTTTCGGGGAAACAATTTCAGTTTAAAAATAGTATTGTAGAAACAGAATCTGGTGTGGGCCAATATAATTTATCTAATGCGACTGCGGTTTCAGAAGTTTGGGATGTCACCGATTTGTATTATGTTTCCAGTGTAGAAAATACTCAAAACGAAGCTGTGTTTAGTTTTACATCAACCTTGGGAAGTTTAAAAACTTATGTAGCTGTAACCCCATCAGATTATTTTACGCCTAAAATAGATTCGAAAACCGATGTCGTTAATCAAGACATTAAAGGAACAATTTTTAAAAATGCCCAAGGGAATTTTCAGGATATAGACTATATTATTGTGGCGCCTAATAATATGCTTAATCATGCCGAGCGTTTAGCCGATATTAATCGAGAGCAGAATGGTTTACATGTAAAGGTTGTGGGTTTAGATGAAATTTATGCCGAATTTAGTACAGGAAATCAAGATGTTGGTGCCATTCGAAATATGGTTAAATATGTGTATGATAATGCTAGTGAACCCAGTAAAAAAATCAAGTATTTATGCTTGTTTGGTGATGGTTCTTTCGATTATAAAGACCGTATTCCTAATAATACGAATATCGTGCCTTCATGGTATTCTTATAACAGTTTTAGTTTAGCTAATTCGTATGTGACCGATGATTTTTATGGTATGATGGACGACGATGAGGGGAGTATGGCCTCAACCGATATGTTGGATATTGCCGTGGGGAGAATTATTGCCGACTCGCCCCAACGCGCGAAAGAACTTGTCGATAAAGTGGCTCAGTATTACCAAAGGGAATCTTTTGGAAGTTGGCGTAATAACTTTGTAGTGATTTCTGATGATGTTGATGCCGATTGGGAAGGTATTTTGCAGGAAACTACCGATAATGTAGGTAATTTGGTTGCTGAGAAAAAGCCTTTTATTAATGTTGTTAAAATTCATAGCGATTCGTATCAGCAAGAAACTTCGGCTGGTGGAAACAGGTATCCTACGGTTAATACGGCTATTTCAAATGCAGTAGATAATGGCGCTTTGGTGGTTAATTACTTCGGTCATGGGGGTGAAGAAGGTTTAGCTCAAGAGCGTATTTTGGGTAAAACAGATATCGAAAATTTTAGGAATTATAATAAACTCAATTGTTTTGTTACCGTAACTTGTGAGTTTACACGTTTTGACAACCCGTATCGTCAAACCGCAGGAGAGTTTACCTTCTGGAATAAACGCGCTGGCGCGATTGGGTTAATTACGACTACCAGACAAATTTATGTGAGTTTTGCCATTTCATTTAATAATATTTTAGGGCAGTATTTGTTTTCATATCATGATAATGACAATTATGGAGATGATGAATACCCGTCTATGGCCGAATCTTTAAGGCTTTCAAAATCCGATCCAGCCGTGTCAAATAACAGCCAACGCAGATTGGTGTTTTTTATAGGGGATCCCGCTATGAAATTAAGCTTTCCTAAACCAAGTATTCGATTAACTAAAATTAATGATGTACCTCTAGCACAATCCACAGATACGCTAAAAGCTTTAAGTAAGGTTAAGTTGTCTGGCGAGGTAGTTGATGCGTCTGGTAATGTTTTAACCGATTATTCAGGCTTGCTCTCAACCACCATATACGATAAATATATTGATAGAAGTACGCTAGGGAATGATGGTACACGTTTAAATGGAGAGTTGGTTATTTTAAATTTTAAAACTTTAGGGGAAATTATTTTTAGAGGCCAGGCTTCAGTTAAAAATGGTGCTTTTGAATTTGATTTTGTTGTTCCTAAGGATATTGGCATTCCTGTAGGTTTTGGTAAAGTGAGTTTTTATTCAAGAAATGATGAACTCACGATTAATCAAACAGGATCTAGTAATAACACAGTTAAAATTGGAGGTTTGGATGAAAATGCTGCCGAAGATAATGTTGGGCCAGTGATTAATCTTTATATGAATGATGAAAACTTTGTATCGGGAGGCATTACAAATGAATCACCAACCTTATTAGTGAAGTTGCAGGATGATAATGGCGTCAATACAGCCAGTGGTATTGGTCATGATATCGTAGCTATTATTGATGGCGATGAAAAAAATCCTATTATTTTAAATGATTACTATCAAACCGAAGTCGACGATTATACGCGTGGTGTTGTGAGTTTTCCCATGAGAGATTTAAAACCAGGTTTGCATACCTTAACCCTTAAAGCTTGGGATGTTTATAATAATTCATCTGTTTCTGAAATTCAATTTATTGTGCATGATCAAGATCAAGAATTGGTTATAAACAACGTGCTTAATTACCCTAATCCGTTTGTGAATTACACCGAATTTTGGTTCAATCACAATAGTTCGGAGTCTTTGAGCGTTTCAATACAGATCTTTACGGTGTCGGGAAAACTTGTGCGAACCTTAAACGGGAAAACTTCAGGTGGAGCGGTGACAAATAGTTCCTTGTCTCGTGATATCGTTTGGGATGGACGCGACGATTTTGGAGGTAAAATAGGGAAGGGTGTTTATGTGTATAAACTTAAGGTGCATTCCGAATTATTGAATAAGACCGTAGAAAAAATAGAGAAACTTGTAATACTGTAAGAAAAAATTATATTTGCTAACTAAACTATATTTCATGAAGAATAAACTATTGTTATTATTAGCTTTTGCTTTTATCTATAAATTAGAGGCCCAAACTACAGAAACGACTATTATTCCAAACAGTAATGATAGCAGAGTCATTACCACGGGAATGCCTTTTTTGCTTATCGCCAGTGATGCGCGCTCAGCGGGTATGGGGGATATGGGTGTGGCTACTTCGGTGGATGCATATTCTCAACAGTGGAACTCTTCAAAGTACGCCTTTTCGGAAACAAAGTCTGGAATTGGACTTACGTATACGCCTTATTTAGGAAAGTTAGTGAATGATATTTTTCTTGGAGGGTTAACTTATTATAATCGAATTGATGAGCGTAGCGCTTTCGCAGGAAGTTTTAGATACTTTTCATTAGGAGATATAGATTTTGTTGAGAATGAATCACAAGTGACTCCTTTTACAGTGAGGCCTTATGAGATGGCTTTAGACGCCTCTTATGCATTAAGACTTAGTGAGCGGTTTGCCATGTCTGTAGCTATGCGCTATGTGCGATCGGATTTAAAATTGACTGATTTTCAGGCAGACTCTACCCCAGCAAGTACTTTTGGTGTCGATATTTCTGGTTACTACCAAAGTGAGGAAGAGGCTTATGCCGATTTTAACGGAAGATGGCGCGGTGGTTTTGCCATTCAAAATATTGGTCCGAAATTTAAATATGATGAAGGCGGACAAGAAAATTTTCAGCCTACTAACTTAAGATTAGGTGGTGGGTTTGATTTTATTTTCGACGATTACAATAAAGTGTCATTAACTGCTGAAGTTACTAAACTTTTGGTGCCAACACCGCCAATTTTGGGCGATGAAGTAACATATGTTGATGTCGATGGTAATGGAGAGTTTGATGAAGATATAGATACAGAACTGTCTCGTACCTCGAATGTCATTTACAAAGGAAAATCTGATGATGTAGGCTTTTTTAAAGGTATGTTTCAGTCTTTTGGTGATGCGCCAGGCGGATTTAAGGAAGAAATGAAAGAAATTACATGGGCTTTAGGGGCCGAGTATATGTATCAAGATGCCTTTGCTTTCAGAGCAGGGTATTTTCATGAATCGGAAGAAAAAGGTGCTCGACAATTTATGGCTTTAGGTGCCGGATTTAAAGCTAGTGTTGTTAATATAGATTTGTCTTACCTGTTTTCAACATCTCAAGTTCAAAGTCCTTTAGAAGGGACCTTGCGTTTTTCACTAACATTTAATATTGGAGCAGGAGCTTATACAGAATACTAATTATAACATTAATTGAATACAAAAAAAACTATTGTGAGAGCAATAGTTTTTTTGTTTCTAAGACTTTCTTAAATTGTTATAACAAATTGAAAGCTTCATGAAAGAAATAAAAAAAGAGTCTAAAATATACGTTTTTGATGATTTATATGAATTACCAAGTGATGTAGCCCAGTTAATGGAAAAAGCGATTGAGGCCAGAAGTCGTGCCTATGCGCCTTATTCAAATTTTGAAGTTGGCGCCGCTTTGTTGCTCGATAACGGCCAAATCATTACCGGTAATAATCAAGAAAACGCCTCATACCCTTCCGGGCTTTGTGCCGAGCGTACCGCAATTTACTATGCTGGATCGCAATATCCAGAAGCTAAAGTAATTCGAATGGCCATTTCAGCAAGTTCAAAAATGACCGCTACAGATACTCCAATTCCGCCTTGTGGTGCCTGTAGACAGGCAATGGTAGAATATGAAGTCAAGCAAATACATGATATCGAGTTATATTTTATGGGCGCAAAAGGAGCTGTCGCTAAGTCAAATTCGGTAATGAATTTGTTGCCTTTTGTATTTGATAAAACAGTACTATTTTAACTTTTTAGTTAGAATCTATCTGTCTGTCATCTACATAAATTGAAAAAAATATAAAAATAAGGTGAAAAATTACAGAATAATCAGCGGAGGTTCTAATCACTAGAATTTTAATTTTTTTCTCACTTTAGTGAATTTGAGTTTTCCCATTTCTCCACAAAGTGTTACTTTTGTAGTCGCTTATAAATTATCATAAAATTATTCCATGCAAAAAATAACAAAAGAGGTTTACCTCAAATGGTACGAAGACATGTTATTCTGGAGAAAGTTTGAAGACAAACTAGCTGCAGTTTACATCCAACAGAAAGTAAGAGGATTTCTTCACTTATATAACGGACAAGAAGCTGTATTAGCAGGAGCTTTACACGCAATGGACTTAAGTAAGGATAAAATGATTACAGCTTATCGTAATCACGTACAGCCTATAGGTATGGGAGAAGATCCTAGACGTGTTATGGCTGAATTATACGGAAAAGCAACAGGTACATCCAAAGGTATGGGTGGTTCTATGCATATTTTTTCTAAGGAATTTAGATTTTATGGTGGTCACGGAATCGTAGGAGGTCAAATTCCTTTAGGTGCTGGTATTGCCTTTGGTGATAAATATCACGGTAGTGATGCCGTTACCTTATGTTGTTTTGGTGATGGTGCGGCAAGACAAGGGTCGCTTCATGAGGCATTTAACTTAGCGATGCTTTGGAAATTACCTGTAGTATTTGTTTGTGAAAATAACGGATATGCCATGGGAACCTCGGTAGAGCGTACAGCAAACCATCCCGATATTTGGAAGTTAGGTTTAGGATACGATATGCCTTCGGCTCCAGTTGATGGTATGAACCCTATTAAAGTAGCTGAAGCTTTCGATGAAGCTATCCAAAGAGGACGTCGCGGTGAAGGGCCAACCTTCTTAGAGTTAAAAACTTACCGTTATAGAGGGCATTCTATGAGTGATGCGCAACATTATAGAACAAAAGATGAAGTTGCTGAATACAAGAAAATTGACCCGATCACGCAAGTGAAAGATGTTATTCTTGAAAAGAAATATGCAACTGAAGACGATATTAAAGCAATAGACAAACGTGTTAAAGAGCGCGTTTTAGAATGTGAGAAGTTCGCAGAAGAATCGCCATTCCCAGAAAAGCAACAGCTTTATGATATGGTTTACGAACAAGAAGATTATCCATTTATTCAACACAAAATATAAGCTATGGCAATAGTAGTAAATATGCCGCGTTTAAGCGATACCATGGAAGAAGGTACGGTAGCGGCTTGGTTAAAAAAAGTAGGAGATAAAATTGAAGAAGGAGATATTCTAGCTGAAATCGAAACCGATAAAGCAACCATGGAATTTGAATCCTTTAATGAAGGAACTTTATTGCATATTGGTGTTCAAGAAGGTGAAACTACTAAGGTAGATGAGCTTTTAGCAATTATTGGTGATGAAGGTGAAGATATTTCAGATTTACTAAATGGAGGAGGAAGCGCTGATGCTCCTGCTACTGAAGCTAAGGAAGAAACTGCCGAGGCTGCTCCAGTTGCAACAGAAGAAGCTCCTGCTGAAGAAGCGGCGCCAGCTGCTGCAGCATTACCAGAAGGTGTTATCGTTGTAACGATGCCACGTTTAAGTGATACTATGGAAGAAGGAACTGTCGCTACTTGGTTGAAAAAAGTTGGTGACACCGTTGAAGAAGGTGATATTTTAGCTGAAATTGAAACGGATAAAGCGACTATGGAATTTGAATCATTCCAATCGGGTACTTTATTAGAAATAGGATTACAAGAAGGTGAATCGGCAAAAGTAGATTCATTATTAGCCATTATTGGCCCTGCAGGAACAGATGTTTCTGGTGTTGCTGCTAATTTTTCAGCATCTAGCGCTCCTGCGAAAGCAGAAGCACCAAAACCAGCAGCCCCTAAAGCTGCTGCACCTGCACCAGCTGCAAAATCGGCTCCAGCGGCGCCTAAAAAAGCGGCTGCACCTGCACCAACGCCTGTTACTGAAAACGGACGTGTGTATGTATCGCCATTAGCTAAGAAATTAGCTGAAGATAAAGGCATCAACTTATTAAAAGTCCAGGGTTCTGGTGAGAACGGACGTATCATTAAGCGTGATATTGAAAATTATGAGCCTGCAGCATCTGCAGCTTCAGCTGGAAAATTTGTACCTTCTGGTCAAGAAGATTTTGATGATGTAGATAATTCACAAATGCGTAAAGCGATCGCTAAGGCATTAACGAATTCTAAATTCTCTGCACCGCACTATTACTTAACTGTAGAGTTCGACATGGAAAATGCTATGGCTTTCCGTGCGCAATTCAACTCGATTCCAGATACAAAAATATCTTATAACGATATGGTTGTTAAAGCTTGTGCTTTAGCGTTAAAACAACATCCTCAAGTAAACTCACAGTGGTTCGCAGATAAAATGCGTTTAAATAACCATGTTCATATTGGTGTAGCTGTAGCTGTTCCTGATGGATTAGTAGTGCCTGTAGTACGTTTTGCTAATGAGCAAACTTTACCTCAAATTGGTGCTGCGGTTAAGGAACTTGCAGGAAAAGCAAGAAACAAAAAATTAACCCCAGACGAAATGCAAGGGAGTACTTTTACCGTATCTAACTTAGGAATGTTTGGTATTGATACCTTTACATCAATCATCAACCAACCTAACTCAGCTATTCTTTCTGTTGGTAACATTGTAGAAAAACCAGTTGTTAAAAACGGTCAAATTGTTGTTGGACACACTATGAAATTATCATTAGCTTGTGATCATAGAACTATTGATGGTGCCACTGGAGCGCAATTCCTTCAAACTTTAAAAGGATATATCGAGAACCCAGTAACCATGTTAGTGTAATTTTAAATTGATACCGATATACGTCGGTTTGTATAATAAATTAAAACCTGTTTCATCTTTTGTGAAACAGGTTTTTTTTATCTTTAAACTATGAAAAAAATATATGCATTACTGTTTTTTCTGCCTATTCTTATCTGCGGAGCACAAGAAAAACAAAATCAATCGAAACATGTTATTTTAAAAGAAAGTGTTGAGAAACATATGAATTACCTCGCTTCAGATGCTTTAGAAGGTCGAAAAACAGGGAGCGAAGGATTGGAAAAAGCAGCTGTTTATATGGAATCTTTTTTTAGGAGCCATGATATTAAACCGTTTTTTCAAACCTATAGAGATAGTTTTAAGTTAAAAGGTCTTGTTGGCTATAATATCGTTGGCTATATAGAAGGTCAAGATCCTATGTTGAAAAATGAATTCGTGATACTTGGTGCACATTATGATCACATTGGTTTTGCGAGAAAAGTAAATGGTGATACTATAGCAAATGGAGCTAACGATGATGCCTCGGGCACGGTTGCTGTTCTTGAATGGGCAAAATATTTCGCAAAAACCAAATCGAATAAACGCAGTATTTTATTCACACTTTATGATGCTGAAGAAATGGGATTAAAGGGTTCAGAGCATTTGGCTAATCGTCTTAAAAAGCAGCCTATCGATTTGTATACTATGATTAATTTTGAAATGATTGGAGTGCCTTTAGCTAACCATGAAACGATGGCCTACATTACTGGCTATAAAAAATCAAATATGGCTAATCAACTAAATAGTTATGCCCATGAGGAATTAATTGGTTTTTTGCCTCAAGCCAAAGCCTATGGTCTTTTCAAGCGTTCTGATAATTATCCGTTTTATAAGACTTTTAAGGTGCCTGCACAGGCAATTTCAACTTTCGATTTTAGCAATTATGAGTATTATCATCATGTCGATGACGAGGTAGAGGCTTTAGATTTTGACCATATGACTACATTCATTCAAAAAATGATTCCTGCACTCGAAGGCATGATTAATTCAGAAAAAAAAGAAATTACCTTACATGAGTAAAAATATTATTATTACAGGAACAAGTCGTGGCATCGGATTCGAATTGGTGCAATTATTCGCCAAGCAAGGCCATCAAGTATTGGCGCTTTCGCGGAATGAACAACCCATTCAAAATCTAAATCTTAAAGAAGTTACTAGCTTTTCCTTCGATTTAGCCGATGAAAAAAACTATAAAAAAGTTGAAGATTTTATAACTAAAAACTGGAAACAGGTGGATGTGTTAATCAATAACGCAGGCGCCTTGCTTAATAAGCCGTTTTCAGAAATTTCCATGCAAGATTTTGAAAACATCTATAGAACCAATGTTTTTGGCGTTGCCGAATTAACCCGTGTGGTATTACCGTTTATGGTGAAGCCAAGTCATGTAGTAACCATCAGTTCTATGGGTGGCGTTCAAGGAAGTATGAAATTCCCAGGATTAGCAGCCTACAGTTCTAGTAAAGCGGCGGTCATTACTTTAACCGAATTACTAGCCGAAGAATACAAAGAATCTGGGATTTCCTTTAATGTTTTAGCTTTAGGTGCCGTTCAAACCGAAATGCTTGAAGAAGCTTTTCCAGGATATCAAGCGCCCATTACAGCTTTAGAAATGGCCGAGTACATCTTCGACTTTGCTCTCAATGGAAATAAATATTATAACGGAAAAATGCTTCAGGTATCTAATTCAACCCCTTGATAATGGCTATGAATAAAAAATATAAATGTATCATTTTCGACTGCGACGGCGTATTGGTTGATAGTGAACCTACAAGTATTCAGGTTTTGGTTGATATCGCTAATGAGTATGGTGCTAATATCGATTTGGAATACGGTATGAAGCATTTTAAAGGCAGTTTTTTTACGGCCTGTAAGCAAATGATAAGTGACTTAACCCAAAAGCAACTTCCCGATAGTTTAGAGGATGAATACCGAAATCGTAGTTTTGAGGCTTTTCAGAAAAAAATGGAACCGGTTGAAGGCGTAAAGGATGTTATAGGACGATTACATTTACCGTTTTGTGTGGCTTCCAGTGGTCCTGAGTCTAAAATCAGACTTAATTTAGGTCTCGCTGGTTTATTGCCATTTTTTGAAGGCCGTATTTTTAGTTGCTATGCCCTGAAAAAATGGAAACCCGATCCTGCCGTGTTTTTATGGGCAGCAAAAACCATGGGCTTCAATCCCGAAGCATGTTTAGTTATTGAAGATAGTCTTTCTGGTGTAAAAGCAGCCAAAGCTGGTGGTTTTGATGTTTTTGGTTACACCGCGCACGATCCCGATAATGAATTGATGCCTTTAGCAACTAAAACTTTTTCTAAAATGAGTGACTTATTGGCGCTTATTGAGTAGGATGGAAGTGGGCTTTATGTTGTAGTTTCAATGCTATATGCTTTGCGATACATGCATAACTAAATCATAGAGCTACCTATTGATGCACTTTGAAACTTTTACTCATAACATAATACACAATTAAACTTTTCCTCGATTCAACATTTAAATTTAAATCTACTATTTTTGTTTTAATGCAGGACACACTTCAAAATTACATTCCCAAAAAAGCGGTACCTCTAATTTTACAGCTTTTAGAGCATGAACATTTAACGATAAAAATAAAAAATGAACGTAAAACCCGTCATGGCGATTATAAGCGTTTGCCAAACGGTAGACATCAAATTACAGTAAACTCGAATTTGAATTGCTACCGATTTTTAATTACTTTAGTTCATGAAATCGCGCATTTAGAGGCTTTTAAAACCTATGGTAAGTTTATTAAACCTCACGGTAAAGAATGGAAGTATACCTTTCAGCGTTTAATGTTGCCCTTTTTAAATCCAGAAGTTTTTCCTTTGGACTTACTCCCTTTATTGGCGAGACATTTTAAAAACCCGAAGGCGAGCAGCGATACCGATGCCCATTTATCATTAGCCCTGAAACAATTTGATGCCCCTAATGATAAAACTTATATTTTTGAAGTGCCAATGGGTCGTCATTTTAAAATTTATAATGGTAAAATTTTCCAAATGATGAAAAAACGGGTTAAGCGTTTTGAATGTGTTGAAGTTAAAACCGGTAAAGTGTATTTGTTTAGTCCGAATGCCGAAGTAGAACTTTTAAATTGAAAATATTTAAATATTAAAAAAATAATAAGATGAAGAAGAATTATTACGCAATATTAATGGCAGGTGGTGTTGGATCACGATTTTGGCCTGTAAGTACAGAAGAATTTCCTAAGCAATTTCACGACATGCTAGGAACCGGCGATACGCTTATTCAGAAGACCTTCCATCGTTTAGCAAAACTGATACCCCAAGAGAATATATTTATTTTAACCAACGCGCGTTATAACGACTTGGTTTTAGAGCAGCTTCCCGAAGTAACCCAGCGCCAGGTAGTTTTAGAGCCTGCCATGCGAAATACAGCGCCTTGTATTTTATATGCTTCATTAAAAATTCAGAAAGAAAATCCCGATGCAGTAATGATTGTAGCACCAAGTGATCATTGGATTGAAGATGAAGATACCTTCTCTAAAAATGTAGAACAGGCCTTTGAATTTTGTTCGGAAAATGATGCGCTTATGACATTGGGTATTCAACCTACATTTCCAAACACAGGTTATGGTTATATTGAATACGATAAGACTTCCGCGGAAGCGATAAAACCCGTAAATCAATTTAGAGAAAAACCAGATTATGAAACCGCTAAAGCCTTTATATCTCAAGGTAATTTTCTTTGGAATGCGGGTATTTTTATGTGGAGCGTAAAAACGGTAATAAACACCTTTCAGAAAAATCAACCAGAATTGTTCGAGCTTTTTAAATCTGGAATTAGTGCTTACAATACTAATGCAGAAGCCGATTTTATAAAAGAAAACTATCCGAAGGCGGAAAACATATCGGTAGATTATGCCATTATGGAAAAGTCTAAAAATGTGTACGTAATTGCAGCAGAATTTGATTGGAACGATTTAGGAACCTGGGGTAGTTTATATGATAAACTTGATAAAACTGAAAATGGTAATGCTGTTGTAAACGCTAGAGTATTACCTGAAGATGCATCTGGAAACATGATTCGCACCAAAAAAGATAAAATTGTGGTTATAGACGGTTTGCAGGATTATATTATTGTAGATAAAGAAGAAGTTTTGCTTATCTTTCCTAAGTCTAAAGAACAGGATATTAAAAAAGTACTCCAAAATGTAAGAGATAAATTTGGAGAACAATACGGTTAATAACATATGAGCGAAGAAAATAAATTTAGTTTTTCGGAAGAAGAAGCTGAAGCTAAGGTGAACAAGGTTGATGAAGCCGCTGAGGCAGAGAAAGCCAAAAGTGTTGAGCAGTCTAAAGATGCTGTAAAAAAGGATGCGCAAGGTCTTCTAGCGAGTATCAAAGTGTTTTTGCGCGAATTGTTAGATTTTCGTGAAGATACCGATCGGGAAGCGACTACCAAAGCCATTGTTGCCGATATTCCGTTTAAAGGTGCCACGGCTTGGATTTTAGTCTGTTCCATTTTTGTGGCTTCCATTGGATTAAACGCCAATTCAACCGCCGTGGTTATTGGAGCCATGTTAATTTCTCCGCTCATGGGGCCTATTTTAGGTATAGGCCTGTCTATTGCTATAAACGATATTGATACGCTTAAAAAGTCGTTAATAAATTTAGCGACGATGATCGTTCTAAGTTTACTAACGGCTTTTCTATTTTTCTGGTTATTCCCTTTAAGTGAAGATACTTCAGAGCTTTTAGGTCGTGTACGACCAGATATTCGCGACGTTTTAATTGCCTTTTTTGGTGGCTTGGCCTTAATTATTGCACGTACCAAAAAAGGAACCATCGCCTCGGTTATTTTTGGTGTGGCTATCGCAACAGCCTTAATGCCACCGCTCTGTACGGCAGGTTATGGTTTGGCTAAAGGAAACTTTGTGTACTTCGGTGGCGCCATGTATTTGTTTACCATCAACACGATTTTTATTGCCTTAGCGACCTTTTTAGTATTGAAATTACTGAGGTTCCCCATGCTTAAATACGCCAATTCTAAGCGTCGTCAGTTCATTTCTAGAGCGGCCATGTTGTTGGCTATTGTGGTTATGATTCCGGCGGTATGGACTTTTATTAATGTGTTGAATGAAAGTAATTTTAACCGCGATGCTAGTACTTTTATCCGTAAAGAGTTAACCGATTTGCCTCATGGGGAATACATAAAAAACAATGCGACATACACTTATTTTGATGATAAAACTTCGGTCATAGAACTGAATACTTTTGGTTTAGATGAAATTTCTGAAACAACCATTACCTTGCTTCGTAATCGTTTAAAAGATTACCGCGCTTTGTCTACTACAACTTTAAATATCAATCAGAATCGCTCTAAAAACTTAGATAATTTTAAGTATATGGAAGAGCTTAGAACACGTGACTCGTTGGATCTGTTAACTCAAAATCAAAAAATTAGATATTTAGAAGATAAGTTAAGAGGCTTTTCGCAATTAGAAAGCAGTTATATGGCCTTTGATGGGTTAACAGAAGAGTTGAAAATCAACTACGAAAACATAGAACAGTTCTCTTATGGTAATGTGATTAATACCAATTTCACTAAAAAAGATACCACACCAGTTTTCTCTGTAAAGTGGAAAAAAGAGTATAAGGACGAACTACGCCAAAAGGATAAGGACAAACTTGAAAAGTGGCTAAAACTTAAACTAGATCTAGATACTTTAGTGGTACGTAGAATTAATTAAGGCGTCATCGTTGTTTCAAACTTATTTGAAAGGTAATGCATATTCGAAATGAATGCCATGAGAATGGGGGTTCGAGGATACAGAGTCTCTAAGAAATAATAAAATAGCTAGGCTAAAGCGTGTTATAGTATTATGGCTTAGAGGCAAATATTAAAATTCCAAAAAGCTTTTTTGATTTTAAGTAGATAAAGCACGAATTAAAGCTTTATTTTAAGAGAAGATGTAATGGACAAAATGGTTGGTAAATCCTTTCGAAGAGCTTATGTTTATTAGCTTTGAAGCAAATCAAAGGCTTTGAATAAAAAAAATGTAAATTTTGTAATAGCTTACTAACCCATAAATATGGTGTTAGATTAGAAAAACAGCGTTATAAATGTTTGAATTGTAAAAGTGTTTTTACTGGAGGAAAAGAAATTCAAGTAGACTCTCTTTGGGATGAATATACCAGAGGAAAGCAGACCTATTTACAGCTTTCTCAGAAATATGGATGTTCAAAGCGAACTATACAACGTAAACTAGATCTTCATCAAGTAAAGGACGTAGAGATAACACCTAAGAAAGTTATTGTCTTAATGGATACAACATATTGGGGGAGAAGCTTTGGATTAATGCTCTTTAAGGATGCTTACAGCAAGGAGAATCTTCTTTGGTATTACGTCAAATCAGAAACTAACGCTTTGTATATAAAGGGGATTAATGAGCTAAAATCTAAAGGTTTTGAGATTGTTGCTATTGTATGTGATGGTAGAAAAGGCTTGGTTGGTACGTTTAAAGGAATACCTGTCCAGCTCTGTCAATTTCATCAAGTTGCTGCAATAAGAAGATATATAACTAAGAACCCGAAAATGCTTGCTTCAATTGAATTAAAAACGCATGTAGCTATGCTCAAAAATACAGATAAAGAATCTTTCGAAGGAGGATTAAATATGTGGTTTATTAAGTGGGAAAGCTTTTTAAATGAGCGAACTATTAATAATGAAACAGGCAAGAGTCATTTTACCCATAAACGACTTAGGAGTGCGTATAGAAGTCTTAATACGAATATGACATGGTTATTTACATGGTATGATAATTACGATTTAAATATTCCTAATACAACCAATATGATTGATGGGCATTTTTCTGATTTAAAAAACAAACTCAGAAATCATAACGGATTAACCAAACAAAGAAAAATCAAATTTATTAATGAGTTTTTAAAAGCAAAAATAGACGTACAAGAATAGGTGTTAAAAGACCAACCATTTTGTCTATTAGGCCTAAGAGAAGTATTTTGTGTTTAGGTTAAGCTTCCGCTTTACTCATGATCCTCCAAGTACATCTTACGTACTTTTTTAAAGAGGTTGGAAGAGTAAACAAAATCGGTAACCACTTCGTTATCTGTTCTAAAAATAGTTTCGTTAGAACCTTCCCAAGCTTTTAATCCATTTTTTAGAAAAACGATTTTTTCAC
Organism: Tamlana carrageenivorans; assembly: GCF_002893765.1. Taxonomy (NCBI): domain Bacteria; kingdom Pseudomonadati; phylum Bacteroidota; class Flavobacteriia; order Flavobacteriales; family Flavobacteriaceae; genus Pseudotamlana; species Pseudotamlana carrageenivorans. The sequence goes on along the minus strand of NZ_CP025938.1, from coordinate 859,847 downwards.
CTATTTCCATCACCGAGTTCATGTCGTGTGAATTAATAACGGTAGTAATTTGATATTCGTCGGTTATTTCTTGGATAAGATTATCAATAACAATAGCTGTTTTGGGGTCTAAGCCCGAATTAGGTTCATCACAAAAAAGGTATTTTGGTTTGTTTACAATAGCGCGTGCAATGGCAACCCGTTTTTGCATCCCTCCAGAGGCTTCGCTAGGCATTTTATTATGGGCATTTTCAAGATTTACACGATTTAAAACGAAATCTACACGATCTTCCATTTCACTCTTGCTTTGCTTGGTAAACATGCGTAAAGGGAACATCACGTTTTCGGCAATGGTCATCGAATCAAATAAGGCACTACCTTGAAACACCATACCTATTTCAGCACGAATGTTTCTTTTTTCATCCTCACTTAATTTGGCTAAAATTTTACCGTCATAGGCAATAGAGCCGCCTTCGTAATTAAAAATACCTAATAAACATTTTAAGAAAACGGTTTTTCCTGCGCCACTTTGCCCAATAATGAGGCTGGTTTTACCCTTCTCAAAAGTAGTGGTAATACCTTTTAAGATCTCTGCGTTTCCAAACGATTTACGTAAGTCTTTAACTTCAATCATTAGCTTAATAACATTTGGGTTAGTAAATAGTTTAGAAGGATGATGAAAACACTGGTCCAAACAAAAGATGTTGTGCTCGCTTTTCCTACTTCTAAAGCACCGCCTTTCATGTAATAACCGTGGTATGAAGGAATTGTTGCTAATAGAAATGCGAAAACACAAGTTTTTATAAAAGCATAGGTAATGTGAAACGGATTGAAATCTAACTGTACGCCAGTGATATAATCTTCGGGCGCGCTAAATCCGCCATACATGCAGGCCACTAAGCCGCCAACAATGCCCAGAAACATACCAATACAAATTAAAAACGGATATAGCATCAGGGAAATAAACTTCGGAAAAACAAGGTAGTTAATCGAGTTAATCCCCATGACTTCTAAAGCATCAATTTGCTCTGTAACTCGCATAGTACCAATACTAGAAGTGATAAACGAACCTACTTTACCAGCCATAACTATCGATACGAAGGTGGGGGCAAATTCTAGTAAAATGGATTGTCTGGTTGCAAATCCAACCAGGTATTTCGGGATTAACGGATTGTCAATATTCAATGCCGTTTGTATAGTAACTACCCCGCCAACAAAAAAGGATATAAAAGCTACGATTCCTAAAGATCCGATAATCAAGTCGTCTATATCTTTTAATATCAGCTTCTTCATAACGCTCCACTTCGTTGGTTTGCGAAACATTTCGGCAATCATCAAAAAATAAGTTCCAATATTATGAAGGTATTTCATATGTAGTTTTGTAGCTGCTAAAGTAAAAAAAAGTTAGGGGTATTTAACGTTAATTTTAAATTATGATGTGCTTAATTATGTATTTTTGAGACCTATCTTAAAAATACGTAATGAAAAAAGTACACCTCTTTGTTTTCACTTTAGCCATCTTATGTTCTTTTGTTGAAATTCATAGCCAGTCGACATCATCGACTAAAAAAGATCAAACTGCTCCAAAACTTGTTGTGGGGATTGTTGTAGATCAAATGCGATATGATTATCTAACCAGGTTCTATTCGCGCTATGGAACTGGTGGTTTTAAACGTATGATGGATGAAGGTTTTAACTGTAAAAACAATCACTTTAATTATGTGCCAACCAAAACGGCTCCAGGTCACGCTTCTATTTTTACCGGAAGTACACCTAAATATCATGGGATTATTTCAAATTATTGGTATGATAAAGAGACTAAAGAACAGGTGTATTGTGCCGATGATGATAGTGTGTTGCCAATTGGAACAAGTGATAAGGCAGGAAAAATGTCGCCTAGCCGCATGTTAACCACCACTTTTGCTGATGAAAATAAATTGTTCACGCAAATGCGTGGTAAAACCATTGGAATTTCTGTAAAAGATCGAGGCGCTATTTTGCCAGCTGGTCATACAGCTGATGCGGCCTACTGGTTTCATGGTGACGATGAAGGGGCATGGATTACCAGTTCTTTTTATATGGATGCGCTGCCAAAGTGGGTGGCTAAATTCAACGCAAGCAAACAAGCTGCCTCGTATTTTAAAAAATGGGACACCTATTATGATATAGACACCTATACAGCGAGTGGTGCCGATTTGAATGATTACGAAGCTGGATTTAAAGGTAAAGAAACGGCAACTTTTCCCTATAATTTGAAGGCGTTAAAAGATAAAAACGGAAATTTTAGTATTCTTAAAATAACACCATTTGGAAATAGTTTAACCACCGATTTTGCTATTGCTGCTATCAAGGGCGAGTCTTTAGGTGCTGATGATATTACAGATGTTTTAACGGTGAGTTATTCTTGTACCGATTATATTGGTCATAATTTTGGGGTAAATTCTAAAGAGATTGAAGATACTTATATTCGTTTGGATCAAGATTTAGAACGTTTCTTTAATGTGTTGGATAAAGAAGTAGGAAAAGGGGAGTATGTTGTGTTTTTAACTGCCGATCATGGTGCTGTTGATGTGCCGGCATATTTGCATGCTCATAATATTCCGTCGGGATATTTGGATAATAAGGCTCGTAAGAAGCAGTTTAATGCGTTTTTAGTTGCTAAATATGGAACTGCTGATGTGGTTGAAAATATTAGTAATGAGCAAATTTTTCTGAATAAAGAAAAACTAAAGACCTTAAATTTAAATGCCATAGAGGTACAAAATGCCATTGTTGAAGAACAAATGACTTACCCTCATATTTCAAAAGCCTATACAAGAGAAGCCATTGTTTCAAGAGATTTTACTGAAGGTATTGAGGCTCTAATTCAAAAAGGCTTTAATCAGAAGCGTTCTGGAGATGTGGTTTTAGTGAGTGATCCTGCCTATATTTCATACGGGAAAACAGGGTCTACACACGGTAGTGGCTTAAATTATGACACGCATGTGCCATTATTGTTTTTTGGAAAAGGGATTAACCATGGCGAAACTACCGAAAGAACAAATATTACCGATATAGCACCTACCATTTCTGCGATGTTAGGTATAAGTTTCCCTAATGCTTCTATTGGAAAACCTTTAGGATACGTTTTAAAATAACAAAATTTTTCCTTACTTGGTTGGATTGCAACTCTCTAAAGGGAGTATTGTAATTGGTCTGGGGTAAAAATAGATGAATAAACGTAATACATACGCCATTTTAGCCGCTATCATCATGATAGCGGTTTATGGTTATGAGCACTTTTTAGACACAAAAGTTCAAGCCGATATAGTTGCTGAAGGTGGTAAGCCTAAAAAACAAACCAACGAATTTTTCTTGCCAACGAGTACTACAGGACAAGTAATTCATCATAATGGCTATTCCTTATCTTACAGTGAAAAAGAGGAACAAGCGGAATGGGTGGCTTACGAATTGAAAAAATCGGATCTTTCAAATAGTCATTTTAAACGCCCTTATTTTGAAATTGACCCTGCTGTAAAAACTGGAGCAGCCCATTGGCGTAATTATAAAAATTCGGGTTATGATCGCGGACACCTTTGTCCGGCGGGCGATAGAAAATACAACAAAGCAGCCCACGATGAAACTTTTTTAACCAGTAATATTAGTCCGCAAGAGCACAATTTTAATGCTGGAATTTGGAATACGCTGGAGCAAAAGGTGCGTTACTGGGCCGCAAAATACGACGGTGTTTTTGTGGTTACTGGAGGCATACTTAAAGGGGATATGAAAACCATTGGAACCGAAAAGGTTGCCGTGCCCAATGCCTTTTATAAAGTGCTCATAGATGCCAATTCGGGGCCCACAAAAATGATAGGCTTTCTTATGCCTCATGAAAATTCTAATAAACCTTTACATCATTTTGTAGTGCCAGTAGATGCTATAGAGCAATTAACTGGGATTGATTTTTTCCCGCAATTAGATGATGAGTTAGAGGATAAATTAGAGGCATCAAGCAGTTATAAAGCCTGGAGTTTTAACTAAGTTTGGAGCGCATACCTTTCCAGCGGAGGTTTCTAATAAATTGGCCTTCTTTTTCATTGACTAGAAAATCAACTTGCTTCTTTTTGGCCTTAAAATAGCCAGCCATATAATCTTTAAATAAAGAAATACTCTGTTTTTTATAAGCGAGTTTTGCTGCAGAAATTAGCGTGATCAAAAAACCATAACGCATTTTGTACATGGCTTCACCTTGCAAATATTTTGAAGCTTTATTGTAACTGATGCCTGTGGGCTTTAAATGTTTGACATGAAGAGTGTCATCGGTTAAAATTTGCCAGTTGTAATATTTAGCCAAAAGCTCATCAACGGTATCCCAACCCATAGAAGGTTTTAGTTGTCCGATTTCGATAAAACACTTTTTGCGATAGGCTTTTAGAGCACCGCGAATATGATCTTTTCGGGTGAGATTTTCAAGAATCCAATCGCCATTTTTTTCAATATAGCAAAAACCTGAAGCCATGCCTAAGTTGTTATCGGCTTCAAAATGATTTGCCAGTTGTGCTAAGTAGTTTTCAGGGAAAATTAAATCGGCATCAAACTTACAGATCACATCGTAATCATCATCTAAAGTTTCAAATCCTTTATAAAAGGCATTAATGATTTTTGATCCTGGTAAATGTTTGTTGGATGATTTGGAATTGACTAAGGATATGAACGGGTACTTTTCCGCGAAAGCGCTAACAATATGTTGCGTACCATCGGTAGAATTATCATTCACCACCACCACACGTTTAGGTAATAGACTTTGTTCTGCTAAAGACTTTAATGTGACGCCAATAGAGGACGCTTCGTTATGTGCTGGGATTACAATATAAAAATTCAATGTACGATGGTTTTGATTTTACTGTGAAACCCTTTCGGCATAAACGATGTAATATCTGGGAGTAAACCATCTTAAAATAGGGCGAATGCCTAATTTTTTCGTGGGGTTTGTCCATTTTTGACGGTCGATAATCTTCCAGCCTGCTTTTTCCAGTAGCCAATCGAATTGCCAATCTTCAAATTCATGATAGTGTCGGTCCAACATATCGGTTTTACTTCTATAAGCAGAAGAAAACCAAAGTTTCAGCGGTACACTAGCCACTAATTTATCGGCTTTAATCGATTGAAGGACGGTAAAAGGGGAGAGCAGGTGTTCGAAAATCTCGAATGCCGTTACCACATCAGCTTTCGAATTTGTGATGTTCGATGTATCTGTGTCTAGATCTTCACCCTTCGTATTTTCAATAGCATAACCATGTTGTGTCATAATTTCAGAAAACGGATTTACAACGCCTAAATCTAAGATGGATTTGGAGGTTGGGATGTGTTTTTCTAAAAAATTAATGGTATGCTTAAAACGTTTATTTGGAAATGTTTTTTCGTACATCAATTTGTTTTATTTTTTATTTCCATGAGCATGGAAATCTCAAATAATGGCTCAATACTTTATACTTCGTAAACAATAGCATTAATATTCATGCCAGCGCCTACGCTTGCAAACATAATGATATCACCCTCATTAATGGCTTGTCCTTCCATTTTTTCGTTAAGAATCAAATCGAATAAGGTAGGAACGGTAGCCACACTAGAATTTCCTAATTTTCCAATACTCATAGGCATAATGCCGTCGGGCATGTCCATATTGTAAAGCTCGTAAAAACGTTTTACAATGGCTTCGTCCATTTTTTCGTTGGCTTGATGGATGAGGATTTTTTTGAGTTTAGATATATCGATACCACTTTTATCCAAGCAAGACTTCATGGCTAAAGGCACGTTGGTTAAGGCAAATTCGTAAATTTTACGACCGTGCATTTTAATGTAGCAACGGTTATCATCAACCTTTGGATTATAAGTTTCTCCAAAGAAGATGAAGTGGGCTTCCTCCAACGAAAATGTTGCCGCTTCATGGGCTAAAATGCCTCCTTTTTGCTCGGAGGCTTCTAAAACGACAGCGCCAGCACCATCGCTGTAAATCATGGAGTCCCTATCCGATGGGTCTAAGATTCGCGATAAGGTTTCGGCACCAATAACTAGGCACTTTTTAGCTATACCTGATTTTATAAAAGCTTCGGCTTGAATAACGCCTTGAATCCATCCTGGGCAGCCAAAAAGTAAATCGTAGGCTACACATTTTGGGTTTTCAATACGTAAAAGATGCTTAACACGGGAAGCGATACTAGGAACTGTATCACTTTGAATGCTATCGTGTTTGATATCCCCATAATTATGGGCAACGATAATATAATCTAAGGTTTCTCCAGAAATATTGGCTTTTTTAAGCGCTTTTTCTGCAGCAAAAGTGGCAATATCTGAGGTGGTGAAATGTGGTTTAGCATAACGCCTTTCTTTAATTCCAGTAATGGCCTTAAATTTTTTAACAATAACCTCGCTCGGGGCTTTTATGGTTGAACCATCACTATTTAAAAACTCATGATTATGAAAGTCTTCGTTTCTTTCAATATCGGCAGGAATATAGCTTCCTGTTCCTGTTATTTTTATAGTCATAAAAAAGGAAAATTGCCTGATTAAAATTAGTATCAAGCAATATATGAGTTTTTAAATCGTGATGGTTTCTATTTTATTAAAATTTACGATGTTCAACCGTGCTTTTACGCTTCAATATAATCTTCAATCGGAGCGCAAGAGCAAATTAAATTTCGATCACCGTAAGCATCATCAACACGTCTAACGCTTGGCCAAAACTTGTTTTCTTTTACATAATCTAAAGGAAAAGCGGCTTGCTCACGCGAGTATGGGAAATCCCAAGTTTCGCTAGTAAGCATGGCTAAAGTGTGAGGTGCGTTCTTTAAAACGTTGTTAATCTCGTCTTTAGAGGCTTTATCAATTTCACTTTTTATAGCGATTAACGCATCACAGAAACGGTCTATTTCCCCTTTACTTTCACTTTCTGTAGGCTCGATCATTAAAGTACCAGCCACCGGGAATGATAAGGTAGGTGAATGGAAACCGTAATCAATTAAACGTTTTGCGATGTCGGTTACTTCAATACCGTTAGCTTTAAACGGACGACAGTCTACAATCATTTCGTGAGCCGCTCTACCACGTTCACCAGAATATAAAGTATCAAAACTACCTTGAAGGCGTTGTTTGATGTAATTAGCGTTTAAGATGGCTACTTTGGTAGATTCGGTTAAACCTTCAGCTCCAAGCATTTTAATATAGCCGTAAGAAATCAAACAAACTAAAGCCGATCCAAAAGGCGCCGCTGATATTCCAGTAATGGCATCTTTACCTCCTGTTTTCACAATGGGGTTTCCAGGCAAAAATGGTACCAGTTGTTCGGCAACACAAATTGGGCCAACACCTGGACCGCCACCACCATGAGGAATTGCAAAGGTTTTATGCAAATTTAAATGACAAACATCGGCTCCAATATTCCCTGGATTTGTTAAGCCTACTTGGGCGTTCATATTCGCACCGTCCATGTAAACTTGTCCGCCATTATCATGAATAATTTTGGTGATTTCTTTAATCGCAGATTCGTAAACGCCGTGTGTTGATGGGTAAGTTACCATTAAACACGATAAGTTATCGGCGTGTAGTTCTGCTTTTTCACGTAAGTCTTCTACATCGATATTACCTTCTTCTGTCGATTTGGTTACGACCACTTTCATACCAGCCATAACCGCACTGGCAGGGTTGGTACCGTGAGCAGACGACGGAATTAAGCAAATATTTCTATGGTGATCGCCACGAGATTCATGATAAGCCTTAATAACCATAAGTCCGGCAAACTCACCTTGAGCACCAGAATTAGGTTGTAATGATGTTGCAGCAAATCCTGTAATTTCGGTAAGTTGATCTTCTAAAGCTTTAAGCACTTTTAAATAGCCTTTAGCTTGTTTTAAAGGCGCAAAAGGATGAATGGTTCCCCAGTTCACCGAGCTTAAAGGTAACATTTCTGAAGCCGCATTTAGCTTCATAGTACAAGATCCTAGAGAAATCATAGAATGATTTAAAGATAAATCTTTACGCTCTAGCATTTTGATGTAACGCATTAATTCGGTTTCAGAATGATAGCTGTTAAAAACAGGTTCGGTAAGGAAATCTGAAGTACGTTGTAAATCTTCTGCAATATTATTATGTTGTTCAACTTCAGAAATAACCATGCTCTTTTTATCTGCAGCCTTAGCAAAAACTGAAATTAAAACGTTTAAATCTGGAATTAAAGTGGTTTCATTAACCGAAATAGCTACCGTGTTTTTATTTGGGTAGTAGAGGTTTACTTTTTTACGATTCGCTATTTTTTCAATCTTTTTAGCATTGGCTTTAATAAGGATGGTATCAAAAAACGAACTATTAACTTGTTCATATCCTAATTTTTCCAAAGCATTGGCAAGCGTTACCGCTTTATTATGCACGCGGTTGGCAATAAACTTTAGGCCTTTTGGTCCGTGATAAACCGCATACATGCTAGCCATAACAGCTAATAAAACCTGAGCTGTGCAGATGTTAGATGTGGCTTTATCACGTTTAATATGCTGTTCTCTGGTTTGTAAGGCCATACGCAGTGCACGGTTTCCGTTGGTGTCTTTGGTAACCCCAATAATACGTCCTGGTAAATCACGTTTGTAAGCTTCTTTAGTAGCAAAATATGCCGCGTGCGGACCACCATACCCCATCGGAATTCCGAAACGTTGTGTGGTTCCCACCACCACATCGGCACCAAATTTTCCAGGCGCTTCTAATTTTACCAAGCTTAAAATATCGGCAGCTACAGCTACTTTTATTCTGGCTGCGTTGGCTTGTTCTATAAATGATTTAATATCGGTAATTTGACCTTCTTTTCCTGGGTACTGTAAAATAGCTCCGAAAAATTCTGAAGAAAAGTTGAAATCTTCTTCGCTACCAACCACTAGCTCAATACCAATTGGCGTGGCTCTGGTTTGAAGTACCGATAAAGTTTGAGGTAAAATATTTTCTGAAACGAAAAATTTATTAACGCCTGCTTTTTTCTGATCGCGTTCACGCACAGCAAATAATAAACTCATGGCTTCAGCAGCAGCAGTACTTTCGTCAAGAAGTGATGCATTGGCAATTTCCATTCCTGTTAAATCGATAACCATGGTTTGGAAATTCAGTAAAGCTTCTAATCGACCTTGAGCAATTTCTGCTTGGTAAGGTGTGTAAGCCGTGTACCAACCTGGGTTTTCTAAAACATTGCGTTGAATAACCGCAGGTAAAACCGTTGGGTGGTATCCTAAACCAATATAAGTTTTATAAACTTTATTTTTTAGAGATAATTTATGAATATGAAGTAAATACTCATATTCGGTCATAGGCTCGTCTAAATTAAGCGGTTTTTTTAAACGAATATCATCGGGAATGGTTTCGTAGATTAACTGATCTAACGAATCTACACCTAAGGTTTGTAACATTAAATTTTGGTCCTCCTGGTTAGGGCCAATATGACGCAAAGCAAACGCGTTTGTATTCATAAAAGTATATTTGAATAAATAATTCGCAAAAATACTGAATATTTGCTCCGTTTTATTGCGAAAAATAGAAAGTTTTTAAACAAAAGAATTCTTTAACACCGGATTGGTTACATTTGTGTTATGAAATTATCAAAGAAGCTTTTAGAGTTTTATGTTAATAGTAGTATTCACGTGGCTTTAGCGGTGTGCGCGCTCGTAGGAGTTACTATGGTGGAGTTGGGTTTAGAGACTGATAACGTAATCCTTTGCTATGTTTTTTTTGCTACCATTTCGGGTTATAATTTTGTTAAATTTTTTGGTGTAGCAAAGTTTCACTACCAACGCTTAACAAAGTGGCTTAAAATGATATACATTTTCTCTTTTTTTAGCTTTTTATTGATGTGTTTTTACGGGGTTCAGTTGCAGGTTAAAACTTTAGTGGTTCTTGGAGGTTTTGCGGTACTAACTTTTTTATATGCCATCCCTTTTTTGAAAGATGGTTCAAAAAGTTTGAGACATGTTGAAGGACTGAAAGTATATATTATCGCTTTGGTTTGGATGGGGGTTACCGTGTTTTTGCCTGTTATAGAAGCTGGTATGGAGATGACGACTAACGTCATTCTCATGGGGATTCAGCGGTTTGCGTATGTTTTGGTGCTTATGCTGCCTTTTGAAATACGCGATTTAAGATATGATCCTAAGGAGTTAAAGACTATTCCTCAGAAAATTGGAGTAAAGAAAACGAAGCAACTTGGGTTGTTTCTTTTGGTTTTTATACTACTGTTGGAATGTTTAAAAGTAGATTTAGATTGCTCTAAACTATTAGTTTTAATTATAATATCGGTAGTAACGGCTGGTTTTGTATGGAAGGCTGAATTGAATCAAGGAAGATATTACTCCGCTTTTTGGGTGGAAGCCCTACCCATTTTATGGTTGCTGATGTTGCTGCTCTTTTAAAGCTTTATCGATGGTTTCTCGCATGGCTTCCTTGCAATCATGGTCCAGGCATTTCACTTTCGATTTTTTAATAAATTTAGTGAGCTTTGAATTGGTTATTGTGTGTTGTCTACACGTTTTACAATACATCACGTGCAGGTTAAGTTTAAGTTTATCCGATAGTGAAGCTTCTCTATATTGGACTTTGTCACAAATTTGACACACTTCTTCGCAAGGTGCAAAAACCCTTATCTTACTCTTCATTATAACCAATTTTCTTTTAAACAATCTGCCATAGCGGTTCGTGCTCTATGAATGATAACCCATAGGTTAGACGCTGTAATATTCAGTTCATTACAGATGGTTTCTGTTTCGTAGTTTAAAATGGTTTTCATTTTAAAAACGTCGGCTTGTTTTTTAGGAAGCTTACTTAAACAGTTGTGAATGGCATCCCCGAGCTCTGAATTTTCCAGGGCATCTTCTGCGGTTTTATCGAAGGGGTCGGCCACGCGTTCCTCTAGCCAGTCGCCCTCACCATCAGTATCTTTGTAATGCATTCGCACTTCGGCCTTGCCTTTATTCGAATTTATTTTTCGGTAATGATCTATAATTTTTCGCTTTAAAATGGAGATGAGCCAAGTACGCTCACTAGCTTCCCCTTTAAAGTTTTTCATGGCTTTTAAAGCCGCTAAAAAAGTGTCCTGAACCAAATCTTGAGCCATTTCTCTATCACTTACACGCGCAATGGTGTAATTGAATAAGTAATCGGAATACAAATCGATCCACTTATTGGGGTTAATTTGATGATCAGGCATTGTTGAACAGTTTTAGTGTGTCAAAAGTAAGTGAAAAAAATGGAATTCTAATTAGTAATTAACCCAGCACGCCTCAACAAAGCCTCCGGTTTTGGTTCCTGACCTCTAAAACGTTTGTAAAGAACCATTGGGTTTTCTGTTCCACCTTGGGACAATACGTTATCTTGGAATTTTTTAGCCACCGTTTTATTGAAAATCCCTGTTTCTTTAAAATATTCGAAAGCATCAGCATCTAAAACCTCGGCCCATTTATAGCTGTAATATCCAGAGGAATAGCCACCTTGAAAAATGTGTGAAAAGGCCGTGCTCATACAGTTTTCTTCCACTTCAGGGTAAAGGGTTGTGTTTTTAAAGGCTTCTTTTTCATGTGCTTTTACATTGGTGATACCTGACGGATCAATACCATGCCAGCTCATATCTAATAAACCAAAACTTAGCTGACGTAAGGTTTGCATGCCTTCGTGAAAAGCAGCTGAAGCTTTAATTTTTTCAATCAAATCCATTGGGATTACTTCACCAGTTTCATAGTGGGTTGCAAATAATTCTAAGGCCTCTTTTTCATAACACCAGTTTTCTAAAACCTGACTTGGTAATTCAACAAAATCCCAATACACGCTGGTTCCAGAAATACTCGGGTAGGTGGTATTGGCGAGCATGCCATGTAAGGCATGACCAAACTCGTGAAACAATGTGGTAACTTCATTGAAAGTTAAAAGCGATGGTTTGCTTTTTGTAGGTTTGGTGAAATTACAAACTATAGAAATATGAGGTCTGCTATTTTCGCCATCTTTGATGTATTGCGGTTTAAAAGAAGTCATCCAAGCGCCGTTACGTTTTCCTGGTCTTGGGAAAAAATCGGCGTAAAAAATAGACACTAAATTGCCATTTATATCGGTAACCTTGTAAGTTAATACATCGTTGTGGTATTTATCGATATCGTAAATTTCTTCAAAATTAAGATCGAATAATTTGTTGGCAATGGTAAAGGCGCCGTTGATAACGTTTTCTAGTTTGAAGTAAGGTTTAAGTAATTCATCATCCAAACTGAATAATTTTTGCTTCAGTTTTTCAGAATAATAAGCCCCATCCCATTTTTCTAAATGATCGATGTTATCTAAATCTTTAGCAAAATTTTCAAGGTTTTTAAATTCTTTTTCCGCCGCAGGCTTCGCTTTTTCTAAAAGCTCATTCAAAAAGGTTTTTACGGTTTCTGGTGTTTCTGCCATGCGTTCTTCCAGTACAAAATCCGCGTGAGTTTCATAACCTAAAAGCTTGGCACGCTGGTGTCGTAATTTTACAATTTGAAGCACGTTGTCTTGGTTGTCTAAGGCATCACCTTTAAAGGCTTTGGCTCCGGCCTCCAGGGCTAATTTTTTTCTTAGCTCGCGGTTGTCGGCATAGGTAAGGAAGGGAATGTAACTCGGGTAATCTAAAGTGAACATCCAGCCTTCTTTATCTTTCGATTCTGCAAGTTGTTTTGCGGCTTCAACCGTGCCTTCTGGTAATCCCGATAAATCGGCTTCATCGGTAATAAGCATTTCAAACTTATTGGTTTCAGCCAGTACATTTTCTCCAAATTTAAGTTTTAAAGCGCTTAATTTTTTGTCGATGTCTCGAAGTTGTTGTTTCTTATCTTCCGCAAGGTTGGCCCCATTTCTGGAAAAACCTTTGTATTTTTTTTCTAAAAGCGTGTGTTGTTCTACGGTAAGTTTTAAGTCATCGTTAGCTTCATAAACGGCTTTAACACGTTTAAATAGGGCTTCATTTAAGGTAATATCGTTACTGAATTCCGAAAGCAGTGGCGATACCTCTTGAGCTATTTTCTGAATGGTTTCATTCGTTTCAGCCGAATTTAAATTAAAAAAGATACTCGATAAGCGATCTAAAGTTTCTCCCGAAAAGTCTAAGGCTTCAATCGTGTTTTCAAAAGTTGGAACCTCGCTGTTGTTGGCAATGCTATCAATCTCTCTTTTAGCACTTTTAATAGCTTCTTTAAATGCAGGAAGGAAATCTTCATTTTTAATTTTTGAGAAAGGAGCGGTGTTATATTTAGTGTTATACGGAGTATTTAATGATTTGTTTAGCATTTTTTTAATTTAAGTGTTAAATATTTAATTTTGCTATGTGTGCATAATAAAATTTTCGTACTTTTGAAACCATAATTGCAGAGTGACTAACTCAATAGAATTATTTGTTAATAGCTGAAAAGCCCTGAATTAATTTTCGGGGCTTTTTTCATTAACAGATATTTATAAGTCTTTTGCAGATTCATGGACCTTTACTTTAAGGCCTTCTTTGTACATGACAATTTTATCGAGCACACATTTATCGCTGGCACCAATAATTTGAGCCGCTAAGATACCTGCGTTTTTAGCGCCGTTTAGGGCTACTGTAGCCACAGGAACACCACCAGGCATTTGTAAAATGGATAAAACAGAGTCCCACCCATCAATAGAGTTACTACTTTTTACAGGCACACCAATAACTGGAAGTGGTGATAGTGAAGCAATCATACCAGGAAGGTGTGCTGCACCGCCTGCGCCAGCTACAATTACCGAAAAACCTCTAGTATGAGCATTTTTTCCATAATCGAATAATTTTTCTGGGGTACGGTGAGCCGAAACAATATCGACTTCCACTTCAATATCAAATCCTTTTAAGATGTCTATTGCATCTTGCATAACAGGAAGGTCACTTTTACTTCCCATAATAACGCCTACTTTGCTCATATCTATTCGCTTATTACTTTAATACTATTTTTAACTTGTTCTGCAACGCGTCGTGCTTCATTTAAATCTTCGTTCACGATGGTCACGTGCCCCATTTTTCTAAAAGGTCGCGTTTGTTTTTTGCCGTATATGTGTGGGGTTACACCATCCATTTTCATAATGGTTTCGATGTTTTCATAAATCACATTTCCAGAATATCCTTCAGCACCTACGAGGTTTACCATAACACCACCAACTTTGTTATCGGTACGACCCAAAGGTAAGTCTAAAATAGCTCTAATATGTTGCTCGAACTGCGAAGTGTAACTGGCCTCAATAGTTTGGTGACCAGAATTGTGAGGTCTTGGTGCCACTTCATTAATTAAAATCTCGTCGTCTTGGGTTTGAAACATTTCTACAGCCAATAAACCAACATGATTAAAAGCTTGCGAGGTGCGTAAAGCAACATCTTCTGCTTTTTTAGCAATCTCGTCTGGAATTCTAGCCGGACAAATAACATATTCCACTTGGTTGGCTTCAGGATGGAATTCCATTTCTACAACAGGATAAGTTTTTATCTCACCCGAAGCACTTCGTGAAACGATTACCGATAATTCATTTTTAAAAGGTACTAACGATTCAGCAATGCATTCTACATTAGGTAAGTCTGTTAAGTCGTCAGCCGATTTCACGATTTTCACTCCCGTACCATCATATCCAAATTGCGCCGATTTCCAAACAAAAGGCAGTGTTAATCCCCCGTTATTTAAAGCTTCTTTGATTTCAGAAGTATAAGCAAAACGTGTAAAGGGTGCCGTTGGTAAATCATGATCCACATAAAACAACTTTTGTGTGGCTTTGTTTTGTATGGTTCTTAAGGTTTTAGAACTCGGATAAACTTTTACGCCTTCCTTTTCTAAAGCTTCAAGAGCATCTACATTAATATTTTCAATTTCAAAAGTTAAAACATCCACTTGCTTTCCGAAGTTATAAACCGCATTGTAGTCCATTAAATCGCCAAGCTGAAATTGATCGCAAGCAATCTTGCAAGGCGCTTCGTTACTAGCGTCTAAAACGGCGGTGTAAATGTCGAATTTGCGTGTGTTGTAAAGGAGCATTTTACCAAGTTGGCCGCCACCTAAAATACCAAGTTTAAAGTCTGATGAAAAATAATTCATTAATGTGTTTTTTTACTAAATAAAAATTTGGATAGGCAAAAATACGTTTAAATCTTAAAATACTTCCTAAAATCCTAAATCAAAAAATGGTTATTGCTCAATCTATTGATTATCTTTGCCTCTTTAAAAAATATTTAAATTTTGATAAAGCTACACGACAAGTTTTTTAAGCCCTTTATTTCAGCCAAACAAATTGATGAGGCCATGGCACGGTTGGCTAGAGAAATAGCAAACGATGTAGGTGATGAAATCCCCGTTTTTATTGGGATTTTAAACGGATCGTTTATGGTGGTTAGTGATTTCGTTAAGAAATACCCGAACCCTTGCGAGGTGACTTTTATAAAGTTAGCTTCTTATGAAGGGGTGAAATCTACCGAAGACATTCAGCGTTTAATAGGCTTAACACAAGACTTAACAGGACGTACGGTAATTATTCTTGAAGACATTATTGATACAGGAAATACCCTAGCTGAGGTGCACCGTATTTTTAAAAATGAAAATGTAAAATCTTTAAAAATAGCCACGCTATTCTACAAGCCTGAGGCCTATAAGAAGGATTTTAAATTGCATTACGTCGGTATTGAAATTCCTAATAAATTTATTGTAGGCTATGGTTTAGACTATGATGGCCTTGGAAGAAATTTACCAGAAGTATATCAAATAAAACAAACTCAACATATGACAAACTTAGTGTTATTTGGCCCTCCAGGTGCCGGAAAAGGAACGCAAGCAGAATTTTTAAAAGAAAAATATAATTTAGTACACATTTCTACAGGCGATGTTTTTAGATTTAATATTAAAAACAAAACGGCTTTAGGGATGTTAGCAAAATCATACATTGATAAAGGTGAGTTGGTTCCAGACCAAGTAACTATTGATATGCTTAACGCAGAAGTTGAAAAAAATGCCGATGCTAATGGCTTTATTTTCGACGGATTTCCACGTACTAATGCACAAGCTGAGGCTTTAGACAAATTAATGGATTCTAAAGATTCGCAAATTAATGCGATGATTGCTCTAGAAGTTGAAGATGAAATTTTGGTTAAGCGTCTTATCGGAAGAGGAAAAACGAGCGGAAGAGCCGATGATGCCGATGAATCTATCATTAGAAATAGAATAAAAGAGTATTACGATAAAACAGCGATTTTAAAAGATTACTATTCAGCTCAAAATAAATATTTTGGTGTTGATGGCGTTGGTAGTATCGAAGATATTACGGTACGTTTAAGTGCTGCAATCGACAAATTATAAATTCCTAATCATCCGATAGCTATCGGAAAGGAATCTCATAACCAAAAACTATAGCTTTGAGATTAAAGTTATAGTTTTTGTGTTTTATATTTAAACAATAAATTTTTCGCTTTCGCGGAAAAAACAAAAGTTAGAGTGCACAAACTTTTAACTTTTAACTCATAACTTTAACTTATAATCATGACTGAAGGGAATTTTGTAGACTACGTAAAAATGTATGTGTCTTCCGGAAACGGCGGTAAAGGTTCTTCGCATTTACATCGCGAAAAGTATATTGCTAAAGGTGGTCCCGACGGTGGTGATGGCGGTCGTGGAGGCCATGTTATTGTTAGGGGGAATCCAAATTTATGGACGCTTCTTCATTTAAAGTTTAAAAAGCATTTTCGCGCTGGCCATGGTGAACACGGTAGTAGTGGTAGAAGTTTTGGTGGTGATGGCGAAGATGTATACATCGATGTGCCTTTGGGAACTGTAATTCGCGATACCGAAACCAATGAAATCCTTTTTGAAATTACCAAAGAAGGTGAAGAACATATTTTGGCTGAAGGCGGAAAAGGGGGGTTAGGAAACTGGCATTTTAAGTCGTCTACCAATCAAACGCCTCGTTACGCACAACCAGGCTTACCGATGGAAGAAAGGTATGTGACCATGGAGTTGAAAGTTTTAGCCGATGTGGGCTTAGTAGGTTTTCCTAATGCCGGAAAATCGACTTTACTTTCGGTAGTCACTTCAGCAAAACCTAAAATTGCCGATTACGAGTTTACTACCCTGAAACCTAATTTGGGTATTGTTAAATATCGTGATTTTCAAACTTTCGTTATGGCCGATATCCCAGGAATAATCGAAGGAGCAGCCGAAGGACGCGGTTTAGGTCATTATTTTTTACGCCATATTGAGCGAAATTCTATACTACTGTTTTTAATTCCAGCCGATGCTGAAGATATTAGAAAGCAGTATGATATTCTGTTAGACGAACTACGTCGCTACAATCCTGAAATGTTAGACAAAGAGCGCATCATTGCCATCTCCAAAAGTGATATGCTAGATAGCGAGCTTAAAGCTGAAATGAAAGCGGAATTGGATAACGAATTACCCGTGCCTTATTATTTTATTTCTGCTGTAGCCCAACAAGGGATTACCGAGCTTAAAGATGTGCTTTGGAAGCTGCTTAATTAAACTTGTCCAGGTTATATTGAGGAAAGAGAAAAGTTCTGCTTGGTAGGTTATATTGAAAAACTATTGTTCGGGATATTCCAAAGACTGATAAATTAGAATCTTATTTTAGTTAAAGTGAGACAATAAGTCACATTTAATTTTCAATTAGGTTATTTTTTGCATTTTTTCTTCAAAATTCATTTCGCAAAATTTCACTAACTTTATCTCTAAAACAAGTAAAAATGCGATGGCTTTCAATCATTTTATTGGCGTTCTTTTTAGTAGCATGCGCTCCCATAAAAGTGCAATACGATTACGATAAAAATGTCGATTTTTCAACCTATAAAACCTATCAGTATTTTGCCGATATGGATACCGGTTTAAGTACTTTCGATACTAAGCGATTATTAGACGCTATCGATTTAAAAATACAAACATTAGGGTTTAAAATTTCTGAAACCCCAGATTTCTATATCGATATTAAATCGAAAGCCTTTCAGACGAATCAACATAGTAGTGTTGGCGTCGGACTAGGAGGCGGTGGAGGTCATGTTGGTGGCGGACTCTCAGTTGGCATTCCCATAGGATCTTCTCAAACCAATGCCGAGCTTACTATCCATTTTGTAGATCATGGTAAAAACCAACTCTTCTGGCAAGCTATAAGCACCTTTAGTTTCAATGCCAATCAAACCCCAGATCAAAAGGAAGCTCAATTTAAGACTCTCGTTGAAAAAGTTCTAGCTGAATATCCACCCAAAGGATTATAGACTTGATGCTTTTGGCTTGATGTTGAATACGATATGCGCCAAACAAATACGCGATGGCGATCAATAAATGACCTATAATTATTTTAATTTGTGTCATGAGGAGATAAATGCTGTAAGCTATTATGTAATAGTCTTCATAGTAAATTATCAATCCTGTCCTAAACATTTTTGATCTAATCAAAAGTCAACGATTTTACTGGTAATTAGCCATGTTTTTTATCTTTTTCAAAAAAGAACCCCTTGTGTATAATTTTGTTTGGGGGGAGGCTGCTCGTTAAAAGGGCTGTCAATCCATTTTTGCAAATCCACTTTGACAAAAAGGTTAAGTCTTATAAAAGCTACTAAATTGGACAAGTACCAATTATATTTTGGATTTGCTTTTAAGGCTTTTAGGATGAGTATAGTAATAAGAGCCGTCCATATTTGTATCATTACGGCATTTTCAGAAGTTCCTATAAACGATTTAATATGTAGCTGTTGTTTGATGTCTCTAAAGAATATCTCAATATCCCATCTAGCTTTGTAGAGTTGGCTAATTGTGTTTGCTGTCCAAGACATTTGGTTGGTAATAAGTTCTATTTCCTGGTTATTTTTATCGTCCCATACAGCTATTCTACGTAGCTTCTTTGGGTATTTTGTTTTTGATTTAGCCCCTGTTAGCTCAATGATTTCATCTTTTAAAACATGATGATGTCTATTTTCTGGCAATTCTTTTTCTTTAATACTCTTAAATTGGATGTTTTCTTTGTGCCTAATTACAAAAAACACTTGGTTGCTGTCCCAAACGTTAAGTAACGAAAAATCATTATAAAATCGATCTGCGACAATAACCGAACGGCTAATCAAAGGAATATCGTAAGCTCCTTTATTATCTGCTGTTTTACCATCGCTAATATTTACATAGTGCGGTAAATTACCATCATAATCAAGCAAGGTGTGCATTTTTACAGCTCCTTTGTGGGTTTTGTATTTTGCCCAATCAAAGAGACTTAAACATAGACTTATCGTTGTAGAATCTAATAGAAATATCTTGGATTTAATTTTGAATTTAACACGTTTTAAGTGAGGGTGCTGTCCAAAACTTTTTAAAAGAACATAGTAGTAATCTCGATAAAGCGTCCAGTCTCGATGTTTGTTTTGATAGCTTATCGTTGATTTAGAAGGTGCTTTCTGTATGCCTAAATGATTAAGGTTTCCTGTGGCAGAGCGAAGTCCATTACTTATATCTCGGACGGATTGACTTTTTGCAAATTGACAAAACAACATGGAGACTAAATGTGTCCAACTATTAAATCCTTTTTGATGTTTATCTGTTCCCTTGGCTTTTACAAGTTTAGAAAAACTAGAACGGTCTAATTTGGAGATTATCTGAGAGAACAATGTTATATTTGTCATGGAGAAAGGTTGTTTTTTGTTGTGCAACTCAAAAATAATATTTTGAGATACAAAATCCCTTTCTCTTTTTAAGCGTTTTGGACGCTATTGGTAAATTATAAATAATCAATAAAAAATAAACGCATCATGAACGAATTAAAAGATAAAGTGGCCTTAATTACAGGAGGTACAAAAGGAATAGGTTTAGGTATTGCTCAAGCGTTGTTAAGCCAAGGGATTCATGTGGCTATAACCAGTAGAAGTGCTAAAGCTGCTGAAGAAACTGCCAAGCAATTAAATTCTAGCGCCACCAAGGCTAGGGCTATAGGTGTTAAAGCCGATGTTCGCGATTTTGAAAGTCAGCAAAATGCGGTGCGTTTAGTATTAAGTGAATTTAAACAATTGGATTTTGTAATTGCGAACGCTGGTTTAGGGCATTTTGCAAGTATCGAGGAATTAACTTTAGAACAGTGGCAGGACACCATTGATACCAATTTAACAGGTGCTTTTTATACCATAAAAGCCAGCGTTGAGGCCTTGAAAAAATCTAAAGGCTATTATATTTCAATTTCTAGTTTAGCTGGAGCGAACTTTTTTGCCAAAGGCGCGGCTTACAATGCTAGTAAGTTTGGCTTAACCGGCTTTACACAAGCTGTCATGTTAGATTTAAGACAACACGGTGTGAAAGTGAGTACCATTATGCCAGGATCGGTTTCTACGCATTTCAATGGTAATGAGCCCGATTCTAGCGACGATTGGAAAATTCAAATTGAAGATATTGGTGAGTTGGTTGTCGATTTGCTAAAAATGAATCCGCGTGCCTTACCTAGTAAAGTTGAAGTGCGCCCTACGATGCCGCCATCAAAATAAAATAAAGAATTACCCTGGATTGTGTTGGGCAATTAAATTGGAAATGACCTCCTCGGTTAATTCATGGCCTGGTAAGCTTGGCCAGCCTTCCCAAACTACAATGCCTTCTGGGTTTACTATAATACAATGTGGTATACCTTGAATTTCAAGTTTGTTATACATGCGTCGTTTGGTATCTACAGCACTGTGATATTCGATGTTAATGGCGGGATTGTTTTTAACTTTTTCAATCGGCTCATCACTTAAACCAATAACCACCAAGTCCTTTTTAAATTGCTCTTGAAAACGGTTTAGTTCGGGAATGACTTTTCTGCAAGGCATACACCACGTCGCCCAAAAATCAATCAACAGAAATTTGTTCTTCACCTCAGGAGATTCCGAAATCCATCGTTCAACCACTAGTTTTGGAGCCTTTTGGTTGATTACAGATTTTGCCCAAAGTTGTTTGTGTTGTGCATGAGATATATAAAAGCTTAAACTTAGAGTTAATAGTAGTAGTGTTTTTTTCATCTTGACATATTGGATTGCATAGTGGTCTATTGTTTAATTAGTCGTTTGCTTGAAATTAAAACAGTACCAGAGTAGAACCGTGCTAAATAAAAGCCAGCATTTAAGAAGCTTAAATCTATTTTTTGATCTGTTAAATCGGATAAATATATGCTTTTAATTCGTTTACCATCCAAACTAACAAGGTCTAGTTTTAAGGGCTGTTGATTACTGTTTTCAAAGGTGATATTCAAATAATCACTAACAGGATTTGGATAAAATGAGAGGCTAAACTTTTGGGTATCACTTTCAATATCGGTTAAACCTAGAGTCTCGTAATTGATGGTCCATGTTACTGTGTAAGCATGTATTGTTTCATGGTTATCAACTTTTAGTAAGCTGGTGTCATCGGTAATAACTGTTGTTAGCGTGTTTATACCTTTTAGTAAGTCGGCTTCAGAAATGGAAATGGCATCCACGTTATTGGCTATGTTGTTGAGGTTTAAAGTCCAAGTGCTTTGTAGGGTATTCGGATTAGGTTTGGTCAAATCTAAACTAAATTCTAAAGGAAAATTTTCGACTTCTACCGTAGATTCATTTGGTGTATAGGCGTTAATCGGACTGGTGAGTTCATGAATTTTTTCAACAATACCTTCCTTACACACATGGCAAAATGGTTTGTCTACGCTTTCCATAATACAAGTCCCGCTATTAGGCTTATACCAATCTGTAGGAGTGCCTTTGTAATAGTGTTGGTGTATTCCAGCTTGGTTAGCGTTGTACCAGTTTTTCCAACGTATTTTGGTGGGGTCGGTCTCTTGGGTCATATTAATGCCTTCAGCAGCCAAATCATCGCCGGGATAATACTCATCAAAAAGCTTAAAAAGGGAATGTCCCATTTCATGCATGGATACGGCGGCGCCCCAGTAGCCTGAGTAGCTAACGGGAAAATCACCTCCACTGCCTCCATAATGAGGTGTGTTTACAAGAATTAAACCCTGATCGTAATTTGGGAAATTATCGGCTAGGACATTGATAATTTTAGTTTCGGTGTCGTTTGCAGAAGCGCCATCTATTTCATAATAGAGCAGGTAATGCTTGCCAAAAGAATCGAAAGTCGCATTAAAATAAGTGTCGACATATTTTACGGGGTGTAAAGGTTCGGAAATATCGGTAGCTGTTCCTGGGTGATCGGCACCACTTTCATTAGATGGTATTTTTAAAGCATAAACATTAAAATAGTTGCTGTATTCTTTAAAGGGACTCGTGTTGAATATTCTATTCGTAAAGGTTTTAGCGTCAGCAATAAATTTATCCAATTCGCCCGCTTGATATCCTTCACTTAAAACCACGATATTGATCCTCTTGTCATCATCACCTGAATTTTTAATCACTTCAATAGGAAAAGTTTGTGCGGTAATGCGACCTAAGGAAAACAAAATAGAAATGACAAGGATAAGTTGTTTTTTCATTCTAGTGTTATTTTTGTGCTTATCAGTTTTTCCGAAGTACTAAAGTTACTAATTGTAATGGTTTTAGTTTTACTTTTTAGAGCAATTCTTGTAGAGAATTTTGTTTTTTGAAGCTTAAATGATGTCGATTCCAAACTTCGGGACGGCGTTAAGGATTCTACGGTTTTTTTTAAAGGATTTTTAATCAAGCTACGGCCAATAAGTTTTGATTGGTTGTCGAACTGCGAACATATTAAATCTCCCTCAGATCCATTTTTTATGGCATAAGAACTGTTATTTTTTATTTGACCATCAACGATTTTCTGACTTACAAAACTCATGCTTCTTTCTCCCGAAGGAGCTTCAGATAAGATGTAAGTTAGAAAGATGATTTTAGAATGTCCTTCATCTTTAATAGGGACTTCATTGTTTTGCTTTTTTATGCCGCAAGCACATAAAAACAACAAAAGCGTGCCAATGGAAAATGTAATGATATGTCGTTTTTTGGCAAAACTATTCAAAATCATTATTCGATTTTAATTCTTAATCCATCACTATGACTGCTAAATTCTGGAGCATACATACTTTGTATGGTTGTGATGCCATTACTCATGTCGCCGGTGTTGTTAACACGTAAGTCATATTCAAAAACATACACCCCTTTTGGTAAATAGTCTATAAAGAAGTTGGTGCTGGCATCTTGAGTGCTTTCATAATAGCCTAACCCATCTTGTGTTTTGTATTTGGAAATCACATTCACAGGCTCTAAACCAGAAGCGCGCATGCCTTTCATATGAAGGAATTCTAGGTTTCTGTCACTTTTTAATTCAATGCGAACGCGCACTAAATCACCTACCTTGAGTTTGGTGTTCGTCGTGATTTCTGTGATTTCTTCTCCAAAATCGGTATTCTTTTTAAGGAATAGTTTTTTGTTTAATTGCAGCGAGGTTTCTGCTGATGTGATATGGTCTAAATCTTCAAAATACTGCCAATACAATCCTGCCCAAGCAATACCTTCACCCTTTTTAGTGAGCGTCACTTGTCCCATGTCAGGTGTGATTTCTGAGGCCTGCCAAGAGGTTTTAAAATAGCCGGTTCCTGCTTCAACTGTAATATCGTCTAATTTAGTCGGGTCGATAGTTTTATTGCCAATTTTCACATCAACCATATCGGTAACCGCTAGCCAATCGTTGCCTTGAAGTAGTAAGGCGTAAACGGCATCGGTCGTGGCTTTTGTGGTCTTCCATTGGTTGGTTTGCTTGTTTTTAAGTAACCAGATTTTTAAATTATCAATGGTGTTGGTGTCCTTTGTAATTTCTAAAAAGGCTTCTATTAAAAGGGCCTGCGTTTCAATGGGGGCTTGACTCCAATGCCAAGAACTTTTGTTTTCTTTCCAATACATGCCCATTTCATCGGAAGTGATACTGTTTTCTTCAAGCGAAGCCATAATCTTTTGGGCCGTTTTTACCTGGTTATTTCTGAAAGTAATTAAGGCCATTAAACCCTTTTGGTATAAAGGTTGATTTAGCCAGTGCTTTTCAATTTGGGATAAGTAATATGCTTGGGTCGCTTCAACTTTATCCGATGCTTTAATTTCAGGGAAGTAGCTTCGTAGGTATAAATAATGGAGTTGAATCGGATTTAAATGATCGTCTTCTAAATTAACTTTAGGGTTGTTTAGTTTTAGGTTTTCGTAAGTCTTTATAAACTCTGAATCTAAATATTTAAGGGCTTTTTCAAGCATTTCCGTAGGGTCTTCAGAAGTCACATTTAAGTGCTTTAGATGTGCGAAGCCCGAAATGATATGTTGGGTGATGAAACGGTTTTCACGACCGCCCTCAAACCAGGCCCAAGCGCCAGATTCTAATTGATTTTTTGATAACTTTTGAAGGTCCGATTGGCTTTCAGAAATCATTTTATTCAAATCAAATAATAGGGCCATACGTTTTTTTTGTTCAGTTTCACTCCGTGCGTCCAGTAACCAAGGCGTTTCCTGAAGGAGAATGGATTTTAAATCATCATTCTTTTCTAGGTTTGAAATTAAAACATCTTGATTTTTCCATTGTTCAAAAACAGCTTTAATTTTCGGATTCGCCTGCAACATAAAATGCCCCAAAGTATTGGCGTAGTATCGGCTAAACGTTTGTTCGTTACACTGGTAAGGATATTCCATTAAATAGGGTAGGGATTGAATCGCATACCAGGCAGGGTTTGAAGTAACTTCTAAAGTTAATTTGTGATTTTTCAAGGAGCTAGAGCTTGCCGCATGATTTTTTAGCTTGTCTAAACTGAAGGTTTTGGTATCGCTTTTAATCCACATAGGCAAGGTTTCTGTAACCAAAATGCGGTTAGAAAGTACGGGAAGCGTGTTTTGTTCGCCATCGCTAAACGTTGCCGATTTAGCAATTACTTTGTAATCTATAGCTTGAATGTTTTTAGGGATATTTAAGCGCCAAGAGACTTCGGTATTGCCATGCGCTTTGGTAGTAAAAGCTTTGCTGTTTATGGCATTTCCGAGGTTTACATTAATATCTGCTCCTGTAAGCGCATCACTAAGCATTAAAATAGCTTCGCCTGTAATTGATTTAACGGTAAGGTTTGAAATTTTAGAACTGATGGTAATTTGGTCGCCTTCACGTAAAAAACGAGGTGCATTTGGAGTAACCATTAATTCTTTTTGTGTCACCGTAGTTAAGGTTTTTGTTGCACTCTCCATATTTTTTGTATGGGCTAACAATTGCAGTTTCCACTGGGTTAAAGCTTCAGGTGTAGAAAAGCTAAAACTGAAGTTTCCGGATTTGTCGGTTTTTAACTGCGGAAAGAAAAAAGCGGTTTCCTTCAAGTTTTTCCTAATATCCACTTTCTGAATGTTTTTCAAACCTTGCTTAGTTTTAACTACCACCACACCATTTGAAGCCTGACTACCATAAATGGCGGTAGCTTCATTAGCTTTTATAATATTTACGGATATAATATCTTCCGGTGCAAGGTTGGTAATATCTTTTACAATTTTACCATCTACAACATAAAGTGGTTTATTGCTATTAGAAAAGCTGCTTTGGCCTCTAATAGATATAACAGCACCTGTGACATTTGAAACATCTGCTTCGTCATCTACACTGGTTATTTTACTAGCTGAATTTACTTCGGTTACTGGTGGTGATGCCGGAGCATATCCTAGAACAACCACTTCATCCAAATGATCATTGTTAGAGGTTAAATAGGTATGAAAAAAGTTTTTGCCTTTTATTTCAATGTCCTGAGTGTCAAACCCAATATAGCTAATTTCTAAAATATCCCCTTTATTGGCCTTTAATGAGAAGTTGCCATCAAAATTGGTCATTGTTCCCCTGCTGGTTCCTTTAATGATTACGTTTACAGCTGGAATAGGCGCCCCAGATTCGTCGTACACGGTGCCAGAAACAAAACCTTTTTTTACCGAGCTACTGTATTTAGATTCATGCTTAGAGCGTAACTGGTTTAGGTAACGTGCGTGAGCTTTATCATCATGCATGTCAAAGCCATACCAGTTGAATTTATCATATTCTTGTATGGGATATTTTGTGAGGTAATTGGGGTTATACACCTCAAAATTTTGGGTGCCAAAACTGTTATTGCCTCTTGTGTAAATTCGTGAGTAATAGGTAGGCTGATTAATGGGGTTGAAATCCCAAGTATGTGTTTTGAAAAGATCTAAAGAGGCATCGTACATGCTGGCTAATAATTCGGTGCTTACTTTTTCACCCTGTGGCCCTTTGATTTTAAACTGCCAAGTTTCATTAGACCCGGGCTGAATTTTATCTCTAAATGTTACGGTTTCAATATTTAATGTGGTACTAGGGTATGGTACCGAGATGTTATTTGTACCCGATATGAAACTATTAAAAACAGCAAAACTATAGTGCACAACAAAACCGTCCACATCATCTTTTGTAATGGGAATACTGATGGTTTTCTTGTTGTTATTCAGTTTTATAATTTCTGATTTAATAATCTTTTTATCTTTCTCGATACTTAAGGTTACAGAAACATTTTTAGCAGATGAAGCTACCGTGATAAGCGCCGCATCATTAACGTTGTAAGTGTTTTTGTTGGTTGTTATGCTAAATAATTGGTTGTCGGCTAAAGTTTTGTCGGTGTCGCTGTAAAGGGTTGTTTTTACTTCATCGGTTACAACTTGCCCGAATTTATCTTTGGTTTCTAGTGTAATCAAATATTGACCGGATTCCCAATGGTTTATTTGGCCTAACTCTAAACTAGTAGCATCATTGGTGTCGAAAGGCTTTTCGAAAACCAAAGCGCCTTTTTTCCATTGATTGGGGTCGTTGTCTTCGTTATAAGATTCATAAGGGAACAAGTTTCTAAAAGTGCCTTCAGGGATGTCTTGATAGTCTGGCGCAGGCCATGGGCGTGTTCTCAATACCGTGTTTGGCGCTTTCAGTTTGTAAATTTTTATGCTGCCTGTTGTTGGTACAAAACTACCGTTTAGGTTTTCGGTAACCAGATCGATATGGTGGTTTGCTTTAGTTTTATCTAATTCATTGGCTAGCCGCATGGTTGCTGTTAAGGCATGATATCCAGCTTTTACAGTGGTGGTTTGGCTATGGGTTTCACCATTAATGTCGGTAACATCGGCCGTGATTTCATAACTAAAAATTGGTAAGCTTTTAGGGGCCGTACTTTGGTCTGGATGGGCTTTAAATATAATGTTGAAATGTCCTGAAGCGTCTGTGGTACTCTCGCCATATGTTATCTCTTGACTCGAATAGGAGTTTTGGATAGGTTGATAAAAATAGAATCTCGGATATTCTACTTTACGTTGTACGCGGTACACCACTTTGGCATCGGAAATCTGACTTCCAGAAAAGGCCAAAGCTTGACCCTTCACCGTTATAGAATCGTTTACTCTAAAGGTTTCTGTAATCGGTTCAAAAGTCGTTTCAAACTTAGGACGCTTGTAAGCTTCAACAGAAAAAAATGCGGTAGAAGTGAGAGGCAACTTACCATCTTTCTCATCAATTCTAATAGAATACCTTCCCGTTAGTCCGTTATTTGGTAGGATAAACTCGCCCGAAACCGAGCCTAAATCATTGGTTGTTAACATCAATTTTCCCACTTCTTCTCTATTTACATTGTAAAGGGTAGCTCGAATTGGGGTATTTTCTAAAACTTGCGATTTTCCTCCATTCACTTGCATCGCAATCGCCTTAAAGTAAACGGTTTGTCCGGGACGGTAAATACTGCGATCGGTAAAAATAAAGGACTTATAAGTGGTATTTTCTTGGTCTTGTTGCGTGTATAGTTTGTTAAGGTAGTAGTCACCAAAATAGGCCGTGTCTTGGTCTTTAGTAACTTTTAGTTTGATGTTTCTTTGCCAGTTGTCGCCTTTTTTAATTTTAAATTCCCCTAAGTGATCCGTTTTATACAACTTTGTTTCAAGGTTTCTTGAATTGTTCGGGTAATACGATGCTTCTACTTGCGCATTTACAATAGGAGCACCATGATTTCGGTTTGTAATTTGGATGGTTTTATACGCTTGACTTTCAGTTTCTAGTACCGCCATATCGGTTACTTGAATGCGATTAAAAGCAAAGGTGTCTTCGTCTTTCTTCACTGTGGCAACCACTAAATAACTGCCGTTGTTTAGCTTAGGAATAATGATTTCCGTAGTATGGGTTTGGAAATCTTGTTCGTTTCTAAGCTTACTAATCCAAGTTTCAGTGGGTTCTAAATCTTTTAAAAAATGGACTTGCTGGTCTTTTCGGTATAAATCATTAAAAGTTTTGCTTTGCGCCTGGGTGAACTTGTAAATATTAAATTGTAAACGATCTAGATTTTTGTACGTAACAAGTAATCGTGAAGGTTTTTGAATAGGTATTACTTTTTCAGAAAGAATATCAAGTTGTAAGGTTTCAATTTGCGATTTTAAAACCACACATTTTTTTGCAGCTCTACTTTCTGGAAACCCCGTGATAATGGTGTTGCAAATATCTAAAGCTTCTTTGGCTTTCCATCTGTTTTTTTCGTTAGATTGTGGCTTATATTGCTTACTTTCTTCAAATAAAATGGAGGCGACTTCAAAACGATAAAGTGCTGTACTTTCTTGGTCGGTAATGGTATTACTCGCTTGCTGTAGTGCTTTTAATTTTAAAGCTTCTTTGTTGTTAAAAGTAGCATGGTTGTAAACAAAATTAATGCGTTCAATGTCTACATCACTCAGGGCTTGAAAATTGTGTTGTTCAAGATGAAATTTTATAAGCGATTGGTATATTTTTAAAGCATTATATTGTAACGACGTAGAATCTTTAGAGGCGATTTTTATTTCAGAAAACGTTTTGGCATCTGCTAAATATGCTTGGTCGTTCAGTTCAAATTTGTAGGACGGTTTGGTAATATGAGTTTCATCTGTTTTATAAAACTCTAAGGCATTATGGCTCAAAAAGTCATATAGAGTAGGCCTGTAGGTACTAGAATTACTCTTCTTAATAATGAGTGCATGATAATCATTTAAGGATTCCTGCTTTAGTAAATCTGCATGTCGTAAAGCGTTTTGATAATGCACATGAATTTCATTAAAAAGGGTTTGTAAATCCCAAGTTCTAAAATCTTCGTGATTTACTTTTTCAGAGGTTTTACTTCGTTTATAAATTTGATGTTTATGCTGGGTGTAATATTGCCAGTATAAATGGGCTAGAATATTTTCGAGAATATTTTTAGTCGGAGTTTCACTTTTGGTAATTTCAGATTTAAAAGCATTAATAATTTTAACTTGAGCCTCTTCCTCTAAAATCAGGTTGAATTTGCTTTCGTAGAGCAAAACTTTAATTAGTTGTTCGTGATTATCAGACTTTTTAGCCTTTTTTTCAATGCTTCGTAACGTTTTTAAAGCCGATTGTGGTAGGCCTTGTACCTCGAAAGCTTCAACTTTTGCCCATAAATCGGTGTAGGGGTTTTGAGCTTTAGAGAGGTGGGAAAAGAGAATAATTATGATTAATAATAGCGTATGCCTCATGTATACTGAATTTGTTTCAGAATGTATTTATTTTGTAGTTTAGTGGGGTCTCAAAAGCCGTTCCAAAATAAGGTTTTTGAAACAACGTTCGTTTAATCGCGTAAGTTAATGATTTTACCTAGAAATATTGGGGCTAATTCATCATATTTATTTTCGATGATTTCTGTGAATTTTAGAACGGATAAGCGATTACATTTGATTTAAAGCATGGAGATATGTCTAAAATTTTGATTTTCATTTTGTTGCCTATTATCAGTTTTTCTCAGGTGAATATAGCTGAGGTCGAGGTGTTATTTCAAAACAAGCAATATGAAAAAGCAGAAATGCTTTTGCTCAATTATTTAAAAAACGCCCCCAATAACATTCAAGCCAAAGCGCTTTTAGGAGATGCCTATGCCTATCAAAAACAATGGGATAAGGCCATTGATACCTATGAAAATGTGCTTGAAAAAGAAACAAAAAACGCACAGTATTTTTACAATTACGGGATGGTTTTAGGCATGCTGGCCATGGAAAATAAACTCAAAGCCATGATGTATGTAAACGATATAAAAATGGCTTTTATAACGGCTTCCGAATTAGATAAAACACACATTGATACGCGTTGGGCACTGGTTCATTTATACATGAAATTGCCTGGCATTGTAGGGGGAAGCATGACAAAAGCGCTTCAATATGCAGAGGAATTAGAGGAACTTTCAAAGGTAGACGGCTATCTTGCAAAGGGGTTTGTTTATGAATATGACGATGCTTTTCTTCAGGCTGAAACGTATTATAAAAAAGCAGTTCAAGTGGGCAGATCTAAAACCTGTTACTTGGCCTTGTTTAACCTCTATGAAGTCAATAATAAACCCGATAAAGCCATTGAAACTTTGGAAGAAGCACAGCAGAAACACCATCAAAATATATTTCAATATCAAATCGGAAAAGTGGCTGCAAAATTTCAAATTCAGCTTGAAAAAGGAAAGCGGAATTTAACGGCTTATCTTGAAAATTTTAAATCTGACGATGAAGCGCCAGAGTCATGGGCGCATTACCGATTGGCACAAATTTATCGTTATCAAAGTAACAAAAGTTTGGCCTTAAATCACATTCATTTAGGACTAAAAGCTTTGCCGAATCAGCCCGAATTTAAAGATGAAAAAAATGAGATTCTAGGCATGTGATATTTTGGTAGCCTGCTTGCCGACAGGCAGGCTACCAAAAGGGTCGTGCTTTTCGTTACTAGTTTTGGCTCGATGCAGCCGCTCGCCAAAAGCTGTCCACTTCAATCACTAGCGCAGACTCTTTGCTAAAGGTGTTACTGGATTTAAAGTATAATTCTATATTTTCAAAGGCTTTCATTCGCGATTTCAGCACGAAAAAACTATATTTGGAACATTCAAAATTACAGCATGAACGTACACTTTATAGCCATTGGTGGTGCAGCTATGCACAATCTGGCCATCGCACTGCATAACAAAGGATATCAGGTCACTGGGAGTGACGACACCATTTTCGAACCTTCTAAATCACGCTTAGAAGCCAAGGGCTTGTTGCCAGAAGCTTTTGGGTGGTATCCAGAAAAAATTAATAATGGTTTAGATGCTATAGTTTTAGGAATGCATGCCCATGCCGATAATCCAGAGCTACTTCAAGCACAGGAACTCGGACTAAAAATATACAGTTATCCAGAATTTTTATACGAGCAGTCCAAAAATAAAACGCGGGTTGTTATTGGAGGAAGTCATGGTAAAACAACAATTACTTCTATGATTTTGCATGTTATGCATTATCACGATCGCGATGTCGATTATATGGTTGGTGCCCAGTTGGAAGGTTTTGATGTGATGGTAAGGCTTACCGAAGAAAATGATTTTATCGTTTTAGAAGGTGATGAGTATTTAAGCTCGCCTATCGATAGACGTCCTAAATTTCATTTATACAAGCCTAATATTGCTTTATTAAGCGGTATTGCTTGGGATCATATTAATGTGTTTCCAACTTACGAGAATTACGTAGAACAGTTTAGTATTTTTGTGGATTCTATTGTAAATGGAGGAAGCATTAATTACAACGTGGAGGATCCTGAAGTAAAGCGTGTTGTTGAAGCAAGCAATAACCCCATTCGTAAAATACCGTACCATACACCCGATTATACGGTTCAAAACGGTGAAACCATTTTAGAAACTTCAGAAGGCGATTTGCCTATTGAAGTTTTTGGTAAGCATAATTTAAATAATCTTGCTGGGGCCAAATGGATATGCCAGCATATGGGTATTGATGAAGATGATTTTTACGAGGCTATCGCGACCTTTAAAGGGGCTAGCAAGCGTTTAGAAAAAATTGCCCAAGGACAAACCAGTGTCGCGTATAAGGATTTTGCACATTCACCTAGTAAAGTGGCCGCCACAACCCAAGCGGTTAAAGAGCAATATCAAGATAAGACTTTAATAGCTTGTTTAGAGCTTCACACTTATAGCAGTTTAAATGCTGAGTTTTTAAAAGAATATAAAGGTGCTTTAGATGCTGCCGATGTTCCTGTGGTTTTTTATTCGCCAGATGCTGTTGAAATAAAGAAATTACAAAAGGTAACTCACGAGCAAATTGCTCAAGCTTTTAATCGCGACGATTTAATTATTTATACCAACTCTGAAGATTTTAAAAACTTCCTGTTTACCCAAGATTTAGAAAATAAAGCTCTTCTTTTAATGAGTTCAGGGAACTACGGAGGTCTTAATTTTGAAGATGTTAAGACTTTGGTGAAGTAGTGGTGGTTGCAAATTTAAAATCAAAATATCAAAAAGAAAATAGCGAACAATATATATGAGGCGATAATTGCAGTGGTTGGCATTTAATGAAATATCCATGTTTAAGTGTTATAAAGGAATTAATGCCTCCAAAAACTCAAAAGAAAAAATATTGCCTTAACTTACCGCAGCAATTTTTTTGGAATATTAAAAGGAAAAGCAGCAACTTCACTATTTAACAGGTCCATCATCAATATTGCTACTATCGCTATCACCATTACTATTTGAGCCATCCGAATCGATATCAGATTTTGAAGGTTCGATAATAGGATGTTTCATATTTTTCTCTAATTCTTGTTCCTCGGTGACGTTTAGAGTTTCTGTAGTCATTTGAGTGGCTTTTAATTGAAAGGATTCTGGGGTGTTTTTAATGTGAAGATCACGTTGTGGGAACGGAATTTCAACGCCTTCTTCTTTAAAACGGTTGTAAATAGCAATAGAGATATCACTTTTAGCTTGCAAGCCCAATTCGTAATGCACCCAAAAAAGCAGTCGGAAGTTTAAAGAGCTATCACCGAAATCGTTAAATAAGGCACGTGGTCCGGGATCTTTTAAAATGTAATCATAACTTTTAGCAACTTCGGTTAGGATTTTTAAAATTTCATTAGGATCAGAATCATAAGTCGTGCCTATTAAAACTTCAATACGTTTGGTGTTGTTGGAGAGTGTCCAGTTTATTAAATCGTTAGAAATTAAATTGTTGTTAGGAACCACCACTTCCGATCCATCAAAAGTACTAATGTTCGATGCACGAATACCGATACGGGAAACGGTTCCTAATAGGTTATTTACTTCAATGGTGTCACCAGGTAAAATAGGCCGTTCAAAAACCAAAATTAAACCTGAAATAAAGTTAGAAACAATATTTTGTAAACCAAAACCGATACCTACACCTAAGGCTCCAGCCATGAGGTTAAATTTACTTAAATCTATACCTAAAGCCGACAAGGCTAAAACGGTTCCAAATCCAATTATAAAATAACGAATGACCAAGGAAATTGCCGCAGGAATACCTTTAGGTAGTTTTAAAAATCTTAGGATACCATCGTCATCATTTATTAAAAAAGACACAAATTTGGTAAGGGTAAAAGAAGCGAAAAGTATAAAGGCAAAACTAACAACAGCCCCTAAAGTAAAAGTGAGATTACCTATTTTATAGGGCTCTGAAAGTATGTCGCCTAAAAATGTGAAAATAGGTCGAAGTAAATCAATCATGCCTAAAAAGAATATGCCCCAGAGTACATATGCAGTAATTCGTATGCGGTTTAATGCCTTGTTCTCAATTTGCTTTCTTTTAAAGGCACTATAGGTGTGCTTTACTGTAAAATGACGATGAATAACGCTAATGGCTATGCCGCTAATAATTAATGTTATGGCGTAAAAGACCATCGTTATAATACCACCTTGAGTACTAATTTTAAGAGTGATATCTGTTAAGTTTGTATAACCTAAGATGTTTGAAATAATGGAGATAATACTTAAAAGATATACCACAGGAACCAATTGAAAAAGCAGTTTGCCTAGTCCTTTGTCTAAAGATTTTAATGTTTTAAGATATGGAGATGTAAAACGATAGAGGATAAAAATGACCACTGCAGACTCACCAAGTATATACAGTCTGTATCCTAAAGAGGAATACCATAAATAAGATTTAGTGGTGTTTAGGATAAAGAAAAGGACAACATAATATAATATTTTCTTGTACTTATCCGCCATGATAGGCCTTATTATTGGTATGGCGATTATTAGTGTAAAAAGGGTGATACAATCACTTGCTAATTTGGGTAGGTTGTTGAAAAAAATCTCACAAAAGATTAGCGATAAAAACCATACACAAAGCATGTCTTTTTTAAGAATGAGGTCTTTGGCAATAATTATTCTTTCGTCTTTATCTTCATATGGATATTTTAAAAAGCCCCTTTTGAAATATATAAATAGTACAGCGAAAAAACCTGTAAAAAGAAGAAACAAGAAGAAGCTATTTATGTAGCCATTGTCTATATTAGGAATTGTAGTTGATTCTTTTTCTAAATCATCAATTTGTTCCTGTATTTCTAGATCTTTTGTAGATTGTTTAAACGAGGTTTTCCAAATAGGCTGATGTCTCAAATAGAACAAATCGTAAACTTCGGAGTTTTTTAAATTCAATAAGTCGTTTCTAACATCCTCCACAAGGTTAGTTTGCTCACTTAATTTGGTCTCTAATTTTAAGTAGTAATTATTGTTATCTATAATAGTTTCTTTAGTGCTTTCAACAGCTTCTAAGGTTTTTTTAATCCCATTTAAAACCTCTTCGGGTGCCTCTTTTTCTACAGCATTTTTATAACTTAATCTCCAAACCACCGTCCTGTTTAGGATGTCCTCAATTAGAATAGAATTACGCTCTGCTTCATCTTTAATGGTCCCCATCCATTTTGATAAGTAAGACAGATAATCGCCCCAGGTGAGCATGGTGTTGTTTGCTTTCTGACTATTGGGATTAGCTTTTATAAAATGTTTGGTGCGCATGCTTTCTACTTCAAGAAACTTGGAGTATATAGGAAGAAGCGAATCAATTTTTTGAATACTCTCAGGGATTTTAATTTTCCTTTGAATGTTTTTTATATCGTAATTCGTTTCTTCTATGCGTTGTACAATATTAATTAAAGGGATGGCCTCTGGTTGTACCTTTATAGAATCTATTATCTTTTTATTTGCTTGTTCTTTTTTTGGAATGATTCCCTGAGCGCATATTGTTTCGCCTCTAAAAAGCAAGAAGAAACAAAATAATAGGACTGATAAAAAATACTTAGGTGTCATTTTTTTAGGCTGAATTTGTCATACAAATATACTGTTTTGTATGGTGGTTTAAAGGTTTTAAGGCTTTTGAAAATAAGGGGTAAGCGTTTGAATTACGAATTAAACTAGGTGTTTTTTAAAAAAATTAATGGTTCTTGTCCATGCTAGTTTTGCTGCAGTTTCATCATATCTAGGTGTGGTGTTATTGTGAAAACCATGATTGGCTCCTGGATAAATATAAGCTTCATAGGTTTTGTTGTATTTTTTTAATGCGGATTCATAGTCTGGCCAGCCAGCATTTACCCGGGTATCTAATTCGCCAAACTGAAGCATTAACGGTGCTTTAATTCTAGATGTTTCTTCGGCTGTGGGTTGCCCGCCATAAAAAGGAACCGCAGCACCTAAAGTCGGAATTTTAACAGCCATCATATTAGAAATCCAGCCTCCAAAACAAAACCCAACTACGCCAACATGACCGTTACAAGCCTCGTGAGATTTTAAATGATTGTATGCTGCGATAAAATCTTCTAACATCTCATTTTTATCTCGTTTACGTTGTAAGGCTCTCCCGTCGTCGTCATTTCCAGGGTAGCCACCTAGAGGTGTTAGGGCATCTGGCGCTAGGGAGATAAAACCCTCTAAAGCCGTGCGGCGTCCTACATCTTCTATATACGGATTTAATCCGCGATTTTCATGAACAACGATAACGCCAGGTAACTTTGTATCGACGTCTTTAGGTTTAGAAAGTAGGCCTTTTATAGCTCCACCACCTTGAGGCGAATTGTAATGAATGTAATCAGAATCCAAAGCCAAAGCAGGATCATTATCAACCAAGACACTGTCTTTATAATTTGGAGAAATAAAGCTTAAAAGCGAAGGCAAAGTAAGGCCGCCAATAGCGAATAAAGAGAGCTTTTCAACAAATTGGCGTCGGTCTATTTTATTGTGGGCATAATCATCGTATAAGTCGTAAACCTCTTGACTGATATCTTCTTTTTTAATGGGCTTCATAAGTGTAATGGTTTTTAATCATGTATATAAAGAATTATTGTTGTCCGATAAAAAACAGAATTAGCTAAAAAAGCTTTGGTGTTGGCCTTTTTTATTGATCGCACTCTTTATTTTGAAAACAGAACCTCCTTATGGGTCAAAAAGGCTTAATTGCCCAATGTTTTTGGTTGTAATCTCTTCCCAATTAGCTTCTGGGTTTTTCAGGAATTTGAACAAATCGATATATGTCATCAAATGGTATCGTATGACGGACATCATATTGGAATAAGCCCAGTTTCTTTGGGTTTTTCTTTGGATCACAAGCATAATGAGCTGGATTATCAAACTGACCCAGATTTGTATTTCGATGGCATTTTGATTGTCTCCCAAAAAATACTTTAGCGGAAAGTTCTGTTTAAGCCGCTTGAACATCGTCTCAATCTGCCACCTATTTTTATAGATGTCGGCTATTTTGTCTGCATCAAGATCATAATTATTAGTGATGAACTCATAAACTTTTTGGTGCTTTTCGTGCCAAAAAGCGATTCTCCTCAGGGAAAAAGCATTGCCGTTTTTGTCCGTAAGCCCTATTTTTTCGTCCTTTAAGACAGCATCGTCCACTTTATTGGAGATATCAAACTCTTCAAGGCTTGTATAGCGAGCATTGTCCTTTTGCCGAGTCACAAAGTAAACATCTTCCAGTGTCCATTTTTGGTATTGCTCATAATCCACATACCCTTTGTCAAAAACCACATAAGAGCCCTTCTTGAGTTCCAGGTCTTTTAAAAAGGTGTGGTCGTGCGTGGCCGCGCTTGAAAACTTAATCAGACAAGGAACGTCTTCCATGGCGTTTATCATAGTATGCATCTTGATACCTCCTTTCTTTTTGCCGTTGAGCGGGTTCCTTCCTACACCTTTAAGAATGTCACTAAATAGGGGGATGGTCGAGGAATCAACGATTTTAAGGTTCTTCACTGCAGGTTCTAAGGGTCTGCTGTCCGATAAAAAGCGATGGTAACGTTTGTAGAGTAAATGATAAATATCGGCAAATACTTCAGAGCTTCTTCTCCTGTTAGCATCTGACAAGGTACTGCGTTTTGGAAAGTCCGTGAGTCCTAGATGGTTGATCTTTCCCTCGCAGGCAAGCATAATACTGGAAACCTCACGAAGTGAGCTACAGCCACTGATCACGGTAAATACCATAGTGGCCAAATGCTCATAGGTGGTAAACTTTTTGGTATAGCGATCGCTGTTGTGCTTTTTGGCTGTCCGATGAACATCTTTGGGCAAAATGAAATTTAATACCTGTTTGATTATGGGTTGTCCGCTAAAGTTTTTACTTTTATTCATATCTTGGATGTGTGATAACTTCAAGATACAAAATAAGCGGGAAATCCTATCTTGGAAATCCCGCTTTTTAAATCTTTTATCGGACACTAATGATAAAGAATTAAAAAGCTTCTGTGTTTTGAAATTTAAAATTATCCATTGTTGATTTATAAATTTACAATTTTTATATTTATCAGATGCAAGAAAAACCAGTCTCCTTTTCCATAAAACATTGGAGCCAAGACGATCAGCCTCGAGAAAAACTTCTATATAAAGGAAAAACAGCTTTAAGTGATGCCGAGTTAGTCGCTATTTTAATAGGTTCAGGAAACCGAGATGAAAGTGCCGTGGCTTTGTGTAAACGTATTTTAGCTAGTACAAATAACAATTTAAGTGCGTTAGGCCGGTTATCAATTAAGCAACTTATGGCATTTAAGGGGATTGGTGAAGCAAAAGCGATTACCATTTTAGCCGCCTTAGAATTAGGCAGGCGACGTCGGGGAGAAGAAGCTTTAGAGCGTTATAAAATTAGTTCTAGCCGCTCGGTATTTGAATACATGCAGCCTGTTATTGGCGAACTTAATCATGAGGAATTTTGGATAATCTATCTAAACAATTCAAACAAAGTACTGCAAAAAAATCAGCTGAGTAAAGGTGGTATTACGGGTACTTTAGTGGATGTGCGTTTGGTTTTAAAAACAGCTTTAGAAGTAGGAGCAACAGGTTTAATTTTAGCGCATAACCATCCGTCGGGAACTCTTAGGCCAAGTGAAGCCGATAAGCAAATTACTCAAAAATTAAAAATCGCAGCTCAAAATCTCGATATTCAGGTTTTAGATCATTTAATCATAACAGAAGCGTCGTATTTTAGCTTTGCAGATGAAAGTTTGTTGTAATGTTACTCGTATATACTCATAACATATCGCCCCGATTAAACTATATATTTAAGCATATATGCACAAGAATATTGGGTTTTGAGGTCAAGTTTACCACTAAGATTGAAGCTTTTATTGCCCACGATAGTTTAAAAATGTCCTATACAAAACAGGCGCTTGGGAATGAGTTTTTTGTAAAATGTCATGATATTTTATTTGAACAAGGCTTGGGTGATATCGATATAAATATTCAGAAATGGGATAATACCAAGTGTTTTTTCTTTAATGGAGATAAAAGTGCCATTCCCTTTGATATTTTTTCGGCTTCATTTTACATGCTATCGCGTTATGAAGAATATTTACCGCATGTTAAAGATGCATTTGGTCGCTTTACAGCCGAAGAAAGTTTGGCCTATAAATCGGGTTTTTTACATCAACCCGTGGTTGATATTTGGGCCTATAAATTTAAAGCGGCCTTACAAGCGCAGTTTCCAGATTTTAAGTTTCCAGATAAAAATTATTCCGTAAAGCCTATTATTGATGTTCCAAGTCCTTATAAATATAAACTTAAAGGACTGTTGCGAACTTTTGGTGGTGTTCTATCCGATTTGTCTAAATTAAGAATTGTAAGTCTTTATGATAGGTTTGGAGTTTTACTTCGATTTAAGCACGACCCCCATGATACTTTTAAGTATTTGTTAAACCGACAAAAAAACACACGGTTTAAGTTTTTATTCTTTTTTTTAATAGGCGAATTGTCTACCTATGATAAAGGGATAAGCCCAAATAAAAAACATTTTGTCTCACTTATAAAGCATGTTGCAGATTATTGTCAAGTGGGATTAAAAATTTCTTTTTTTGCTTTAGAGGATGAAAAACGCCTGAAACGAGAAAAAGAAAAAATGGAAGATGTATTAAACACCAATTTAATTGCCTCCCGACAATCGCATTCCAAGTTGAATTTACCCGAAACCTATAGGTATTTAATTTCATTAGAAATTAAAGAAGATTACACTATGGGGTATCCTAACCATATTGGCTTTAGAGCAGGCTCTTGTACGCCTTTTTTATTCTATGATTTAGATTATGAAGTGCAAACACCGTTAAAAATTATTCCTTATCAACTTATGGATGTAGCACTTTTAAAACAATGGTCCTTATTAGATAAAAAGAAGGTGCTAAATGAGCTTATAAGCAGTATAAAAGCGGTAAATGGAGAGTTTGTTCCTGTGTTTCATAATTATACCTTTTCGGAAGACAAAGAATGGGATGGCTTTAAAGAGTTGTTCAGTCTTATTTTAGATTCTGTAGATGAAAGTTAATACCGGAGGTTGCTCAGTTTTAAACCAGTAAAAACAATAGATTTTAAGAGTTTTGTAACGTTTCTTTTGGGATGCCACATCATGGAAAATTGTATCTTTACAGCTCCTGTTTAACTAATAAGTAGAAAAAAATGAAGTTGAAATTATTATCCATATGTTTAGCGTTGTTTTCGGTATCGGTTGCGATCGCACAGAAAAACTTGAACACTTATAAATATGTTATTGTACCTAGTAAGTATGAGTTTTTAAATGAACCCGATTTATATCAACTTAATTCTTTAACGGCCTTTTTATTTGAAAAATATGGTTTTACACCCGTTATGGAAAATAGTGAGTTTCCTCAGGATTTGGTAGATAATGGTTGTATAGCCTTAAAATCTAATGTGTTAAAAAATTCGGGAATGTTCACAACCAAATTATCGGTTGTTCTTCAAAATTGCTCTGGTCAAACGGTATTTACATCTAAAGAAGGGCGAAGTCGTGAAAAAGAGTATAAAACGGCATATAATCTAGCACTAAGAGATGCTTTCACTTCGTTTGAAGACCTTAACTATAAGTATGATGGCACAGTGGCAGCTACACCGTTAGTTTTATCTGTCCCAGCAGTTAATGCTAAAACTGTTTCTACTATTCCGGCTACCCCATTGGTCCCTGCTACCCCTGTAAATTCAGAGGCTAAAACAGCCAACGGTATCCTTTACGCTCAAGAAACAACAAATGGTTATCAACTTGTGGATAATACTCCAAAAGTGGTTTATAAATTACAAAAAACCAATGCTAAAGATGTGTTTTTAGTGCAGGGTAAAAGTGCCACAGTTTACAAAAAAGATAACCAATGGGTTTTGGAATATTATGAGGGTGATGTACTAAAACAACAAGTGCTTAATATCAAGTTTTAGTAGGTATAAAGGTTAGTAGTTATACTTGTCTTTCCAACGATTTTTTAAAAATTCACGATGGGCCTGCTCTCTAGAATTATTGCCAGGGTCGTATAGTTTCGTGTTTTTTATGGCGTTAGGCAGGAATTCTTGAGAGGCAAAATTGTTTTCATAGTTATGGGCATATTTGTAATCTTCGCTATAACCTAATTCTTTCATGAGTTTTGTAGGGGCATTTCTTAAGTCTAGAGGTACACTTAAATCGCCTGTTTGTTTTACTAATTGTTGCGCTTTACCTATGGCAGCGTAAGCAGCATTGCTTTTTGGAGAACAGGCTAAATATGTGGCACACTGACTTAAAATAATTCGAGATTCGGGGAAACCTATTGTTGAAACAGCTTGGAACGTGTTATTAGCGATAACTAATGCCGTTGGATTGGCATTTCCAATATCTTCGCTAGCGGCAATAAGTAAACGACGGGCTATAAATTTAACATCTTCACCGCCTTCAATCATGCGCGCTAACCAGTAAACAGCAGCATTAGGGTCGCTACCACGAATGGATTTTATAAATGCAGAAATAATATCGTAATGTTGTTCACCTGTTTTATCGTATCGAACCGTATTGTTTTGTATGCGTTGTAAAACTGCTTCGTCGGTAATTTCTATGACATCCGAATCATAGGAGTTTACTAGAAGTTCGAAAATATTAAGCAATTTCCTGCCATCACCACCAGAAAGTTTTAAAAGCGCACTGGTTTCTTTTAACTTAATCTTTTTCTTTGATAGGAATACATCGTTTTTAATAGCACGATTTAGTAGTGTTTCTAAATCTTTTTTATCAAAGGCATTAAGAATATAAACTTGGCATCGCGATAAAAGGGCAGAAATGACTTCAAAGCTAGGGTTCTCGGTAGTGGCACCTATAAGGGTAATCCATCCTTTTTCAACGGCTTGCAACAAAGAGTCCTGCTGTGATTTGCTGAAGCGATGAATTTCATCAATAAACAAAATGGGGTTTTTAACCGTAAAGAGTCCGCCGCTATTTTTAGCTTTATCTATAACCTCACGAATGTCTTTAACGCCAGAATTTATGGCACTTAGGGTGTAAAAAGGTCTGCCAGATTCGGTTGCAATAATATTAGCAAGTGTGGTTTTGCCAGTTCCTGGAGGGCCCCAAAAAATCATAGAAGGAATTAAACCTTGCTTAATATGTTGTGTTAACGAACCCGTTTCGCCCACAAGGTGTGTCTGACTTACATAGTCATCAAGTGTTTTTGGACGTAGGCGTTCTGCTAAAGGCTCATTTGCATTCATGTTGTAAAATTAAAACATTTATCATGCAATGTTTAGGAATGAAAGAAACATTTTTTAACGATTGTAACGAAGGATAACATGCCAATTTAACATATGATAGAATTTGGATAACATTTTGCTATATTTATTCCGATGAAGCAAAAGGAATCATTTCAATTTACAACTGGGGTCATAGCATACCCATTACTTTTTATTCTACTTATTTGGTTGGTATTTTGGTTTGAAGTGCGCTTTGGGTATCATTTTAATAAATTTGGCCTTTACCCACAAACTATAAAAGGCTTGCGGGGTATCTTGTTTGGTCCTTTTATCCATGGTGATATCGAGCATATATATCATAATACGGTTCCGCTGTTTGTGCTTTCGGCTGCCTTGTTTTATTTCTACCGCCCCATAGCCTGGAAAATTTTAGCTTATGGCATTTTATTATCTGGATTTTTAACTTGGTGTATTGGTAGACCTTCTTATCATATTGGGGCAAGCGGACTCATTTATGTTTTAGTGAGTTTTCTGTTTTTTAAAGGGATTTTTGCTAAATATTACAGACTAGTTGCTTTGTCGTTAGCAGTAATTTTTCTTTACGGAAGTATGGTTTGGTATACTTTGCCAATTAAAGAAGGGATATCTTGGGAGGGACACTTGTCGGGATTACTTTGCGGATTGTTTTTTGCTCTTGTTTTTAAAAAACAGATTAAACAACCAATAAAGTATGTTTGGGAAGCAGAAGACTATAATGAAGCCGATGACCCTTTCTTAAAACATTTTGATGAAAATGGAAATTTTATCGAAAGTATTGAGGCCGATGATGAGGTTCAAGATGTCAAAAATGAAAATCCTGTAACCTATAATTATATTTATAAAAGTGAAAAGGGGGAAAATAGTTAGAAGTGAATAGTTAGAAGTGAAAAGACTCTTTTAAACCCTTAGATTAAAATTAGAATTTATACTTTTTAAGAGCCAAGAGCCAAGAAAAATTTAACTGAAATTTAAAAATGTATTTTTATTTTCCAACAACCAACTAATCACGTCGCTGTCTAAGTGCTTCATATAAAAAAGCCCCACAAGCTACCGAAACATTTAAAGATTCTATCTCACCTAGTAAAGGTAGTTTAGCTTTAGCATCGGATACTTTTATGATGGAAGGGTTAATTCCGCGACCTTCCGATCCCATAACAATAGCGCAGGGTTCTTTAAAAGACACATCATATAAGGTGTCGTTTGTTTTTTCGGTGGCAGCAATCACTTTTATTCCGGATGCTTGCATAAAAAATAGCGCATCTTTAATATGGTCTACTTTGCAAATTGGGACTTTAAAAACGGCTCCAGCACTCGTTTTTATAGTGTCGCCATTTACGGGAGCACCACCTTTTTTCTGAATAATAATGCCATCCACTCCAGTACATTCGGCAGTTCTTATAATGGCACCAAAGTTTCTAACATCGCTAAGTTGATCTAAAAGTAGAAATAATGGTGTTTTACCAGATTCCATAACATTTAAAACCAAAGTCTCCATATCATGAAAGGCAATAGGGGATATTTGAGCTACAGCACCTTGATGGTTTCCTTTTGATAATTTATTCAGTTTTTCAATAGGGACATAGGACTTGTTAATGGATTTTTTATTCACCAAAGTCTCTAATTCTGAAAATAAATCGCCTTGTAATCCTTTTTGAAGAAAAACTTTGTCTATAGTTTGATTGGCGTTAATAGCCTCAATGATAGCGCGAATACCGAATATTTGTGTTTGATTTTCCATTGGTGTAAAGGTATGAAAGAAAATACATTGCATCCTAAATTTGGTACCATCTTTTCACTAGTAATACCTCTAAACAAAAAAACCGATTTACAATTATGTAAATCGGTTTTTAAAATTAATTAAAGATTATTTTACTTAACTAGTTTGAATAATGAGGATTTTCATCTTCAGCAAATCCAGTTCTTTTATGACCTTTAAATTTGTATACTGTTCCTGGATCCCAATCAAATTCTGCTTCAAAAGAGATTTCGTCAACCATTGTATTACTGTTAGTTTTGTAGGTTGCTTTGGTGATTACGCCATTGCTAACTGTTACAGTACCTCCGGTTATTAGTTCATCGGCGTTATCTTCACCTTCGAACGTCATAGCGTCTAAATCTGTGTCTACTTGAGTTTTAATTTCCATCCAGTGTCCATGATCATCTACCCACATCATACCGTTGTTTGCAGCGGTATTATATGTTGAGAATTGCTCGTAGTCACCTCCGTAGGCTGGAGTTACTCCATCTGGTTGCAAAGCAATGATCCACCAGTCTCCAGACATTTTTTCAACAGAGCTCCCACCTACATTTATATCTTCTACTTCATCGCAAGAAGTTAAGCTTAAAGAAACCATTAATATTAGGGCTCCAATAATTGATTTATATATTTTCATATTCTTAATTTTTTTAAAATTGAACTTGTTTTAACTGTACTTTAAATGTTCCATTTCCAAAGTTTCCATTTCCTTGAAATGAAATTACTTTAGCAGCAGCATCTACTTTAAAGTCAATTATATCAACTGTGTTCCCCCAAATAGGAAAT
The DNA here is from genome assembly GCF_002893765.1 of Tamlana carrageenivorans. Taxonomy (NCBI): domain Bacteria; kingdom Pseudomonadati; phylum Bacteroidota; class Flavobacteriia; order Flavobacteriales; family Flavobacteriaceae; genus Pseudotamlana; species Pseudotamlana carrageenivorans. The sequence continues at coordinate 815,569 of NZ_CP025938.1, read as the reverse complement.
ACAGCTTGGCTAACAGAGAAGTTGTTACTTGGGATATCGTTAGCCGTAATGATAGCGCCTCTAGCTGCATATCCAGGACCGTAACCTCTTCCCATATCGTAATAACCACCGATAGCATGTGTTATTTCGTAGGTGTTTGCTCCTGTTTTGCTAATAATAACATATTTTAAATCATTTGTTGTAGGTGCAAAATCAGGTGCTCTTTGTACGTCGGCTGTATATAGGCCTTCGATACTATTTACTAAATCACCAGTATTAGCAACCCAAACAACTCTTGAATTCGTACCAGTAAATCCATCTGAATTTTCTGCTGCATATGTTACTAAATATTGGTCAGGAGTGTTTGTGTCAACACCATCAGCACCGTTATAGGTACCATTGGAGAAAGAGGTTTGAGTCTCAATGACATCACTACCAACCATAGAAACAGCGCCCTCATCGGTATAAGTATCGCCTTGTGATACTAGAACTACGGGATCACCTGTTAGCGTAATAATAGGGTAGGTCGTAATTTCTGAAATGTCCCCAGTACTATCTGTAGTACAAGAAGCCAATGCCCCAGAAATAAAAATCATCAGTATATATAAATATTGTATTCTTTTCATTTTGTTATTTTTTTAGTTTATGTCATACCAAACGTTATCCGTAACTGCTGATGCCGCTGGTGCATTAGGATTACGTTGTCTTTCTTCTTGAGGGAAAACTAAACGCTTCGGGAATTTTCCGCCTGTTTTTCCTTCTATAGAATAAGAGAATTGTCCTGGTACATATGCAGGGTCAACTTGTGGTACTGAAGAAATTTTAGGATATCCAGTTCTGTTTTGTTCGAAGAAAGATTCGTAACCGTTTCCAGGGAAAGAAGCAACCCATTTTTGAGTAATTACGGCTTCAATATTTTCTTCCATACTACCGTTAGGGAAAGCGTATGCACCAGCCAACATGGTTGTGCCGTCTAAGTCCCAGTTATCAAAAGCTGCCATTACACCTTCGTTGTATACAGCTTCTGCGCCACTTCCTCCTTTATAACGAATTAAAGCTTCAGCATGTAAGAATTTAGATTCTGCCAATGTCATGAAATAAACTGCTGTAGTTGGGTTTAAAATTACTACAGAAGCTGTTGAAGAACCTTGGTCGAAATTACCTTGATCTTGGAAGGTTGTACCATCATAAAATAAATCTAATCTTGGGTCCAAATTAGTATCTAAAAAGCTGCCCATTGTTGTGCTTGCTCTTAGATTTGTTCCAACATTTAATTGTCTTCTATCTGTTTCAAATAAAGGATTACTTTTACTAGCTTCATCTGCAAAGTAGTTGCTTGCAATACCGGCATTCATGGTTAGAAATTGAGCGCCAGAATTTAGTAATTGATTAATTCCTGCAGCTGCAACGCTTGGTCTAGCTTCTGATTGTCTCATGTACAATTTTAAAAGCATGCTATTCGCAAACTGTGTCCATTTGTCCATATCACCTTGAAATAAGAAATCGGTGCTTCCAGGTACGTTGTCTATAGGTGATAGTGCTAGATTTTTACTTAAAGCTTCTTTTAAATCAGCGACCATTAAATCATAAACTTCTTCTCCTGTTTCAAACTTAGGAGTTAGAATTGATGTGTCATTAGCTTCAGAGTAAGGAATAGAACCGTAAGTATCAACTAGTAGTTGCGAAGCATACACTTCAAGTGTAGTAGCAATTAAGTAATAGTTCCAGTTTTCGTTTTCACTAGCAATGCGTTTAATGTTTCTAACATCTGTAAGAGCATCATACATAGATGACCATGCTCTGTTCGTAATCGTGCTTGATGCAGGAATAGTATAGTCATCAATTAATATATATTGATTCGCTACAGCGCTTTGTGTCCAAAATTGACTCCAAAACCCACCTACAATGGCCATATAAGAACCAGATGAAGCAGCAATTCCTGTAATAGCAGCAGGAAGTTGAGAGTTCATTGGTACTTGATCTGGAGATAAAGAATCGGGATCTCTATTGATGTCTAAACTCGTTGTACAAGAAGATAACATAAGTAGTCCTGCAACGATAAGACTTGATATTTTAATATATGTGTTTTTCATTTTAATTTAATATTTTAAGTTAGAAAGAAAATTTTACAGACCCACCATAAGCTCGTTGAGCTGGGTTAGTAGCAAATTCTCCAAATTCACTTCTAATACCTCTACCATAACTCGTTGTTTCAGGATCAACATAAGGGTTTCCTGAAGGAGTCCAAAGCGCTAAGTTTTTACCATATATAGAAAACACCATATTATTGATTCCTGTATTTTGTAATAACTTATTTGGAAGGGTATATGATAATGATGCGTCTCTTAATCTAATAAACGTTTTGTCAATAACGTGAGATCCTTCAATAGCTTGATTTTGAGAAGCGTTATAGAAAGCTGTTACATCTTCGAAATTCACAGGAGTTGTATTTTCTGTATAACCACCACTACCATCAGCGACAACAGATCCTGGGATAATCCAAGGGTTTCTACCGTTATAAGTCGTCTCAATTCCGTTTCCTACGAAATGACTTAAACGTTTTGTATAAGAGTACATTTTCCCTCCTTGTTTCCAATCAAAACCAAAGTTAAATGCGAAATTTTTGTATTTTAATGAGTTTTGTAATCCCATAATAAAATCTCTTTGTGATGTACCTAAGTATTCTTCTTCACCACTGTATGTGTAGTATCCTGTGTTTGGATCTACAATATAATTTCCATCATCATCTTTAGCTGGTTTTGGACCGTAGAATGAACCTAATGGTTGACCTTCTTCAGCATAGAAGTTAATGTTATAGGCACTGTAAATAGAAATTTTATCGTCTTCACCTGCTACGTTTGTAACTTCACCTTTGTTTTTAGTAAAAGTGTAAGTTAAATCCCAAGAGAAGTTTTTGGTAGCTACAGGTGTTGCAGTAAGCGCTAGTTCAATACCCTTGTTGGTAAGGTCAACAAAGTTTCCTGTTACTACTGAATAACCAGTAGATCTTGCTACAGGTAAATCAACAATTAAATCAGAAGTTTTTCTATCATATAAAGCAACATCTAAGCCTAAGCGTCCGTTAAATAATCGTGCTTCAAGACCTAACTCTATCTCATCTGTGATTTCTGGTTTTAATCCTTGATTTTCAATAGTTCCGAAAATTTCATATCCGTTAACTCCTCCAAAAGGGTAAGTTATTTGACCGAAATATCCGTCGTTAACTGCTTGTCCTGCTGTTGAAAAAACAGAATATAAGTTAGTGTCATTACCAATTCTTGCAAAACCACCTCTTAATTTTAAAAAGTGTTCTCCGTTATCTATAACTACCGCTGCAAGTGATGCTGAAGGATAGAAGTAAGAGTTGTTTTCGTAAGGTAAAGTTGAAGACCAGTCATTTCTAGCAGAAAGCGTTAAGAAATATCTGTCTAAGAAACTTAATTCAGCTTGAGCATATAAACCAAATACACGTCTCAAGTAGTTTCCTTGCACGATAGCTGGTGTAGAAGCTGAATTTGATAATTCATAATAATTAGGTAAATCTAAATCATTAACAGTAACTGTTAATTGATCACCATTTCTTTCGTTGTAGTTAAGACCTACAAGACCATTTACCGATAAGTTGTCGGTGATACTTGTATCTAATAAGTTTAAGTTAAAATAAGAATCATACTCTCTACGTGTATACTTGTTTTCTTGAACAGCACCTACAACTTCGTTTGCTCCAGCTAAATCTTGAGCAGATCCGTCTATGTATTCAATTATAGCTCCAAAACGTTTTACGCTTTCATTGTCAATATCAGCACTTGTTTGGAAAGAAGCTGTTAAGAAATCGGTAAGAGTATATGAAAAGTTCACGTTACCAAAAAATCTATCTTTTTTAATGTTGATATTGTTGCTTTCTAGGGTCGTGTATGGGTTTTGAGCATATGGTGTATAGAAATAACTTGGTGTATTCCAAATTAAAGATCGATCTTCCATATCAATAATACTCTTGTCATTTGGTATTTGAATAATTTCTTGAGTTAAAGATTTACCAAACCCAGCATCATCACCTTGTCCCGTAGGTACTGCACGTTGTGTTTTGTGAGCATAGTTACCTGAAGCTCTAAGAGCGAATTTTTCACCTTTAATTCCAGCGTTAAGACCTAAATTGTTTTTTGCAAAACTATCTCTATCGCTAGGAATTACACCGTCAACATCATTTCTTGAATATGTAAACGAAACATCAGATTTTTCATTTCCACCACTAATGTTAAGCGAAGTTAAATAAGAAGTTCCATTCTCATAAAAGTCTCTCATATTGTTTTCTAATACTTCATAAGGAGCAATAAGTTGTTGGTTGTTTACAATTCTACTCCAAGGTCTTACTTGACCGTTAAAAGCAGGTCCCCAAGAACCATTTTCATTACTAGCAGCAAGTGGTCCTTCGCCAGAAACGTTAGAGTATGATGCTCCAGCCCAACCGGTACCAAATCTAGTTTGGAAATGTGGTACACGAGATACTTCAGTTAAATCAATTGAAGTTGCCACGTTTACTTTTAATTTGCTTTTTCCTCTTTTCGTTGTAATTACAACAACACCATTAGAACCTCTAGACCCATATAATGCAGTTGCAGCCGCACCTTTTAAGAAGTTTATAGATTCAATAGTGTTTGGATCAAGATCATTAATACCTGTACCCGCATCAAATGAACTTGTTGAACCTACGCTACTTGATGAGTTGTCCTGGATAGGAGAGCCATCCACTACATAAAGCGGAGAGTTAGAACCGGTGATAGACCCAATACCTCTAAAAATAACTTTGGTTGATGCTCCTGGTTGTGCAGGAGAAGAAATATCAACACCAGCAATTTTACCCGATAATGACTCTAAAGGGTTTTGGTTTGAAACCTCATTTAACTGATCGCCTGAGATTTTTGTTGTTGCATATCCTAAAGATTTGGAAGCTCTTGTACTACCAAATGCTGTTACAACAACTTCATCTAAAGATTCTGCATCCTCTAATAAAGTCACATTAATCTTGTTCGATGCAGCTACAGTTACATTTTTTGTTGTGTAACCAACAAAACTATAAACAAGAACATCTCCTGTCTTGGCTTCAATAGAGTAATTACCGTCGAAATCTGTTGAAGTACCAGCAGTTGTTCCTTTTAATAAGACTGTTGCTCCAGGAAGCGGTAAGCCAGATCCATCTGAAACCGTACCCGAAATTGTCTTTTCTTGTGCAAACGATAGTTGCACAACTAACGCTAATAATAGCGTTAGAATTCCACTAAACTTTGTTTTCATTTTATAATTATTTGAATTAGTCGAGGCTAAAATCATAATAATAAGTTAATAAAACAATAATTAATGGTTAAAATTTAACAATTAGTATGAAAATTGTTTTAAAACTGTAATCTAATATCAAAAATTAGCTATAAAACTCAAATGTGTCATGTAAATTGAAAAATTGATAATGCCGTTTAGTATTTGGTGTTTAATGGTATTTGTATGAATAAAGTGTTTCTGATATTTCATTAGAAACAACGCTCAAAAAAAGGCTTATAAAAGGTTCTATTAATAGGGGTAAATTAATAAGGCTCTTTTAAGTTGAATCCATAAAAAATCCCTGTATAAAAAATTACACAGGGATTTAAAAGTTTAACCGTTTTTATTAACTAATTGGTTTCAATTAGTTAATGTTAGGGTTGTTTTGGATTTCTGATTGTGGGATATCAAAAGTTAATCTATCATCATCAGATGGTATTACTAAACCTGGGAATGATAAATGGTTACTTGGTAAAGTAATGGCCGATTTATTACGTTTCATTAATAAATAGCTTTTTCCTTCTCCCCATAACTCAATACGTGTTTGTAATAAGATTTCTTGTAATAAGGCATCTCCGCTTAAAGCATCAATATAAGATGTGTCATCCATACGTAAATCTAATAACGCTTTTAAAGATGTTTTAGCTGTACCTTCATCACCAGTTTTTGCAGCTGTTTCAGCATTTAATAAATACATTTCTGCAATACGCATGTATAAATAATCTGTAGTAACGTTACGTTGTCCACCAACAACTCTTTCTGGTGAGTAGAATTTGTTAATTGGGTAATACTGGCCGTCTCCGTAAGCATTAATAAATTGGCCTTTTCTTACATCATCCTCTTTAATGGCATCTAGTAGTTCTGTACCAATAATTTTAGGGTCTCCTGCCCAAGCATAACTATAAGTAAATAAATCTACTTGACCCCACCAAGATACTAGATCTAAGTTTGAATTTAAGTTGATGTCTGTTCCCCAGATCCATCCGCTAGTATTAACATCGTTAAAACCTCCAGTTGCTTCTTCTTTACTAACTAAATTTGCTCCAGAACTTAAAATAGCATCATTACTTAATTGTTTAGCCATTTCGTTTTCACCCATGGCAGCATAAGTATATGCTAATAATGCTTGTGCTACAGTTTGGTTTACATACGATTTTGATTCTCTTTGAAACCCTTCTAAGCCTTTAACAGCATAGGTTAAATCTTCAACAATAAAGTCGTACACGTCTTGTGTAGAGCTTAATGGTTGATTTGGTTGCGATAAAGAGGTGTAAATTGGTAAAATTAAAGCTGAAGGATCGTAAGATTCAGCAAATAATTGTGCTAAATAAAAGTAAGCATAAGCACGCATAGCACGGGCTTGAGAGTATGAATAAATCGCGTCTGATCCTGCTTCTAATTTAGCATCATTTCCACCATATCCATCAATTACAGAGTTAGCTCCATTTACAATACGGTAATAGTATCTCCAAGGTTTGTAATTGTCGTTGTTTGTAAAATCTACTGGCGAAAGCATTTGAGATACATTAGAGTACCAACCATAAGTTAGTCCGCCAAGAACCATATCACCCGATAATAGGTCACTATAAATGTCGTATCCTTTTTGTCCGAAATCATCATGATCTAAATCGGTACCACCAGAACCTGTTTTGTACATGTTTTCGTAAATACCTCTTAGCAAGGCTTCAGATAACTCTGGGTAGCCTGGTGCAATTTCCTCAATTTCTTCATCGGACATGTTTTCCGATGGATCTTTTTCTAAGAAATCTTCACTACAACTCACTGCGGTTGTAAGTGTTAATCCTAATAATATGTATATAAATTTTTTCATGTTTTATTGTGTTTTAGAATCTAACATTTAGACCTAGAGTTACTGAAGTTAAAGGCGAGTAAGTATACGTGTCTGATAATCCTGTTTCTGAAGACGACGGATTAAAACCAGCTCTTTTAGACCAGATTCCTAAATTGTCTCCTGATAATGAAACTGAAAAATTTGACATGCCCATTTTTTCAACAAAATCTTGAGACACGTTGTAAGCTAAACGAATGTTATTTAAACTTAAGTAATCTGCCTTAGTAAGAAAGCGTGTAGATGTGCTAGCAACGTTTGGATCTAAATCACTAGTAAGTCTTGGTACATCTGTAATATCACCAGGTTTTTGCCATCTGTTTCTAATATCGGTATGCCAATTGTTACCACCAATAACATCATTATCCATTAAGCCAGCATATACAGCATCGTAGGCATAACCACCTATTCCGTATAAGAATTGTACGTTAAGTTGGAAGCCTTTATAGCCTGTTGCTAAGTTAACTGCACCTCTAACATCTGGAATAATGCTTTTGTCGATAAATTTCTGAGTAGCATCAGCGTATGTAGTCGTTGTTGTTTTAGAAATATTACCTGCTCTGTCCGGATATTGTGCTAAGTAATCTGTTAGCGATTTAATCTCTTCACCGCTATTTACCATACCATCATTATTGGCATCGTAGTAATACTGATTCCATTGTCCAAGACCAGTTTCCGAGTCTACACCAGCCCACTCACGCATATAGAAGTCGTAAATAGAGTGACCAACAGCTCTACCATATCGGCCTTGAATGTCTAAAACTTTTTGTTCGCCTGTAGCAGGGTCAATAGGCATTCTTGTAAGTTCGTTAGATGCGATTTCGCCATTAATTCCTAAATCTAGGTAGAAATCTTTTGTTTTAACTAAGTGTGCATTAAGATCAAATTCAAGACCCTTGTTGCGTAAAGATCCGTCGTTAACTTTAATGATAGCATACCCTAAAGATGGACCAACTTGTCTGTCGAAAATTAAATTTTCGGTATCTTTAATATAGTAATCTACACTAGCATCTAAATATTTACCTAATGAAAATTCTACACCTGTTTGGAATTGATTAGAGGTTTCCCAAGTTAAATCTGGGTTTCCTTTTGAATCAAATACTAATGTTGGTTTATCATCTAAGTTTCCTACCGAGTATAAATCTAACCCAGGGTAGAATCCTACACCACCTTGATCACCAATTTTACCATAACTGGCTTTTAATTTAAGGAACGTAAATATGTTTTGTTTGCTCATGAAATCTTCATTGGAAAGTGCCCAAGCACCACTAAATGAGTAAAACGTACCCCATTTGTTTCCTTTTTTAAATCTTGAAGATCCATCTCGTCTAATAGTACCTGCTAAGAAGTATGTTTCGTTGTAGTTATAGTTTAACTGACCAAAGAAACTTTCTAAAGAGTAACCCTCGTTGAAAGAAGACATTGGTGTTTGGATGATAGCATCGTTCCAATCGGTACCATCTGGATCTGTTAAATAGTTTTTAGAACCATATAAGTATTGTCTGTTCCAATCGTTAATTTCGTGAGCGGCAAGCGCGTCAAAATTATGACCGTCCAATTTCTTCTTAAAGGTTAACATATTTAATAAGTTATAAGAAAAAATATCTGTTCTTCTCTTAAAAATAGAACCGTTCTGTCCAGCACTTGGGCCATAAAATGGTCCTTCTTGGTTTGTGTAGTCGCTATTGTAGTAGTTCCACCCAAACTTGTTGATTAGTTTTAAATCGTCATTAAATGAAATGTCAATATTTGCACTACCGTTTAGGTTGTGAACAAAACTTCTTGAAATTGAGTTATGTGCATCAGCAATAGCATTGGTTAAACCACCAAATCCACGTCCTTCACCGTAATCGTAAATGTTACCACCGTAATGAGGGTCTGGCATGGTATTACCATCAGCATCTCTTAAAAATAATGGGTAAATAGAAGGGATGTTATCTACAAACCAGAATACCGATCCAGAGTCTTCAGATTGACCTCCATTATTAGCTGTAGAGTTAGTATAACCAATATTAAGGCTACCAGACAACCAATCTTTAGCTTTATGTTCGATATTTGCACGTACAGAATAACGTTTGTAATCAGAGTTGATAGAATATCCGTTATCATTTAAATATCCGAAAGAAGTAAAGTATCTTGTTTTATCTGTACCACCACTAATTTTTAAATTCGCTTCGGTTCTTAATGAAGCCTGGAATGCGTAATCTTCCCAGTTTTCTGGATTATATTTACGTGTAACTCCGTTACGAACTAGTCCTGTAGCAGGATCTATAAGTTCTGCACCGTTAGCAACATTCCACATGTTATAGGCTGGATTTATACCAGAGCTGCTAAATAATCTTTGGTTTGCGTAGTCTTCACCACCCGATCCATTAATAGCATTTCCTCTGTTTTTAAGGGCTTCCCAGCTAATGCCAATGTATTCTTCTGGAGAAGAAATAGTAGAATAACGTGGTAAACCATTAAAGTTCTGACCCGTTCTAATGTCTAATTCTATTTCATCTTTTCCTCTAGAACCTTTTTTAGTGTTTATTACAATAACACCGTTAGCACCTCTAGACCCGTAAATTGCAGTTGCAGCGGCATCTTTAAGGATGGTAGTAGATTCAATATCTGTAGGGTTAATAGCATTAATAGATCCTGTGTAAGGAACACCGTCTAATACATATAAAGGGTCTCTGTTACCATTTACAGAACCAAAACCTCTAATTCGTACGGTGGCATCTTCACCTGGCTGTCCGCTTGTGTTTATAACACGTACACCGGAAGCTTCACCAGCTAAGGCTTGAGAAACGTTAGATACTGTTTTACGATCTAATGCTTCTGCTTCAATTTGAGTTGCAGAACCTGTAAATGATCTTAAGGTTGATGTACCGTAACCAACAATTAAAACCTCATCTAAAGACTCTGCGTCTTCTTGTAAAGTAACGTTGATGGTGTTTGATGACGATACGGTGATTTCTTGAGTTGAATAACCAACAAAGCTGAAAACAATTACGTCTCCTTCGTTTGCTTGTATAGAATATTTACCATCGAAATCTGTTGATGTTCCTGTAGTTGTACCTTTAACTAAGACTGTGGCTCCAGGAAGTGGTAGACTATAATCATCTAATACCATACCTGAAACTGTCTTTTCTTGTGCGAACGTGAGTTGCACGAATAACGCTAATAACAGCGTTAGAATTCCACTAAACTTTGATTTCATTTTGTAACTATTTGTATTATTTTGCGCAAAAATCCAAATAAGAATCCAATAAACCAATGAAAATTTGTTAAAATATGCCAATTTTAGTTATAATTGTAAATAATTCGGCGAAAAAAGCTAAAAATTAGCTATAAAACTTAAATGTATCTTCGAATTTGAAAGTTTCGCATTTTCATTTTCGGTTTTTCCTAAGGCGTAGTTTAATTTAAATAGGCCAGTTTTGGTTAATAGGCCAAATCCGAAGCCAAATCCGTATAGTTTTTCGTGTGTATCGGTTGTTTTGTTTTCAAAATAAGCCGCATCGATAATAGAATGAATATATATGGTGTTGCTTAGTTGAAATCTGTATTCGCTATTTATTAACCCGAATAAAGACGCGTAAAGGCTGTTTTCTTCAAAACCTCTTATAGAATTTATACCTCCAAAGCGCAGTAGTTCATTTTCGTAATAATTATTAGAAATTAGTGCTTCGCCATAAGTTCTAATATATAAGCTGTTTTTGTGATTTAGGTTAAAAATTTTAAAGCCATCTAGCGATGCTAAAGTTTGGTTTTCATGCGCATTGGATGTTTTTCGTTTTCCGAAGCCAATATTGGTGTAAAGTTTCGAATTAAAAGGGAAAAGCAAATTCAATGTTCTGGAACTATTAAATTCATAACCTAAGGTGTAATTGAAAGTGGTATAATCTGAAACTAAACTCGCTGTATTCTCAGAACGTAAATTGTTCGATTCTGTCGAGGTTATGCCTACTAAGGCTTTGTTTTTTGAGTTTATTTGATAGTGAAGTTTAGCAGATTGGTTTGCCGTTGTAAAAGATGAGTCTTTTTTGAAAAGGCGCAACATAAGTTCTACACCAATTGGGGTGTTAAATAAATAAGGTAAGGTTAAGTTGGTTTCAAATGTTCGCTGGTCGTTTTCGTCACTTTTGTATAAAACTCGAAAGGCCTCTCCAAAATTTAAATTGTTTATGAGGGTTAAATTTAAATAGCCATCAAATTCTAATTTATTGGTGTCTTCATTGGTTCCAAAACCTATAAAACCATCAAAGGTGTTGCTTTGTGTTTTTTCAATATAGAGGTATAGACTTGTTGAATCTTTGGTGAATAGTACTTCGGGGCTTTTGGTTTCTCGAGCAAAATTCATATTATTAAGTTGTTCTGTTTTTAACTTAATATGGTTTAAATCGAAAGTTTGACATGGTTTTATTTTTAAAAAATGTTTTAAATAGGCTTTAGGAAATTTTTGGTATCCTTTTATTATAATATGATCAATAGTTCTTTTTTGTTTGGAAGTATTTAGTTTTAAAAATGCTTTAAGTGAAATGGAGTCTCGTTTTTTAATGTTTGATAGTTTTAGGTTAGAAAAAGGAAACCCTTTTTTAGAAATCTCGGCGTTTAAATAATTTAAGGTGTTTTCCAGGTTAGAAACCTTTACCGCAAAACAGGTGTCGTTAATAATTTTTGAAACCTGATTAATTTTGGAGGTGTTTATCTCATTTTTGTCGTGGTATATATATATGGTGTCGATTTTATTTTTTAGATGAATGAGAGATTCGACTGTAGAATCGTTTATTTTTTTAATAAACTTTAATTCGTTTTCAATATATCCCATTTTTAAAAGGGCGTTTTGGATGCTGTCAACTTCCAATTTCACAGACTTGTAGTTTTTGTGAAAGGCGGTGTAGTTTAAATTCTTAATTGTTGAAGTTTCAGAATCTGATTTGCCGTATGCTTTTAAACCCAGATTTTGTGTAAACCCATTCAGTGATAAAAGCATGGAGAGAGTGGTTATGAAATAGATAGGTTTCTTCACGTTTTGGACCTTGGGTTTTTTAGTTGTAAATCTAACGGAAAATACCACTTGATAATATAAGTGAATAAGTTATTTTCATTTTAGGTTGAAAATTAATGAATTAGGATTTGAATAATAAAATTTAATTTCTACCTTTGCAGCCCTCTTAGAAGAGGATAATAAAATTTATATATAATATATATGCCAACAATTTCGCAATTAGTAAGAAAAGGAAGAGTCAAAATTACCAAGAAGAGTAAATCGGCTGCTTTAGATTCTTGTCCGCAAAGACGTGGTGTGTGTACTCGTGTTTACACAACGACACCTAAAAAACCTAACTCAGCAATGCGTAAGGTAGCAAGGGTTCGTTTAACAAACGGAAACGAGGTTAATGCATACATCGGTGGTGAAGGACACAATCTACAAGAGCACTCGATAGTATTGGTAAGAGGTGGAAGGGTAAAAGATTTACCAGGAGTTAGATATCACATTGTACGTGGTGCTTTAGACACAGCAGGTGTTTCAGGTAGAACGCAACGTAGATCTAAGTATGGTGCTAAACGCCCTAAGAAGTAAAATTAAAGTTAGAAGTTAGAAGTTAAAAGTTAAAAGTTTGAAAAAACGAATAGCTATTAGCTTATAACCAAAAACTAAAAACTCAAAAAGAAGACATGAGAAAAAGAGCAGCAAAAAAGAGACCGCTTTTACCAGATCCACGTTTTAACGATCAGTTAGTAACTCGTTTCGTTAACATGATGATGTGGGATGGAAAGAAATCGGTAGCTTTTAAAGTATTCTACGATGCAATTGATATTGTAGATTCGAAAAAAACTGACGAAGAGAAAACCGCTTTAGAGATCTGGAAAGATGCTTTATCAAATGTGATGCCTCACGTAGAAGTACGTAGCCGTCGTGTTGGTGGTGCAACATTCCAAATTCCAATGCAAATTCGTCCAGACCGTAAAGTTTCTACGGCTATGAAATGGTTAATTAGCTTTTCACGTAAAAGAAATGAAAAGTCTATGGCCTTACGTTTAGCAACCGAAATCTTAGCAGCAGCTAAAGAAGAAGGTGCAGCGGTTAAGAAAAGAGTTGATACGCACAAGATGGCGGAAGCAAACAAAGCATTCTCTCACTTTAGATTTTAATAAGAAATGGCAAGAGATTTAGAATTCACTAGAAATATTGGTATCGCTGCACATATTGATGCAGGGAAAACCACTACTACAGAACGTGTACTTTATTATACAGGTGTTTCTCATAAAATTGGAGAGGTGCATGATGGTGCTGCAACAATGGACTGGATGGAGCAAGAGCAAGAGAGAGGTATTACAATTACTTCTGCTGCAACAACTTGTTCTTGGAAATTCCCAATGGAAAATGCACAGCCATTACCTGAAACAAAAGATTACCACTTTAATATTATCGATACTCCGGGCCACGTAGATTTTACCGTTGAGGTAAACAGATCGTTACGTGTTCTTGATGGTTTAGTATTCTTATTTAGTGCTGTTGATGGTGTTGAGCCTCAATCTGAAACTAACTGGAGACTAGCTGATAACTATAAAGTGCCTAGAATTGGTTTCGTTAACAAAATGGACCGTCAAGGATCTAACTTTTTAGGTGTTTGTCAACAAGTAAAAGATATGTTAAAGTCTAACGCTGTGCCAATCGTTTTAAACATTGGTGATGAGGCAGACTTTAAAGGAATTGTCGATTTAGTAAAAAATCGTGCTATTATTTGGCATGATGAAACTCAAGGGGCCACTTTTGATGTGATCGATATTCCAGAAGATATGAAAGAAGAAGCTCGTAAATACCGTGCCCTACTTATTGAAGAGGTTGCTGGTTATGACGAGAATCTATTAGAAAAATTCATGGAAGATGAAGATTCTATTACAGAAGAAGAAGTGCACGCTGCACTTAGAGCTGCTGTAATGGACATGTCAATCATTCCTATGATTTGTGGTTCTGCTTTCAAAAATAAAGGAGTACAGTTTTTATTAGATGCTGTATGTCGTTATTTGCCTTCTCCATTAGATAGAGATAGTGTTGTTGGAACTAACCCATCAACAGGTGACGAAGAAAAACGTAAGCCAGATGTAAAAGAGCCTTTCTCGGCTTTAGCATTTAAAATTGCTACCGATCCTTTCGTAGGACGTTTAGCTTTCTTTAGAGCATATTCAGGTCGTTTAGATGCAGGATCTTATATCTTAAATAACCGTTCAGGTAAAAAAGAACGTATTTCACGTATCTATCAAATGCACTCTAATAAACAAAATGCTATCGATTTTATCGAAGCAGGTGATATTGGAGCAGCAGTAGGATTTAAAGATATCAAGACTGGTGATACGATGTCTGATGAAAAGCATCCTATCGTTTTAGAATCTATGGACTTCCCAGATCCAGTAATTGGTATCGCGGTTGAGCCTAAAACTAAAGCAGATGTAGATAAAATGGGTATGGCTTTAGCTAAATTAGCTGAGGAAGATCCAACCTTTACTGCTAGAACTGATGAAGCTTCAGGACAGACTATTATCTCTGGAATGGGTGAGCTTCACTTAGATATTATTGTAGACCGTCTTAAACGTGAGTTTAAGGTTGAAGTAAATCAAGGTCAACCACAAGTTGAGTACAAAGAGGCTATTACACAACGTGCAGAACACAGAGAAGTTTATAAGAAACAATCTGGTGGACGTGGTAAATTTGCTGATATCGTATTTACACTTGAGCCTGCTGAAGAAGGTAAAGTTGGTTTAGAATTTGTTTCTGAAATTAAAGGTGGTAACGTTCCTAAAGAATTTATCCCTTCAATTGAAAAAGGATTCAAAATGGCTATGGTTAATGGACCATTAGCAGGATACGAGGTTGATGCTATGAAAGTAACATTAACTGATGGTTCTTACCACGATGTGGATTCGGATCAATTATCTTTCGAATTAGCTGCAAAATTAGGATTTAAAAACTCTGCAAAAGCTGCAAAAGCGGTTATTATGGAGCCTATTATGAAACTTGAGGTTATTACTCCTGAAGAAAACATGGGTGATATTGTAGGTGATTTAAATAGAAGAAGAGGTCAGGTTAGTGATATGGGTGATAGAGCTGGAGCAAAAACTGTAAAAGCTACTGTACCATTATCGGAAATGTTTGGTTATGTAACAACATTAAGAACATTGTCATCTGGTCGTGCAACATCAACAATGGAATTTTCACACTATGCTGAAACACCTTCAAATATTTCTGAAGAGGTTATAAAAGCAGCAAAAGGAGAATAATCTTAAAAAGTTAAGAAAATGAGTCAAAAAATCAGAATAAAATTAAAGTCTTACGATCATAACTTAGTAGACAAGTCTGCTGATAAGATTGTAAAAACAGTAAAAAGTACTGGTGCTGTTGTAACTGGACCAATTCCATTACCAACACACAAGAAAATTTTCACTGTATTACGTTCTCCACACGTTAACAAGAAATCTAGAGAACAATTTCAATTAAGCTCTTACAAGCGTTTACTTGATATTTACTCTTCATCTTCAAAAACGATTGATGCTCTAATGAAATTAGAGTTACCAAGTGGTGTAGAAGTAGAAATTAAAGTATAAGTAGATTAAAAGTTTAAACTTTTAATACTTTATAAAGTAAAGCATCAGGATAAGTTATTATTCTGGTGCTTTTTTGTGTTTATAGTTGTTTTATTAGTGTTTCTGGAGCTTTTTAAGGTGTTTTAATGGTTTAAATCGCCTTACTTTTGGCGTGCTTAATAATACTAAATTGGTGTAAATTCTACTAATTATGTGGTTATAAAGAATTTATGTAGAATTATTTGATAATCATTTTTTTAAATCAAAATAAAACTCTACATTTGCACTCCTAAAATGTGGAGTTTAACTTCATGTTTACATGTCCCACCAATGCGGTTGCGGGAAAAACGGCAAAAATACACTTCAAGGCTGAATGGTATTTTCAGCCTTAAATGTTTTTAATAAATAAGTAAATCATTAATAAATAATTAAATATGTCTGGGTTAATTGGAAAGAAAATCGGTATGACCAGCATCTTCGATGAAAACGGGAAGAACATTCCTTGTACAGTTATCGAAGCTGGACCATGTATCGTTACCCAAGTCAGAACTGAAGAAGTTGACGGTTATAATGCTGTGCAACTTGGTTTCGATGACGCGACAGAAAAAAGCGCTACTAAAGCAGACTTAGGTCATGCTAAAAAAGCGGGTACTTCTGTTAAGCGAAAACTCGTTGAATTCAAAGGTTTTGATGCGGAGTACAAATTAGGAGATGCTGTTACTGTAGATCACTTTGCTGAAGGTGAATTTGTTGATGTAGCAGGAACATCTAAAGGTAAAGGATTTCAAGGTGTTGTAAAACGTCATGGTTTCGGTGGTGTAGGTCAAGCTACTCACGGTCAACATAACCGTTTAAGAGCGCCAGGATCAATTGGAGCTGCATCTTACCCTGCAAGAGTTTTCAAAGGAATGAAAATGGCAGGAAGAATGGGTGGAGACACAGTTAAAGTTCAAAATTTAAGAGTTTTAAAAGTAGTTGCTGAAAAGAACCTACTAGTAGTGAAAGGGTGTGTACCTGGACACAAAAACGCTTATGTAATTATTAGAAAATAATGAAAGTAGCAGTTTTAGATATAAACGGAAAAGACACAGGTAGAAAGGCAGACCTTTCTAAAGATGTGTTTGCTATTGAGCCTAATAATCACGCTGTATATTTGGATGTTAAACAATATTTAGCAAACCAAAGACAAGGAACTCACAAATCTAAAGAGAGAGCTGAGATTTCTGGATCTACGCGTAAGATTAAAAAGCAAAAAGGAACAGGTACTGCAAGAGCAGGTAGTATTAAGTCTGGTGTATTTAAAGGTGGTGGTCGTATGTTCGGTCCAAGACCTAGAAATTACAGCTTCAAACTTAATAAAAACTTAAAGCGTTTAGCACGTAAGTCTGCCTTAAGTATCAAAGCAGGAGAAAAATCAATTACAGTTTTAGAAGACTTTAATTTTGATACAGTAAAGACTAAAAACTTTACTGCTGTTTTAAAAGCCTTAGAACTTGAAAACAAAAAAACTTTGTTCGTATTAGGTGCTGCAAATAACAATGTTTATTTAGCATCTCGTAATGTACAACGTACAGAGGTTATTACTTCTTCAGAATTAAGCACTTACAAAATCCTAAATGCAGGACAAGTTGTTTTATTAGAAGGAGCATTAGCAGGAATTGAAACAAACTTAAGTAAATAAGAAACAGATGAGTATCTTAATTAAACCTATAATCACAGAAAAAGCGACTGCAGATAGCGAGTTAAGAAATTGCTATACTTTCGCAGTGAACACGAAGGCGAACAAGGTAGAAATCAAAAAAGCGGTTGAAGCTGCTTATGGTGTTTCTGTTGAAAAAGTTCGTACTATAAATGTCCGTCCAGATCGTAGTACCAAGTTTACTAAAACTGGTATTCAACATGGTAAAACAAATGCTGTTAAAAAGGCAATTGTACAACTGGCGGAAGGTGAAATGATTGATTTATACAGTAACATGTAATTAAAGACAAATGTCAGTAAGAAAATTAAAACCAATCACCCCAGGACAGCGTTTTAGAGTAGTAAATGGTTATGACGCCATTACTACTGATAAGCCGGAAAAGAGTTTACTCGTTCCGAATAAAAGGTCTGGTGGTAGAAACAGTCAAGGAAAAATGACCATGCGCTATATTGGTGGTGGTCATAAAAGAAAGTATCGTATCATTGATTTTAAAAGAGACAAAGCAGGGATTCCAGCTGAAGTAGCTTCAATTCAATACGATCCAAACAGAACAGCTTTTATCGCTTTATTGAATTATCAAGATGGTGAGAAAAGATACATTATTGCTCAAAATGGTTTACAAGTTGGACAAAATGTAGTGTCTGGTACAGAAGGTATCGCTCCAGAAATTGGAAATGCCATGCCATTAAGTGAAATTCCATTAGGAACAATTATTTCTTGTGTAGAGTTACGTCCAGGTCAAGGTGCTGTTATGGCACGTAGTGCTGGTGCTTTTGCTCAGTTAATGGCAAGAGATGGTAAATTTGCTACAGTAAAATTACCTTCAGGTGAAACAAGATTAATTCTTGTGAACTGTATGGCTACTGTGGGTGTTGTTTCTAACTCAGATCACCAATTATTAGTAGGTGGTAAAGCGGGTAGAACAAGATGGTTAGGTAGAAGACCACGTACTAGACCAGTAGTAATGAATCCAGTTGATCACCCAATGGGTGGTGGTGAAGGTAAATCTTCAGGTGGACACCCACGTTCTAGAAACGGTGTGCCAGCTAAAGGATACAGAACCCGTTCTAAGACGAAAGCAAGTAATAAATATATTGTAGAACGTAGAAAGAAATAAGACATGGCAAGATCATTAAAAAAAGGACCTTACGTTCATTATAAATTAGAGAAAAAAGTTGCTGTAAATGTTGAAGGAAACAAAAAAACAGTAATCAAAACTTGGTCAAGAGCAAGTATGATTACTCCAGATTTTGTTGGACAAACAATCGCAGTACACAATGGCCGCCAATTTGTACCAGTATATGTTACTGAGAACATGGTAGGACATAAATTAGGAGAATTTTCACCAACACGTTCATTTCGTGGACATGCAGGTGCTAAAAATAAAGGTAAAAAGTAGTAAGCTATGGGAAGTCGTAAAAAACAAATGGCAGACGCTATTAAGGAAGGAAAAAAGCAAGTTGCTTTTGCTAAACTTAATAATTGTCCTACATCACCGAGAAAAATGCGTTTAGTAGCCGATTTAGTAAGAGGTGAAAAAGTAGAAAATGCACTTAATATTTTAAAATTCAACCAAAAAGAAGCATCTGGTCGTTTAGAAAAATTGTTATTGTCTGCAATTGCAAACTGGCAAGCTAAAAACGAAGAAGGTAACATAGAAGAGGCTGGATTAATAGTAAAAGAGATTAGAGTTGATGGTGGATCTATGTTAAAAAGATTGCGTCCAGCACCTCAAGGTCGTGCACACAGAATTAGAAAACGTTCGAACCACGTAACATTAGTGGTAGGAGCTAAAAATAACACACAAAGCTAAGATAGAAGTATGGGACAAAAAACAAATCCAATCGGAAATCGCTTAGGTATTATCAGAGGATGGGAATCTAACTGGTACGGAGGTAATGATTATGGAGATAAGCTTGCCGAAGACGATAAAATTAGAAAATACGTTCACGCGCGTTTATCTAAAGCTAGTGTTAGTAGAGTAATTATTGAAAGAACTTTAAAACTTGTAACCGTTACTATCACTACTGCTAGACCTGGTATTATTATCGGTAAAGGTGGTCAAGAGGTAGACAAGTTAAAAGAAGAGCTTAAGAAAATTACAGGAAAAGAGGTTCAGATTAACATCTTTGAAATTAAAAGACCTGAACTTGATGCATTTTTAGTAGGATCAAGTATTGCTCGTCAAATTGAAAATAGAATTTCATACAGACGTGCAATTAAAATGGCTATCGCTGCTACAATGCGTATGAATGCTGAAGGAATTAAAATCCAAATTAGTGGTCGTTTAAATGGTGCTGAGATGGCACGTTCAGAACACTACAAAGAAGGACGTATTCCTTTATCAACCTTCAGAGCCGATATTGATTATGCTTTAGTTGAGGCACACACTACTTACGGTAGATTAGGTGTTAAAGTATGGATCATGAAAGGTGAAGTATATGGTAAAAGAGAACTTTCTCCGCTTGTTGGTTTATCTAAGAAGCAAGGAAAAGGTGGAGCCGGAGGACGTGGCGGAAACAGAGATAACAAACCTCGTCGTAGAAAGTAATTTTTTATAAAGTAAAGAAAAATGTTACAGCCTAAAAGAACAAAATTTCGTAAACAGCAAAAAGGACGTATGAAAGGTCTCTCTGGAAGAGGACACCAACTTTCAAACGGAACTTTTGGAATAAAAGCATTAGACGCAACTTTTATAACGTCTCGTCAAATTGAAGCAGCTCGTATTGCCGCTACGCGTTACATGAAAAGAGAAGGTCAACTTTGGATTAAAATATTTCCAGACAAGCCTATCACAAAAAAGCCTCTTGAAGTACGTATGGGTAAAGGTAAAGGTGCCGTTGAATATTGGGTAGCCGTTTGTAGACCAGGTCGTGTTTTATTTGAAATAGGTGGTGTGCCTTTAGACGTTGCAAAAGAAGCATTACGTTTGGCAGCACAAAAATTACCTGTTAAAACTAAGTTTTTAATCGCTAGAGATTACGAAGCATAATTTATTTGATATTATGAAACAATCAGAAATTAAAGAATTATCTGTTGCTGAGTTACAAGAGAAACTTAGTGAAACAAAAAAGAGTTATTCAGACCTAAAATTGGCTCATGCAATATCTCCTTTAGAGAATCCAATTCAATTACGTACTGTAAGAAGATCTGTAGCTAGAATTGCGACCGAATTAACTAAAAGAGAATTACAATAATTCTGCCGAAAAGATGGAAACAAGAAATTTAAGAAAAGAACGTATAGGAGTTGTTACTAGTAACAAGATGCAGAAATCAATTGTGGTTTCTGAGGTTAAAAAAGTAAAACACCCTATGTATGGTAAGTTCGTGTTAAAAACAAAGAAATATGTTGCGCACGACGAAACGAACGATTGTAATATTGGTGATACTGTAAAGATCATGGAAACTAGACCTTTAAGTAAATCTAAATGTTGGAGATTAGTAGAAATCATAGAAAGAGCTAAATAATTATGTTACAGCAAGAATCAAGATTAAAAGTAGCAGACAATACAGGAGCAAAAGAAGTTTTGGTTATCCGTGTATTGGGAGGTACTAAAAGAAGATACGCTTCTGTTGGAGACAAAATAGTTGTTTCTGTAAAAGATGCAACCCCTAACGGAAACGTTAAGAAAAAAGCAGTTTCTACAGCAGTTGTTGTACGTACCAAGAAGGAAGTAAGAAGACCAGATGGATCTTATATAAGATTTGATGATAATGCTTGTGTATTATTAAACCCAACGGGTGAGATGAGAGGTACACGTGTATTTGGTCCTGTTGCTAGAGAGCTTCGTGATAAACAATTCATGAAGATTGTATCATTAGCACCAGAAGTGCTTTAATACATTTATAAGTAAGATGACAAAGCTTAAAATAAAAACTGGAGATACTGTAAAAGTAATCGCTGGAGATCACAAAGGATCTGAAGGTGTTGTGCAAAAAGTATTAATAGAAAAGAACAAAGCGATCGTTGAGGGTGTAAACATGGTTAAGAAACATACTAAACCAAGTGCACAAAATCCTCAAGGAGGAATCGTAGAGAAAGAAGCACCTATTCATGTTTCTAACTTATCATTGTTAACTTCAAAAGGAGAAACAACAAGAGTTGGATATAGAGTAGAAGGTGATAAAAAAGTAAGATTTTCAATAAAATCTAATGAAGTAATATAGTTATGGGATATTCACCAAGACTTAAAGAAGAGTATAAAAGCAAAGTAATTGCAGCTCTTACAGACGAATTTGGATATAAGAATGTAATGCAAGTTCCTAAACTTTCTAAGATAGTAATATCTAAAGGTGTTGGAGCAGCCGTTGCAGACAAAAAATTAATTGACTACGCTGTAGAAGAATTAACGACTATATCTGGACAAAAAGCGATTTCTACATTATCTAAAAAGGATGTTGCATCATTTAAATTACGTAAAGGCATGCCTATTGGCGCAAAAGTAACTTTACGTGGTGAAAGAATGTATGAGTTTTTAGACCGTTTAGTAACTTCTGCACTTCCACGTGTAAGAGATTTTAACGGAATTAAAGCTACAGGTTTCGATGGTAGAGGTAATTACAACTTAGGAATTACTGAACAAATTATCTTCCCAGAAATAAACATTGATAAAGTGAACAAAATTTCTGGTATGGATATTACATTTGTAACAACTGCCGAAACTGATAAAGAAGCGAAATCATTATTAACCGAATTAGGATTACCTTTTCAAAAGAACTAAGATATGGCTAAAGAATCAATGAAAGCCCGTGAGGTAAAAAGAGCAAAAACTGTAGCTAAATATGCTGAGAAACGTAAAGCTTTAAAAGAAGCTGGAGATTACGAAGCATTACAAAAGTTGCCTAAAAATGCATCTCCTATTCGTCAGCATAATAGATGTAAATTAACAGGAAGACCAAAAGGATATATGAGAACTTTCGGGATCTCTCGTGTAACTTTTAGAGAAATGGCTAATCAAGGTCTTATCCCTGGTGTAAGAAAAGCTAGTTGGTAATATTATTTAAATAATCAGATTTTAGGTTCGGCGCAAGGCCGAAAACCAAGATCACAAAATCAATTCATTATGTACTCAGATCCAATTGCGGATTATTTGACAAGAATTAGAAATGCGGTGCGTGCTAACCACAGAGTGGTAGAGATTCCAGCATCTAATTTGAAAAAAGACATAACTAAAATTTTATTCGAACAAGGATATATTTTAAGTTATAAATTTGAAGATTCTACTGTACAAGGTACTATTAAAATAGCCCTTA
The DNA here is from genome assembly GCF_002893765.1 of Tamlana carrageenivorans. Classification (NCBI taxonomy): domain Bacteria; kingdom Pseudomonadati; phylum Bacteroidota; class Flavobacteriia; order Flavobacteriales; family Flavobacteriaceae; genus Pseudotamlana; species Pseudotamlana carrageenivorans. The sequence goes on along the minus strand of NZ_CP025938.1, from coordinate 792,901 downwards.
AGTACAATAAAGAAACTAAAGAGCCGGTAATTAAAAAACTTCAAAGAATTAGTACACCTGGTTTACGTAAGTATGCTAGTTCTAAAGATTTACCTCGTATCCTTAATGGACTTGGTATTGCCATCGTTTCAACTTCTCATGGAGTTATGACTGGTAAACAAGCCAAAAGAGATAATGTAGGTGGCGAAGTTTTATGTTACGTTTACTAATTTTAAAACCAGAAAGAAATGTCAAGAATAGGAAATAATCCAGTAGCCATTCCAGAAGGTGTAACAGTTGATGTTAAAGACAACGTTTTAACTGTAAAAGGAAAATTAGGTGAACTAACTCAAAATTTCGACACTGTTGAAATTAAAGTAGAAGAAGGCGATGTTTTAGTAACACGTTCTTCAGATCACAAAGATCAAAAAGCCAAACATGGTTTATACAGATCTTTAGTAAACAATATGATTGAAGGTGTATCTAAAGGATGGACTAAAGAATTAGAATTGGTTGGTGTAGGTTATAGAGCATCTAACCAAGGACAAAAATTAGATTTAGCTTTAGGATTTTCTCATAACATTGTTATGGATATTGCTCCAGAAGTTAAGGTAGAAACCGTTTCTGAAAAAGGTAAAAACCCAATCGTTAAGTTAACATCATTCGATAAACAACTTGTTGGTCAAGTAGCTGCGAAGATCCGTGGATTTAGAAAACCTGAACCTTACAAAGGAAAAGGTATCAAGTTTGTAGGTGAAGAAATTAGAAGAAAAGCAGGTAAATCAGCTTAATAATTAAGTTATGGCATTGACAAAGAACGAAAGAAGACTAAGAATAAAAAACAGAATCCGTAAGGTTGTTTCTGGTACAGAAGCAAAACCACGATTAGCTGTTTATAGAAGTAATAAAGAAATTTATGCTCAATTAGTTGATGATGTAACTGGTAATACTATCAGTTCAGCATCTTCAAGAGATAAAGACATTAGTGCTGCAAATGCAACTAAATCAGAAGTAGCTAAGTTAGTAGGTAAGGCACTTGCTGAGAAAGCTTTAAAAGCTGGTGTAGAAACAATCTCTTTTGATAGAGGTGGTTACTTATATCACGGTAGAGTTAAATCATTAGCTGAAGGAGCTAGAGAAGCAGGACTTAAATTCTAATATATTATGTTTCAAAAATATAAAAGTGCAGAGTTAGTAAAACCAGGTGGATTAGATCTTAAAGATCGTTTAGTTGGTGTACAGAGAGTTACTAAAGTAACTAAAGGTGGTAGAGCATTTGGTTTTTCAGCAATTGTAGTAGTTGGTGATGAAGCAGGTGTTGTAGGACAAGGTTTAGGAAAATCTAAAGATGTTGCTAGTGCAATTGCAAAAGCAGTAGAAGATGCTAAGAAAAACCTTGTGAGAATTCCTATTATTAAAGGAACTTTACCACATGAGCAAAAAGGTAAATACGGTGGAGCTAGAGTTAATATTATTCCTGCTGCTCCTGGTACAGGGGTTATCGCTGGTGGTGCTGTAAGAACAGTGTTAGAAGCCGTTGGTGTGCACGATGTATTATCTAAATCTCAAGGATCGTCAAACCCTCATAACGTAGTAAAAGCAACTTTTGATGCTTTATTACAATTAAGAGATGCAAACGTAATTGCTAGAGATAGAGGTATTTCACTTGAACAAGTTTTTAACGCTTAATATAGACAGAAATGGCAAAGATTAAAGTAAAAAAAGTTAAAAGCGCAATCAATCGCCCGCTAAGACAAAAGAGAACTTTAGAAGCTCTAGGTCTTAAAAAGATTGGTCAAGTAAAAGAGCATGAAGCTACACCAAATATTCTTGGTATGGTTGCTAAAGTTTCACATTTAGTTTCTGTTGAGGAAGCTTAAAAATATAAACTGAAAAATGGATTTAAGTAATTTAAAACCTGCAGAAGGTTCAGTAAAAACCCAAGGTAAAAGAATAGGTAGAGGACAAGGTTCTGGTAAAGGTGGTACGGCAACCCGTGGTCACAAAGGAGCTAAGTCACGTTCTGGTTATTCTAAAAAGCTAGGATTTGAAGGAGGGCAAATGCCACTTCAAAGACGTGTGCCTAAGTTTGGTTTTACAAACATTAACCGCGTTGAATACCAAGGTATCAATTTAGATACTTTACAACAATTGGTTGATGATAAGAAAATTGGAGACACTGTTGATTTTGAAACTTTATTCGCAAACCGTTTAGTCGGTAAAAATGACCTGGTTAAAATTTTAGGTCGTGGTGAATTAAAATCGAAATTAAAAGTATCTGCCCATAAGTTTACTGCTTCAGCAAAAGCTGCTATTGAAGCTGCTGGTGGAGAAGCTGTAAATATTTAATACTCAAATAAAGTATGAAAATTATAGAATCAATTAAGAATGTTTGGAAAATAGAAGAGCTAAGAAATAGAATCGTAGTTACTCTAGGTTTATTATTAGTTTATCGTTTTGGTGCTCAAGTAGTATTACCTGGTATAGATGCCACTCAATTAGAAGGTTTAGCAGATAAAACAGACGGTGGTTTGTTAGGTTTGCTTAATGCCTTTACAGGAGGTGCATTTGCGAATGCTTCGGTTTTTGCTCTTGGTATTATGCCTTACATTTCTGCTTCTATTGTAGTTCAACTAATGGGTATTGCCATTCCTTATTTGCAAAAACTGCAAAAAGAAGGCGCTAGTGGTCAGAAGAAAATTAACCAAATTACACGTTGGTTAACTATTGCTATCTGTTTATTACAAGCGCCTGGTTATTTAGCAAGTTTACCTGCATTAGGTATTCCTCAAAGCGCGTTTTTATTAGGGACAGGGCCATTATTTTATTTCTCTTCAGTGTCAATCTTAGTAACGGGATGTATTTTCGCTATGTGGTTGGGAGAGAAAATTACCGATAAAGGTATTGGTAATGGAATTTCTTTATTAATTATGGTTGGTATCATTGCTACCTTGCCTCAAGCATTTTTACAAAATGCAGCTACCAGATTAGAAGGTGGTGGTAACGGTGGTTTAATGATGGTATTAATTGAATTTGTAATCTGGTTTGTAATCATTTTAGCAGCAATCATGCTTGTAATGGGTGTTAGAAAAATTGCTGTACAATATGCTAGAAGAACAGCATCTGGTGGTTATGAGAAAAGTGCTATGGCAGGTTCAAGACAATATATCCCTTTGAAGCTTAATGCTTCTGGGGTGATGCCAATCATTTTCGCTCAGGCTATTATGTTTGTTCCAGGTTTAATTGGTGGTTCTTCTTTCTTAAAGGAAACTGCTGCTGGTGCTTGGTTACAAATTAATTATTCTGATATGTTTGGGTTTGTTTATAATCTTACATTTGCTTTATTGATTATTGTATTTACATACTTTTATACGGCAATTACGGTTCCTACAAATAAAATGGCCGACGATTTAAAACGTAGTGGAGGTTTCATTCCAGGAATACGTCCAGGATCTGAGACATCAGATTATTTAGATAAAATTATGTCTCAAATTACCTTACCAGGTTCTATCTTTTTAGCACTTATCGCTATTTTCCCAGCGGTTATTGTTAAGCTTATGGGGGTACAACAAGGTTGGGCTTTATTTTTCGGAGGAACGTCGTTATTAATTATGGTTGGAGTTGCAATAGACACGATGCAACAAATAAATTCTTATTTGTTGAATAGACACTATGATGGTTTGATGAAGACAGGTAAAAATAGAAAGGCAGTAGCTTAATTATTATACTATGGCAAAACAAGCAGCAATAGAACAAGACGGAACAATTATAGAAGCATTATCTAATGCGATGTTTCGTGTTGAATTAGAAAATGGTCACATTGTGACTGCCCATATCTCTGGTAAAATGCGTATGCATTATATTAAATTATTACCTGGAGATAAAGTAAAATTAGAAATGAGTCCTTACGATTTAAGTAAGGCTCGAATAACTTATAGATACTAATACGATGAAAGTAAGAGCTTCAGTTAAAAAGAGAAGTGCAGATTGTAAAATCGTGCGTAGAAAAGGTAGACTTTACGTGATAAACAAAAAGAATCCTAGATTTAAACAAAGACAAGGTTAATAATTAGATAAGAGCCATTAGTGACAAAGTAGTTAGATGAGAATCTGTTCGAAATAGAAATGTTTAGGATTCTAACAACTAAAAACTAACAGCTAAAAACTAAAAGAATATGGCAAGAATTGCAGGTGTAGACATACCAAAAAACAAAAGAGGTGTTATATCATTAACTTATATCTACGGAATAGGTAGAAGTAGAGCTAAAGAAATTTTAGAGACTGCTAAAGTTGATGAAAGCACAAAAGTTCAAGATTGGACAGACGATCAAATTAGTAACATTCGTGAAGCTGTTGGTAGTTTTACTATCGAAGGTGAATTACGTTCTGAAACACAATTAAACATTAAACGTTTAATGGATATCGGATGTTATAGAGGTATTCGTCATAGAGCTGGACTTCCTTTAAGAGGTCAACGTACTAAAAACAACTCTAGAACAAGAAAAGGTAGAAGAAAAACTGTTGCTAACAAGAAAAAAGCAACTAAGTAATAATTAAAACAGTCATTAGTTCATTAGTATTTGGACGTTAGAAGAATCTGCTCGAAATGTTATAGTTTAGGATTCCAATAACTAAAAGCTAGCAACTAAAAACTAAAAGAATATGGCAAAAACAAGCACAAAAAAACGTAAAGTTATTGTAGAGTCTGTTGGTGAAGCTCACGTAACGGCATCATTCAATAACATTATTATTTCACTTACCAATAAAAAAGGAGACGTGATTTCATGGTCTTCTGCTGGTAAAATGGGATTTAGAGGTTCTAAGAAAAACACTCCTTATGCTGCTCAATTAGCTGCTGAAGATGCTGCTGCTGTAGCTCAAGAAGCTGGCTTAAAAAAGGTAAAGGTTTATGTTAAAGGACCAGGAAACGGTAGAGAATCTGCTATCCGTTCTATCCATAACGCAGGAATTGAAGTAACTGAAATTATCGATGTTACTCCATTACCACACAATGGTTGTCGTCCTCCTAAAAGAAGAAGAGTTTAATCTCATTCTATTTAGAGGCTTAAATAAAGCAAATTAAAAATTAATATCACCTACAGGCTAGGTGGTATTAATTTTTTGTATACATTTGCAAACTGAAAAAAAACAAGTATCAACGGGAGATCAAGAGATTATCGAAGGATAAGATTAAGACCTTAATTCATAATCACTCCCTTAATTAAATTTATTATGGCAAGATATACTGGTCCTAAAACTAAAATAGCTCGTAAATTTGGCGAAGCTATTTTCGGAGATGACAAATCTTTCGAAAAAAGAAATTACCCTCCTGGGCAACATGGAAACAACAGAAGACGTGGTAAAAAATCTGAATACGCAATTCAATTAGAAGCGAAACAAAAAGCTAAATATACTTACGGTATTTTAGAACGTCAATTTAGAGGATTGTTTAAAAAAGCGAGAGCTGCTCAAGGTATTACTGGTGAAGTATTACTTCAATTATGTGAGTCTAGATTAGATAACGTAGTATTCAGAATGGGTATTGCTCCAACTAGAAGCGGTGCCAGACAATTAGTTTCTCACAGACATATTACTGTAAATGGAGAAATTGTAAACATTCCATCTTACCAATTACATGCTGGTGATGTTGTTGCTGTTCGTGAAAAATCTAAATCTCTTGAAGCTATCGAAAGATCTCTTTCTAATGCTAGCACGGTTTACGAGTGGATTACTTGGAACAACGATACAAAACAGGGAACTTACGTTTCTGTACCTCAAAGAATTCAAATTCCAGAAAACATAAACGAACAGTTTATCGTCGAATTATATTCTAAATAATAAATTAACCATATTGGTATTTGGCCAAAGGGTTTATTCGTCTTTCTTCAAACTTATAAACCGCGCAACCAAATAACAATTAAAACGAAGAAACAAAATGGCAGTATTTAATTTTCAAAAGCCCGACAAAGTAATCATGATCGATTCTACTGATTTCGAAGGAAAATTCGAATTCAGACCTCTAGAACCTGGTTATGGTCTTACAGTTGGTAATGCATTAAGAAGAGTATTATTATCTTCTTTAGAAGGATTTGCAATCACTTCAGTAAGAATTGAAGGTGTAGATCATGAATTTTCAGCTATTTCTGGCGTTGTAGAAGACGTTACAGAAATTATCTTAAACTTAAAACAAGTGCGTTTTAAGAGACAAATTGATGATATTGATAATGAATCAATTTCAATTTCAATCTCTGGACAAGATAGAATTACAGCTGGCGATTTTCAGAAATTTATTTCTGGGTTTCAAGTGTTAAACACTGGATTAGTGATCTGTAATTTAGATCCTAAAGTGAACTTTAACATGGAAATCACAATTGAAAAAGGTAGAGGATATGTTCCTGCTGAAGAAAATAAAAAAGCTTCTGCACCAATTGGAACCATCTTTACAGATTCAATTTACACACCAATAAAAAACGTTAAGTATAGTATTGAAAACTACCGTGTTGAGCAAAAAACTGATTACGAAAAATTAGTTTTTGAAATCATTACCGATGGTTCAATCTCTCCACAAGACGCTTTAACTGAAGGTGCTAAAACTTTAATTCACCACTTTATGTTATTCTCTGATGAGCGTATCACTTTAGAGGCTGATGAAATTGCACAAACTGAAACTTATGATGAGGAATCACTTCACATGAGACAGTTGCTTAAAACAAAGTTAATCGATATGGATTTATCTGTTCGTGCACTTAACTGTTTAAAAGCTGCTGAAGTTGATACTTTAGGTGACTTAGTATCATTCAATAAAAATGATTTAATGAAATTCAGAAACTTTGGTAAAAAATCTTTAACTGAGCTTGAAGAGCTTGTTAATGTTAAAGGTCTTAATTTTGGAATGGATTTAAGTAAATATAAATTAGATAAAGACTAAGGGATTTATTCGGGGTAACCCATTTAAGTTTCTAATTTATCAACAAATAATTATTAACGACTCATAATTTGCTCTCCAAAACGGATCTGGTAGCAAGATGATGTCAAATTTAAAATGTCATGAGACACGGAAAAAAAGTAAACCACTTAGGTAGAAAAACAGCACATAGAAAAGCTATGTTAGCTAATATGGCTTGTTCTTTAATCGAGCACAAGCGTATTAATACTACTGTTGCTAAAGCAAAGGCTTTAAAACAATTTGTTGAGCCAATGATTACTAAATCTAAAGTTGATAGCACACATAACAGACGTATTGTTATGGCAAGCTTGAGACAAAAAGATGCAGTAACTGAATTATTCAGAGAAGTAGCTGTAAAAATTGCTGACAGACCAGGAGGTTATACTAGAATTATCAAATTAGGTAATCGTTTAGGTGATAACGCTGATATGGCGATGATAGAATTAGTTGATTATAACGAAATCTACAACGCTGATAAAGCTAAGAAGAAAACAACAAGAAGAAGTAGAAGAGGTGGTTCTAAACCAGCTGAAACTGCTCCAGTTGAAACTAAAGCTTCAAACGAAGAGGAATAATAAATGTTGATAAGCATTTTAAAATATAAAGGATAAACTATTTTAGTTTATCCTTTTTTTTGCGCAATTTTGTAAAACTTTTTTCCTGAAAGCTAACCTCAGGAAGCTCATAAGAATCATATGAAATATCAAAAAAGAAACAAAGCCATCGTTCTTTTAGCTGATGGTACCATTTTTCACGGTAAGGCAGTTGGTAATAAACAAGGAACTTCTTTTGGAGAAGTATGTTTTAATACGGGAATGACTGGTTACCAAGAAATTTTTACGGACCCTTCTTATTACGGACAACTAATGGTAGCTACTAATGCCCATATTGGTAACTATGGAACAAACTCTGAAGAAGTAGAATCCGATTCCATTAAAATTGCAGGGTTAATTGTTAAAAATTTTAGTTATGAATATTCAAGAGTAGACGCCGATGCTTCTCTAGAAGAATTTTTAGATAAAAATAATTTACTCGCTATTTCTGATGTTGATACCCGTGCTCTAGTAAGCTATATTCGAGATCATGGAGCGATGAATGCGCTAATTTCAACGGAAGTAGATAATATTGAAGGTCTTAAGAAACAATTAGCAGAAGTACCTAATATGGAGGGGCTTGAGTTGGCCTCTAAAGTCTCTACTAAAGAACCATATTATTTTGGCGATGAAAATGCGACATATAAAGTAGCAGCCCTAGATATTGGTATTAAAAAGAACATATTAAGAAACATCGCTAAACGTGATGTTTATATTAAAGTATTTCCTTACAACGCTTCTTTTTCTGATTTAGAAGCCTTTAATCCCGATGGTTATTTTTTATCTAATGGACCTGGAGATCCAGAACCTTTAGTAGAAGCTCAAGAAGTGGCCAAAGAAATTATTAAAAGAGATTTACCGTTGTTTGGTATCTGTTTAGGACACCAAGTGATTGCACGTGCTAACGGTATTTCTACCTATAAAATGCACAATGGTCATAGAGGAATCAATCATCCTGTAAAAAATATGATTACAGGCAAAGGTGAAATTACCTCTCAAAATCATGGTTTTGCCGTGAATAGGGAAGAGGCCGAAGCACATCCAGACTTGGAAGTTACGCATGTGCACTTAAACGATAATACCGTTGCAGGCTTAGCCATGAAAAGTAAAAATTGTTTCTCGGTTCAGTATCACCCAGAGGCTAGTCCTGGTCCGCATGATTCTGATTATCTTTTCGATCAATTTATAGAAAATATTAAAAAATAAAACTTTTACTTCCCCTTTAATACTTTGCTATTGAAGGGGATTTTTTTTACTAAAACGTTGTAGAGAATTATTCTGTTAATTTCTTTAAAATTTTGCCCTTAAAAACCAGATTTAGCCGTAAATTTGAATTAATATAAAGTTTTAAAATAAAGCAATTATGAGTATTATAATTAATGTCCACGCTAGACAAATTTTAGATTCAAGAGGTAATCCAACTGTTGAAGTTGATGTCGTAACAGAAAACAATATTTTAGGTAGAGCTGCTGTACCATCAGGAGCATCAACAGGAGAGCATGAAGCTGTTGAATTACGTGACGGCGGAGATACTTACATGGGTAAAGGGGTTCTTAAAGCTGTAGATAACGTAAACTCTATTATTGCTGAAGAGCTTTTAGGGGTATCTGTTTTTGAACAAAATCTTATCGATAAAATTATGATCGATTTAGATGGTACTGCTAACAAATCTAAATTAGGAGCTAATGCTATTCTTGGTGTTTCTTTAGCGGTTGCTAAAGCTGCTGCCAACGAGTTAAATATGCCGTTATATAGATATGTAGGTGGTGTTTCTGCAAACACATTACCAGTACCAATGATGAATATCATCAATGGTGGATCTCACTCTGATGCGCCTATCGCATTTCAAGAGTTTATGATCATGCCTGTGAAAGCTAAAAATTTCACACATGCTATGCAAATGGGTACTGAAATTTTTCATAACCTTAAAAAGGTATTACACGACAGAAACTTAAGTACTGCTGTTGGTGATGAAGGTGGTTTTGCTCCAAACCTTGCGGGAGGGACAGAAGATGCCTTAGACACTATAGCTAAAGCTGTTGAAAATGCTGGATATAAGTTTGGTGATGAAGTGAAAATCGCTTTAGATTGCGCTGCTGCTGAATTTTTTGTTGATGGCAAATACGATTACAAAAAATTTGAAGGCGATAGCGGTGTTGTAAGAAATTCAAAAGAGCAAGCAGAATACTTAGCACAATTGGTTGAAAAGTACCCTATCATTTCTATTGAAGATGGTATGGATGAAAATGACTGGGAAGGTTGGTCTTACTTAACAGAGTTAATTGGAGATAAAGTACAATTGGTTGGAGATGATTTATTCGTAACTAACGTAGAGCGTTTATCTCGTGGTATTGAAGAAGGTATTGCTAATTCAATCCTAATTAAAGTAAACCAAATTGGTTCTTTAACAGAAACAATTGCAGCTGTAAATATGGCTAAAAATGCTGGATATACTTCGGTAATGTCTCACCGTTCTGGTGAAACTGAAGATAATACTATCGCTGATTTAGCTGTAGCATTAAACTGTGGCCAAATTAAAACAGGATCTGCTTCACGTAGTGACCGTATGGCTAAATACAATCAGTTATTAAGAATTGAAGAAGAATTAGGAGATGTAGCTTATTTTCCTCAAGAAAAAGCCTTTAAAATAAAATAACATCCAACTTCTTTTGAAGTATAGATAAAAAAGCGATTATTATTTTAATAATCGCTTTTTATTTAACATCAATTTTATCAATTTGTCAATTGAAAAAAACATTCTAAATAATCTTTCTAAATAAGGCGATATATTTCTTAAATTAGCGTTCCGCAAAAATAAATTAAACTCACATTATAGTATGGCAGATAAAGCTACCATTGATATTGATGGTAAAAAATATGAATTTCCTTTAATAAAAGGAACAGAAAATGAACTAGCAATAGATATAACGAAATTAAGAACCGCAACTGAAGGTGTTATTACAATTGATCCAGGATATAAAAATACTGGTGCCTGTGAAAGTGCTATTACTTTTTTAGACGGTGAAAAAGGAATTTTAAGATATCGTGGTTATTCAATTGATGAAGTAGCTGAAAATGCAGATTTCCTAGAAGTAGCATACTTATTGATTTTTGGTGAGCTCCCTACTAAGGAACAAAATGATAAGTTTCACGATGATATTAGGGCCGAATCTTATGTCGATGAGGATATAAAGAAAATTATTGAAGCCTTCCCTAAATCGGCTCACCCGATGGGAATTATTTCTTCCTTAACAAGTGCATTAACAGCTTTCAACCCCTCTTCTGTGAATGTTGAGTCTGAGGCAGACATGTACAAGTCTGTAGTAAGAATTTTAGGTAAAATGCCTGTTCTTGTGGCTTGGACCTATAGAAAAAAATCTGGTTTACCATTAGATTACGGTGATAACTCCTTAGGTTACGTAGAGAATATCTTAAAAATGATGTTCAAAAAACCTAATGGCGAGTATGTGCAAAATAAAGTGTTGGTTGATGCTTTAGATAAGTTATTAATTTTACACGCCGACCATGAGCAAAACTGTTCTACCTCTACAGTTAGAATTGTAGGATCGTCTCACGCAGGTTTATTTGCTTCAATTTCCGCAGGTATTTCAGCATTATGGGGGCCTCTTCACGGGGGTGCGAACCAAGCTGTGCTTGAAATGCTTGAAGCTATTCAAGCCGATGGTGGCGACACGAAAAAATACATGGCTAAAGCAAAAGATAAAAACGACCCTTTCCGTTTAATGGGATTCGGACACCGTGTTTATAAAAACTTCGATCCACGTGCTAAGATCATTAAAAAAGCAGCCGACGAGGTATTAAGTCAATTAGGTATTGAAGATCCAATCTTAAGCATTGCAGAAGGTTTAGAACAAGAGGCTTTAAAAGATCAATATTTTGTAGATAGAAAACTATATCCTAATGTAGATTTTTATTCAGGAATCATTTACAGAGCGATGGGCATTCCAACCGATATGTTTACGGTTATGTTTGCTATAGGACGTTTACCTGGATGGATTGCACAATGGAGAGAAATGCGTCTTAAAAAGGAACCTATTGGAAGACCAAGACAAATTTATATCGGGGCAACGGAAAGAAAATTCGTTCCTGTTGAAGAAAGATAATACATAATTATTGTTTTTGTAAGGTTAAGTTTCACAGTTTTCTGTGAAACTTTTCTTTTTTATAGCAATATCTTAAAAAAATCATACTTTAACCTTGTAATTATTACTAGTTTTGAGCCTTTAAAATTTAATCTGTTTTTTTGGTTTAGTGTATGTTGAAATTAAATATTCAAAACGAAACATCTAGACTGCGTGCCGTTGTATTGGGTACAGCAGAAAGTAATGGAGCCATTCCTAAAATTGAAGAGTGCTACGATCCGAAAAGTATTGAGCACCTAAAAGCAGGTACTTACCCCCTAGAAGAAGACATGATTCGCGAGATGGAGGAAGTCGTAGCGGTGTTTAAAAAGTATGATGTTACCGTCTATAGACCTGAAATAATTAATAATTGCAATCAGATTTTCTCTAGAGACATAGCTTTTGTTATTGAAAATAAGATTATTAAATCCAATATATTACCCAACAGAGAGGAAGAAGTTGAAGCCATAAAATACTTGTGGAATCAAGTAAATCCAGAAGACAGAATCATTCTTCCAGATGAATGTCATGCCGAAGGTGGGGATGTGATTCTTTGGAATGACTATATTTTTATAGGGACCTACTCAGGTTCAGATTACCCAGATTTAATTACTGCGCGAACTAATCTCGACGCCGTAATTGCCATTCAAGAGTTATTTCCTCATAAAACCGTGAAATCTTTTGAACTTCGAAAGTCGAATACCAATGCAAAAGAAAATGCTTTACATTTGGATTGTTGTTTTCAGCCTATCGGTCATGATAAAGCCATTCTTCATAAAAATGGATTTCTAAATGAAAGTGAATATGAGTGGTTGGTCGATTTCTTCGAAAAAAAAAATATCTTTGAAATTACCAAACAAGAAATGTACGATATGAATAGTAATGTTTTCTCCATTTCAGAAGAGGTTATTATTTCAGAAAAAAGCTTTACACGACTCAATTCCTGGTTACGAAACCAAGGCTTTACTGTTGAAGAGGTATTATATAGCGAAATAAGTAAACAAGAAGGATTGCTTCGATGTTCTACCTTACCTTTAATTAGAGATTGATTACAATACCCAATGTCATGCAACAAATAACAAATACCATTTTAATGATTCGTCCCGTAAATTTTAGGATGAATGAACAAACGGCTGTTAATAATTATTATCAGCAGGTTTTAGATAATACCCTACCTGAAACGGTTAATTTAAAAGCGCAGCAAGAGTTTGATGCTTATGTTGAAAAGCTACAAAGCGTAGGTGTCGAGGTTATTGTTGTTAATGATACTCCCGAAACCGATACCCCTGATGCCATATTTCCTAATAATTGGATTTCATTTCATGAAAATGGTGATGTAGGTTTGTATCCTATGTTTGCTGAAAACAGACGTTTGGAACGCCGTGAGGATGTTTTAGATATTATAGAAAGTAAAGGTTTTGAAATCAATAATGTGGTTGATTATACCAGCGCCGAAGAGGATGATGTTTTCCTTGAAGGGACAGGGAGTTTAATTCTAGATCGTGGAAATCGTAAAGCTTATTGCGGACTTTCAGCAAGAGCTGATGAGGATTTATTTATCGAGTTTTGTGAAGACTTTGAATTTACTCCCGTTGTTTTTACAGCTTTTCAAACTGTAAACAATCAGCGTAAAGCCATTTACCATACCAATGTGATGATGAGTATTGGTGAAACTTTTGCCGTGGTTTGTTTGAGTAGTATAGACGATAAAAAAGAACGAAAAGCCTTGGTGAAACATCTTAAAGACGATGGAAAGGAAATTATCGATATTACAGAAGACCAGGTTATAAATTTCGCTGGTAACATGTTGCAAGTTAAAGGTGCTAACGACACTTCTTATCTTGTGATGAGTCAGTCGGCCTATAATTCCTTAACAGCATCTCAAATTTCAGCCATAGAAAAACATACCAAAATTTTATCAAGTTCATTAGATACTATTGAAGCCTGTGGTGGAGGTAGTGCACGTTGTATGATGGCAGAAGTATTCTTGCCAAAAACTAAGTAGGTTACGTATAGGCATTGTATTAGAAGCTTTTTTATTGGAAGAAATGCTTTTAATCGAAGTATTGCGCTGTTTTAGTTTTATTGTTTTTCATATATTAGAACTTGTAACTTTTTTTAAAACAGGTTATTAGGTTTAAAATGAAGGCGGATGCAGTGAACATTTCGAAGATCACCAATGCTATTACCACCTCGCAACGGCCAAGTAGCTATGCGGTGTGTTGGATTAAAAATGAAGTGATGGATGTTGAAATAGATAACGTTTTCTATGAAAATGTATCCAATTCTATCTTTTTCTTAAATCCCAATTGTCACTGGAAAAGGCAGTATCTCATAAAGTGTGTAAACAAAAAATATCGAGGGTTGCAACCCTCGATATTTTTTGTTTAATTTTAAAATTTACACACTTATGAAGAAAGAAGATTTTCTAAACGACGATTTTTTAAAACAGTTCAAAACAGGAGACGAACTAACCTCTTTTCTAAAATCCATCCAAAAGCGAGGTATTGAAAAGATGCTAGAAGGAGAACTTGACGCTCATTTAGACTATGAGAAACATCAGCAATCCAATAATAGCAATACCCGTAACGGCTATGGATCTAAAAGGATAAAAACAGCTTTAGGAGAGACTAATATTAAAGTTCCCAGAGACCGAGAAGCTTCTTTTAACCCTATGCTGGTTCCTAAACGCACAAACATGGTTGACGGCATAGAAAACGTCATTATCAGCCTTTATGCCAAGGGTATGAGTAATTCTGATATTGAAGAGCAAATCCGAGAAGTTTACGATTTTGATGTATCTACATCTACCATATCACGTATCACAGATAAAGTTACCAATGATATTATTGCTTGGCAAAACAGACCCCTGGAGCCCGTATATTTAATTACTTGGATGGATGGTATTGTATTTAAGGTTCGGGAGAACTCTAAAGTCATTAACAAAACCATGTACATCGCCGTAGGACTCCGTAGAGATGGTAAAAAGGAAGTCTTAGGACTTTGGCTGGGTAAGAATGAATCGGCAGCCTTTTGGATGAGTGTACTAACCGATATGAAAGCCAGAGGCGTTCAGGATTTGCTTATCACGGCCACAGATAATCTTAACGGTTTCACCGACACCATTAAAAATGTTTTTCCTGAATCTAAAACCCAAATTTGCGTGGTACATCAGATTCGTAACGCTTGTCGCTATGTTGTTTGGAAAGACAAGAAGGAATTTGCAAAAGACATGAAGAATATCTATGATGCACCCACCAAAAACGCAGCAAAAGCTGCTCTAGAGGACTTTGCTCAGAAATGGGAACACAAGTACTCTTATGCTATTAAAAGCTGGAGAGAAAACTGGGATGAGCTTACTGCTTTTTATGAATTTCCTGTTGAAATTAGAAAAATCATTTACACTACCAACCTTATTGAAAACCTTAATGGAAAAATCAGAAAGTACACTAAAAAAAAGCTCTCATTCCCAACAGATGAGGCTGTTATGAAGTCCACTTTTTTAGCCCTTAGAGAGGCTACCAAAAAATGGTCGATGCCTATTAGGAACTGGGGCATTATTTTAAACCAGTTTTTAACTATATTTGAAAAAAGGGTTCAACTTTAAAAAAGCTAAACCCTCGATTTATAACTTACACACTTTACGGGATAGTGTCCTGGAAAATCATTAAAAACGACCAAATTTCGCATGCTGGGTATATGCTTTATTTGTCCAGAGAAGTTTTAAATCATCCGCAACTTAGTAAACTTCATATTAATCAAATAAGACTTTTTAGTCAGGGAGAAATTCCCTTGTTTAAACTAAGTCCAAGGATTGAGTTACGTACTCAGGCCATTCTAGAGATGATTGACGAACTTTTAGGTTCCCAACTTGGACTACCTAATAAATTTGGTACTATTTTATACTAAGCAGCTTTGTTAATAAATCCTTTTAATTGTAATTCTTTTTCAAGAGGCGTCATGTATCCTAAACTAGAATGTAATCTTTGAGTGTTATACCAGTTTAAATATTGATCAATAGATTTGTATAATTGATTATAAGACGTATACTTAAATCTATTAATCCACTCATATTTAATGGTTTTAAAAAAACTTTCAGCTACAGCATTATCCCAGCAATTTCCCTTTCTACTCATGCTTTGTATCACTTTTTGATTAAAAAAGAACATATTTGTGATTCTGTTGGATGCATATTGCACACCCCTGTCCGAATGAAAAATACACTGCTGGTTTATCACTCTGTTTCTTCTAGCATCAACCCAGGCCTTTAAAACCGTATTCTCAGTAGTCATATCTTCACTTAAAGACCAGCCTATTATTTTTCTATCAGCCAAATCCATTATCGTGGTTAAATAGTTCCATTGTTGATTAACTCTTATATACGTAATGTCAGAGACTAATTTGTAGCCTAAAGAAAAACTGGTAAAATCCCTGTCTAATTCATTTTTAGCTGTTTTTAGAGAATGATTTGAATCCGTAGTTACCACAAATTTTTTATTCAATACACTTCTTAGTCCCATTTCTTTCATAAGTAACCCCACATATGAACGGGAATAAAAAAGCTTTTCTCGTTCAAGTTGTTTTTGAATTCGATAGCTACCATAAATCTGTTTATTATTGTCAAATATAGCTTCGATTCTGTCTTTTAAAAATGATTTAGAGGAATTAACCTTTAAGGTGTCTTTGGTTTTAAGCCAATGGTAATAAGCATTTTTACTAACCTTCATGCATTTGCACTTCTTTTCGACAGGATAAGTATTTTTGTTTGATAAAATGAAGTTATACCTTATCTGTCGCTCTTGGAAAAGATGCTCACCGCCTTTTTTAAGATGTCACGTTCCATTTTAACATCTCTTAATTCCTTTTTTAATGCTATAAGTTCTTGATGTTCTTTGGATTTAGGTTCATTTTTAGAAAAATCTCCTCCTTTTAAATCATACTCTTGTTTCCATCTATTAATAACACTTGTATGAACTCCATATTCTTCACTCAGTTGTTTTGTTCGTATACCAGATTTTGATAAATCTAATATCATCGATTTAAACTCGTTGTCATATTTTTTTCCCATAATTCAAATATAGTTTATACTCTATATAAAACCGTCACAACAAAGGTAGACACTTCAACTCAACCATAAAAATGAAGCGATTCTTTCCTTATTGAATACCTTTTTTGTGTATTGCGACGTGCAGTGTAATATTAAATCGGTAGTTTCTAGTAACGACTCCAAAGCTCATGTCGTTTATAGTTATAAAAAATTGGTCGATAAGTATATTTATAAATATCATGATGTTGGCGATTACGCCAAGCTTCTACATATTTCTCCAAAGTACCTTAACGAATGTGTGAAAGGCGTTCTTGGAGTAGGGACGAACATATTATTATCGAACAATTGCTTATGCGCTCTAGGCACGCCTTAAAACTCTCCAATAAATCGATTAAAGAAATTAGTTTTGATTTAGGCTTTTCATCTCCAGATTACTTTAGTTATTTTTTTAAAACGCATACGACAACGACACCTTCGGGTTTAAGGAAAAATTAAATCATTATTTTTAGAATTAAGCCGAAATTCTAAGAGTTAACCGTGATTTTAACATTGCTGTGCCTTCAATTTAATTCTAATTTGCATTAAAACTAGAGTTATGAAAAGAAAAGCATTTTTAGTAAAATCGGGTGTAGGTCTAGGGGTTGCTTTATTTCCCAGTTTGTTGCATTGTCAATCTCAAACCCTTAAAACGAATCAAATTACTCCTGCCACTTCTGAAATTATTAAAGATGAAGAAGGGGTCGTTTTAAATGTGATTGGCGATATTCAAACGCATAAATTACCAGGTAGCGATACAGGAAATCAAATTGTGGAATGGGTGGATAATGTCGATCCTGGAGTAGGCATACCTCCGCACACCCACAAAAGGGAAGATGAGATATTTCGTGTTATTAAAGGTCAAGTTGAAATTACCGTAGATGGCAAAACTTCCGTATTAAGTTCTGGAGATACAGCTTTTGCACCCAAAAATATTCCTCATGCATGGAAGGTTGTGGGAACCCAAAAGGCTAAAATGGTTACTTCTGCTTTTCCTGCAGGCATAGAGTTTATGTTTTAGGAACTTGCTGATCTACCGCCATGACCACCTAATTTTGAAAAAGTAGCAGAAATCTGTGCTAACTATGGAGTGCACTTTGTTTAGAAATAAAAGTTATACGGGTTGCGATTTAGGAAGTTGAACAAAAAAGGTACTCCCAATTTGTGGGGTGCTTTCTACCCAAATTTTACCATGATTTAAATCGATTAATTCTTTGCAAATGGAAAGCCCTAATCCGGTGCCTTTTTCATTATCGGTTCCTAGTGTTGAAAATGAGCTTTCCTTAAACAGCTTGCTTAAGTTTTCTTTGGAGATGCCAATGCCAGAGTCAGCAATACTTATAATGCAACATCCATGGTTGATGTGGTTCGTAATGGTTATAGTATCGCCTTTTTTGCAGAATTTAAGCGCATTAGCTAAAAGATTCTGAATTACAATTTCAAACATGCTTTTATCTGCATAGGCAAAATCTTTTACAGATCGATTAATTAGAGTTATGCCCTTACTTTCTAAGCGCTGTTCTATAAGTTTAATTTTACTTATAAAAACTTCTTGAACATCAAACAAAGTTGGTTTGGGATCTAGTGATTGCATCTGTGATTTAGACCAATTGAGTAAGTTAAATAGGAGTAATGAAGCGTTGTTAGCATTTTCACTTAACTCGGGAATTAAATTGTCGAATTCTTCTCTGGACAACGACCCGTCTTTAAGCAAGTCAATGAAACCATTTATAGAAGAAAGGGAGTCGCGTAAATCATGAGAAACAATTGAAAACAGCTTGTCTTTTACATTATTAACACTTTCTAAATGTTTAATTTGTTGCGAAAAAGCTTCGTTTTGTAAAGCGATACTAAGGTTTTTCTTCTCTAATTCTTTTGTGTATTTAATGTTATTATAGCGTTTTAAATAGTTTAAAACTAAGAATATAGACACCAATACCAAGGCGCTAGCCACACTGTATAAGGACATTTTTAGTCCATCGGCATTGTTGTTAGAATCAGAAAGCATGTTTACCACAACTTCAGGTGTCGAAATATGGTCTGATAAGTGGTGTGGTTCATGTTCAATATGACTTAAAGGTTTGTATAAGCGCTCTTTTTGTACTAATTTCTCTTCAGTAAGTTTCGTGTTTAATTCGTAGTAAGCCCGTTGCCATTCAAAAGCTTTGGTGAATCGGTTTCTGGAGGAGTCGAGCGCTTTTAATAGTTTATAAAGTTTTAGTAATTCTAGTTTATTTGTGGTGGTTTCGGCAACGTTACGAGCTTCAGTTAAATGGGTGTCCGCTTCCGGTAACCTGTTTTGTCTCAAGTTTAAATCCCCGAGATTATTCAGCGTCATTAATAAATCTTCTTTGTTTTCTTTTGAAGTATTTAAATTGTAAGCTTCATTTAGATATTTAGAAGCTTTTTCATAGTCGTTAAATTCTAAAAATTCAGCGCTTATTCTGGGATAAATGTGTCCTAATATTGAATCGTTTGACGTGTTATTTTCTATAATGTTTTCATAAATTTCAATAGCTTTTCGATGTTCTTTTCTGCTAGCATACAGTTCGGCTAAAACGTTTTTTGTTTTATAAATAGCTTGTTCATCATTAAGTGACTCTTGAACCTCAAGCGCTTTAATGTAAAATTCTATAGCTTTATCGGTAGCTCCAATACTATTGTAGGCTTGGACCAGATTACTATAGGCTAAATTGAGTTCGGCTTTGAGATGCCTTTTTTCTAATTCTCTTATTGCTGAATGCGAAAAAGACATGCCTTTAGAAAAATGACCTCTTTTAATTTCGATTAAACCAATACTGTTGTTCACTTTAGCAATGCACAAGGTGTCTTTAAGGGTTTCGAACAATTGTTTCGATTTTCCGTAGCCACTTATGGCATTGATATAATCATTCTTTTGGGCATAAATCAAGGCTTTATAATAGGCCATATTGGCAATGCCTTTTTTGTGATCTAATTTTTGACACAACTTTTCGCTTGCAAGGATGTATTTGAAGGCACGATCATATTCGTTAATATTGTAAAGCGATTCAATAAGTTTAAGAGAGATGGCTACTTTTAAGGAATCTTGATCTTGAAAAGCTAATTGCAGGGCAAGGCTTTCTATGTCATTGGATTGAGAAGTTCCAATATTAATAGATAGCATCATTAAAATGGAAAATAATAATCGCCTCATATTGCATGTCAATTACCACTAAAATAATGCTATAAACGAGGTCTTAGATTTGAGAAAAATAAGACAGCCTTATTTAGCTGTAATTGTAAAAAGTTTACATTGATTTTCAATCAATTGATAATAATAGCTTTACTTAACAAATGTTGCAAAAAGGGTTCTTAAAATCTAATTTTTAGGATTTATTACCAAATAATTAGTTGAAGTGGATTTTAATTCTAAGTTTAAAGTATTTCCATAGATGAACAGCCAAAAAACATAGAACAACGGTTGTTTGACATCTAAAAAAGCTAAGCCATTTTTTATGGAGCTGATAAAGAACGGTATGCTATACTTACTTCTCCATTTTGTATGGAAAGGTTTTCGGTTTTAGTAGAAAAACTTGCTATCTTTGCAGGCTTAAAAAGACACTAGAATGAACCTTCAGGATACTTTATCAAAATACGTTAAACAAGCGGTAAAAGCAGATTTTAATATTGACTTAGAAACGGTTGAATTTCAAGCAAC
The DNA here is from genome assembly GCF_002893765.1 of Tamlana carrageenivorans. Classification (NCBI taxonomy): domain Bacteria; kingdom Pseudomonadati; phylum Bacteroidota; class Flavobacteriia; order Flavobacteriales; family Flavobacteriaceae; genus Pseudotamlana; species Pseudotamlana carrageenivorans. The sequence continues at coordinate 772,479 of NZ_CP025938.1, read as the reverse complement.
AAGGAAAGAGTTTGCTGGAGATATCACCGTGGTTATCTTCCCCATGTTGCGATTTATTAAAGGTAATCCTGTGCAAATTGGTGAAACTATTGGGCAGTATTTGGTTAAGGAAGTTGCCGATGTTAAGGCTTTTAACGTGGTTAAAGGCTTTTTAAATGTTGAAATTAACGATTCATATTATGTGAGTTTTTTCAATGGAATAAAACAAGACGAACGTTTTGGACTGGTGCAACCTAATCCTGGTGAAAAAGCTATTATGGTGGAGTATTCTTCTCCTAACACAAATAAACCTCTGCATTTAGGTCATATTCGAAATAATTTATTGGGATATAGTGTTGCTGAAATTTTAAAAGCTTCAGGGAAAAAAGTATATAAAACACAAATAATAAACGATCGTGGTATTCATATTTGTAAAAGTATGTTGGCATGGAAACGTTTTGGAAATGGTGAAACTCCAGAAAGTACCGGGTTGAAAGGCGATAAATTGGTAGGTAACTACTATGTGAAATTCGACCAAGAATATAAAAAAGAAATCGAAACCTTAGTGGCTCAAGGTGAAACTTTAGAAGACGCTAAAAAGAAAGCCCCTATTTTATTAGAAGCTCAAGATATGCTTTTAAAATGGGAGTCTGGAGATGAAGAGGTGGTAGCACTTTGGGAGAAAATGAACAACTGGGTTTACGATGGGTTTGATATCACTTACAAGGATTTGGGTGTTGATTTTGATACCCTATATTATGAAAGTAACACCTATTTGTTAGGAAAGGAATTTGTTGAGCAAGGATTAAATTCGGGGGTTTTTCATAAGGAAGAAGATGGTTCGGTATGGTGCGATTTAACCGAGGAAGGTTTAGATAAAAAAATCGTTCAGCGTGCCGATGGTACGGCTGTTTATATGACTCAGGATATTGGTACGGCCATTCAACGTATTAAAGATTTTCCAGATGTAGGCGGTATGGTTTACACCGTTGGAAACGAGCAAGATTACCATTTTCAAGTGTTATTTTTAATTCTGAAGAAACTTGGTTTCGAATGGGCAAAAAATCTATACCACCTAAGTTATGGTATGGTTGATTTACCTAGCGGAAAAATGAAAAGTAGAGAAGGAACTGTTGTTGATGCCGACGATTTAATTGCTGATATGGCTAATACTGCTGAAGAAATCTCTGAAGAATTAGGAAAACTTGATGGTTACTCTGAAGCAGAGAAAAAAGAACTTTATAAAATTATAGGTTTAGGCGCCTTAAAATATTATATCTTAAAAGTAGATCCTAAAAAACGTATTCTTTTTGATCCTAAAGAGTCTATCGATTTTCAAGGGAACACAGGGCCTTTTATTCAGTATACTTATGCGAGAATTCAATCGATTTTAAGAAAAGCCGATGTGGATACTCAAGTGAATTTAGAAGCTATGACGCTTCACCCTAAAGAGAAAGCTCTTCTTAAACAACTACAGTTATTCCCTGAGGTTGTTCAAAATGCAGCCGATAATTTTAGCCCGGCCATTATTGCTAATTTCACGTATGACTTGGTTAAAGAGTTCAATTCATTTTATCAAAACGTTTCAATTTTAGGAGCCGATAACGAAAACGAGAAAACCCTAAGAATACAGCTGTCAAACAGCGTTGCAAACACTATTAAAAACGGATTTCAACTATTAGGGATTCAAGTGCCAGAACGCATGTAATTACTCTATTTTCTCATGGAGGGCTATGGCGGTTATCCAACCTTCAATCCCGGTTGGTGTACTCGAAATAAGTTCGCCAGTTCGTGAGCTGTTTTGGTTAATTTCATTAAGGTTAGATACCGTAACGAGTTTGTTTTCTATAAATGATAAACAATAGGTGCCAGAGGTTTCTACGGTGTTTATCGGGGTTTCAGATTTTGAGGTTAAATTCAATTTAACAATAGGCCCGGTTTCAACGTAACGCAAATAATATAGCGTGTTCTCGTTAATAGTAATGTCTGAGATGTTTAAAGCTGTGTTTTCAGTTTGAATACTTTCAACTAAGGTGCCATTTTTCATAATTTTATGTATGGCATTCTCACTCGAATAATAAATGTATTCGTCTTGTATGGCTAGGCCTTCAGTAATAATATTTGGTATTTCAGATAGCACATCGCCACTTACAGGATCGAGCTGATAAATGGATTGGTTCTCACCTATGCCGCCAACCCAAAGAGACTCGCCATCGTAAGCCAAAGCATGTGGCGATTGTAACCCTTTAGGGAGTTTTAGTTCCACTTCTATGGCGCCAGTTTGTTCGTTGTAAAGGTAAACACCTGGTTTTTGATAGTTTTTATGTGTTAAAATCCACCATTTATAGGTGGCTGTTAAATGTATGTCACTTCCTTGTCCTTCCAAGTCATCAGGGACATTTCTATTGCAACTAGAGCATAAAATCACCAACAATGTAAAAGAGATTATTATTTTAAAAATTTTCATGTAGGCTATTCTTAAATTTATATTTTAACGACTTTATGGACTTCTTTTTCGCTACCAGAAAGTATAACAAACAAGTACATGCCACTACTAAAATGTCTTAAATTTAGAGTTATTTTACCTTCATCTACAAGGTCTGTGCTTTCAATTAATAATACTCCAGCAGCATTATAAATACGGTATGAAATGGTTTCTACACGCTGTACACCTGTAATATGGACAATGTCTTTAAAGGGGTTTGGATAGACTAACCATTTTTTGTCTTCTCCTAACGGATTGTTCGTAATAGGAATACAACCATTGGATACATTGTAAACACTCTTTACAAGGTCGTCTATTTTTAAGTCGTTGAAACTTTGGTTTAGTGAGTTGTTAAAAAAGGTGGCATCGATTATGGCATTATCAGCACCAATAAAATCTTGAAGGAGCGTGGCAAAGGTTTGTCGGTAATCATATTGCACGGTTTTTATTTGGTAGTTATTACGATCTGTAGCTTCACTTAAATCTGGATTCGTACCAGAAACACCTCCTTTTACAGGTTTCCCGAAAACAAACATAGGAGCAATTTCACCATGGTCGGTTCCTAAATTGCCATTTTCTTTAACTTTTCTTCCGAACTCCGAAAAGGTTAATCCGACCACATCTTCAGCAAGGTTTTGTGATTCTAAATCCCTGATAAAAGCCTCAATACTATCCGATAGGCTGGATAATAATTCATGGTGTTTCCCAATAATATTACCTAAATCTTGAACTTGAGAGTCGTGGGTGTCAAAACCAGAAATACGTACCATATAAACTTTGGTTTCCAGGTCGCCACTCATCAATCGCGCCACTGTTTTTAATTGATTTGATAAATCGGTATCTGGATAACTGATATTATTTTTTCCTTTTTGGAAGGTATTAGAAATGGATTGTGCATAGGTGTTGGTTAAGGCATCGGTGTTGGTTAAATACCTTAGTTGGTCACCGTAATCGGAATCTGGAATATTTAATGGCGGTGGGCCACCTAAATCATTTAAAATGGAATAAAAACCAGCAGGATCTTGCCTTGTAAGGTTAATGGACAAGCCGTGGGCTTCTTCACCATGAAACCCTAAAGATGTTTTATTGGAACCAATTTGTATCCCTAAAGGAAAGGGCTCTACAACTAAATTGTCGTAATACCGCTCCATAAATCGGCCAATCCACCCGGTATCACTACCATTAAGTAAACTATTACCATCGTTTCCTGTTGAATATAGATCGGCAGAGGAAAAGTGGCTTTTGTTTTGACTCGGGTACCCAACAGATTGTAGAACACGTAGCCAACCTTTGTCGTATAGCGACTTCATGCCTGAAAGGGCAGGATGTAAGCCAACTTGTTGGTTTTCGGGTAATGAGCTATCAAGCGTGATGAACTTATTAGTTCCCGAAATGGGCACCTTTATAGTGGGGCGTAAATTACTATAAGCATCGTATTGGTTTAATGGAATTACGGTATTTAATCCATCATTTCCTCCAGCTAAATTTATCAATACCAGTTTTCGATTAGAAATATCTGGACAATCAAAATAAGGGGTAAATGTTTTTAAAGCGGCTTGTAATTGCAGTGGGGTTAGTCCTATTACTGATGCTGAAGCGGACAGTTTTATAAAATTACGTCTGTTCATACTTTACATTAATTGAAATTCGGCAGCATTTACCATAGCGATAACTAAGGCGTCTAATCTGGTTTTTACGGTTGTTGCGTTGTTGGAGTTTAAATATTTATTCCAAGCACCCGACCAGTAGTAATCAGGAAAACCTTCGTCAACCAAAAAGCTTTTAAAATAATTGGTGCGATCACTATCTATGGATTCGGGGTATAGGAGTTCGGCCATTTCTGTAATCAAAAGATTCGGGTCACTCGCGTTTGGAAGGTTGTTTTTAACAAATAAAACCGTATCCAAAGCCGCGTATATGGCTCCGTTACCAATGGTGTTTTTTCCGGCAATAAGACTTTCAATAAGTCGGTAGCGACCAATTATGGTATTTGAAGAAAACCAGTTACGATCGTAGTGTGGCTCTTGGTAATATGCAGGGTAGCCTGCAACTTCTTCAGGGCTAAATAAATTGGTGCCCGAAAAAACGAAATAATTATTATGAATAAACTTGTAGAAAAATTCGTTGTAGTAGGTTAACGCATTTGTTGTAGGATCGGGAAATGTGACTTGAAAAACGGTGCATATTTCAGATAGTAATTGCAGCGGACTTTTAATAATACTTCCAATAATCTCATCCTGGTTGTTGCTATCGTCCGAGTCAAAAAAGTGTTCACTCGATAGTAATGTTTTTACCACCGGAATGATATCGTAATCATTAGCGATTAATTGCAGTGCTAATGGCGCAATAATGTCGTTTTCAACCTCTTCGTTCCAGGTGCTTTTTACAAAATAACGATACAGTTTTCTGCAATACGATTTTGCTGTTTTTGGCTGGGCAAACACCATGTCTACAAATTCACTTAATTCAGTTAAGATTTCTGTTGGCGTGCCTTTCCCTGTAATGGTTGTGTTGTTAAATGCTGGACTAAATGTTTTATTGTCGGGATCGTGTAATTCAAAATCAATGTATCCCGTCGGAATGCCAGTGTCTGGGTCTATAAAACTTCGGGTTTTATCAACTTTATAACCAGAAAATACTCTGGTGGCCTGTTGAATGTCTTCTTCGGTGTAATTCGTGTAATTACCTTCACCAACTTGTTCGCCTTCCAAAATCGTAAACAATTCGAAAAACTCCCGAGCATAATTCTCGTTAGGGTTATTTTTATTATTTCTCGTATTATCCAGATAAACTAACATGGCATTATCCATGGTTATCTTTTTGGCTAAGGTTTTAAGGTTTCCATAAGCATAGAAGTCCAGTAACCTGAGGTAGTCATAGTAAAAAGATGAAGGGCCTGCACCATCATCTTTGGCTACATTAAAACAGGTGTGCAGGAAGAAGGATAGTTTATGTTTTAAGCTCGTTTCGTTAACGGCGTTGTACCACCACCAACCAGCGACCAAACCTCGTTTTCGCCTTTCATTTTCAAATTCATCTGTTGCCGTTGTAGCTGATGTCCAAAATCCATCAGGGTTGTCCATAGGAAGTGGGTCATAAGGCTCGGCTAAGGCATTGGTTGTGGGTGTTATAAGTTTGTCAATAACATCAGCTGGTGTCATACCAATAAATGCATCGATCTGATTTTTAGTATAATTAAAAGTAGCGCGCCTAAGTAGGTGCTTCACTTTTCTTTGGTCTAGATTACTGTTTAGCGGATTTAGGGACGCCATAAGTTTTCCTCTTTTATAAAATGTAAGTATTAGGTTGAATCATCTAAAGTAGTTTTTTATTTACAAATTAATGTCGATAAACTGATTTTTTGGCGTGTTGTCTATGTAAACGTGTTTTTTCATAGGTTATTGAAGTGGTTCGATTGGTTAATGATATGTTCTAGTACTAAATAAGTAGGATTTTTCTTTTAAAATAAATCAAAAGCACCTTGGTTTTTCTAAATACGTCTTTTTATACACTTTAGGACTTCAAGCTTCCATAATTACACATCAAATTACTAAATTTGCAGTTCTTAAAATTTCGAGAGTCATATGTTTAATAATTTAAGTGATAAATTAGATAAAGCCTTACACGTTCTTAAAGGACATGGTAGTATAACCGAAGTTAACGTAGCCGAAACTTTAAAAGAAGTTAGACGCGCCTTATTAGATGCCGATGTTAATTTTAAAATTGCCAAGCAATTTACAAATACGGTTAAAGAGAAAGCGCTTGGGCAAGACGTATTAACAACCCTACAACCAGGGCAGTTAATGGTTAAAATTGTAAAAGATGAGCTTACCCAACTTATGGGTGGAGATGCTGCAGGGATTAACCTTTCTGGAACACCAAGTGTGATTTTAATGTCTGGTTTACAGGGGTCTGGTAAAACAACCTTCTCTGGAAAGCTTGCTAATTATCTTAAAAATAAAAAGACTAAAAAGCCATTATTAGTAGCTTGTGATGTGTATCGTCCAGCTGCGATCGACCAATTGCATGTTGTAGGTGAGCAAATTGGTGTTGAGGTTTTTAGTGATAAAGGCAATAACGATCCTGTTGCGATTTCACAAGCTGCGATCGCGCATGCTAAGGCCAACGGACATAATGTTGTTATTATAGATACCGCCGGTCGTTTAGCTGTTGATGAAGCGATGATGACCGAAATATCGAACATTCATAAAGCCATTCAACCACAAGAAACTTTGTTTGTAGTGGATTCTATGACAGGGCAAGATGCCGTTAATACCGCGAAAGCCTTTAACGATGTCTTGAATTTTGATGGGGTTATCCTTACTAAATTAGATGGTGATACTCGTGGTGGTGCCGCAATTTCTATTAAATCTGTAGTTAATAAACCTATTAAGTTTATTGGTACTGGTGAAAAAATGGAAGCTATCGATGTGTTTTATCCATCACGTATGGCCGATCGTATTCTTGGTATGGGGGATGTGGTATCCTTAGTAGAACGTGCTCAAGAACAGTTTGATGAAGTAGAAGCAAGAAAACTTCAAAAGAAAATTGCTAAAAATCAATTCGGTTTTGATGATTTCTTAAGTCAGATTCAGCAGATTAAGAAAATGGGGAACATGAAGGACCTTATGGGTATGATTCCTGGTGCTGGTAAAATGATGAAAGATATTGATATTGATGACGATGCCTTTAAAGGTATTGAAGCCATTATCCATTCCATGACTCCGAAGGAACGTACCAACCCAAGTATTATCAATGCCAGTAGAAAGAAGCGTATTGGTAAAGGGTCTGGAACTTCGGTTCAAGAAGTGAATCAACTTTTAAAGCAATTCAACCAAATGAGCAAAATGATGAAGATGATGCAAGGTGGTGGCGGCAAAAAGATGATGCAGATGATGAAGAATATGAGATAAGTGAGTCTCAGTTAACAGTTTCAGTTATCAGTTCCAAAAATTAGACTTTAATGGATTTCAAAAAACTATTAGCTTATCAAAAATCATTTGAGCTAGCAATGTCTATTTTTGAAATATCAAAATCGTTTCCTAAAGAAGAAACATATTCGTTAACAGATCAAATAAGGAGAAGTTCACGTTCTGTATCTGCTAATATTTCTGAAGCTTATAGGAAAAGAGTGTATCCAAAGCATTTTATAAGCAAGTTAACAGATGCTGATGCTGAAAACTCTGAAACTAATACATGGCTAGAATTCGCATTAGCCTGTCAATATATATCATCTGAAAATTATTCTAAATTTTCGGAACAAGGAAAAGAAATAGGAAAATTGATCAATTATATGATTAATAATCCAGAAAAATTCGGAGTAAAAGTAGAACAATAAAAAAGCAAGAGTAAGCCCTGCGACTGAAAACTGCGACTGAAAACTTATATAAGATGATCATTTTAGACGGAAAAAAAGTTAGTAACGATATTAAGGAAGAAATCGCCGCTGAGGTTAAACAAATTAAAGCTAAGGGTGAAAAAGTGCCACATTTAGCAGCGATATTGGTAGGAACCGACGGCGCAAGTATGACCTATGTTAATGCTAAGGTTAAAGCTTGTGAGAAAATTGGTTTTAACTCGACATTAATTGATTTGCCAGAGGAAACAACTGAAGCTGTTTTATTAGAGAAAATTCAGGAGTTAAATACGAATCCAGATATCGATGGTTTTATTGTGCAGTTGCCTTTGCCAAAACACATCGATGAGCAGAAAGTTTTAATGGCCGTTGATGCTGATAAAGATGTAGATGGATTCCATCCTACAAACGTTGGGAAAATGGCTTTAGATTTACCAAGTTTTTTGCCTGCAACACCTTACGGGATTTTAGAACTTCTAGAACGTTATGAGGTTGAAACTTCAGGAAAAAACGTGGTGGTAATGGGACGTAGCCATATTGTTGGTCGCCCGATGAGTATTTTAATGAGTCAGAAACGTAAGGCCGGTGATGCTACGGTAACTGTGGTTCATAGTCGTACGAAAGATCTTGCCGAAATTACGAAACAAGCCGATATTATTATTGCTGCTATTGGAATTTCAGAATTCTTAAAAGGAGACATGGTGAAAGACGGTGTTGTAATTATTGATGTGGGAATCACGCGTGTCCCGGATGAAACTAAAGAAAGAGGGTATAGATTGGCTGGTGATGTTGATTTTGAAAGTGTGAGCCCGAAAGCAAGTTATATCACGCCTGTGCCTGGTGGTGTTGGTCCAATGACTATTGCTATGTTGCTTAAAAATACTTTACTAGCCCGCGATATACGCAGTTAGTGTACATGATAAGATATTTAAAGAGGCTGTCTCTTATGTTTGCTGTTAGCAAATGTAGTGGACAGCCTCTTTTTTTATAAATCAGGTTTACTCTTCTATTTCAATATGTATAACGCCATGCATTTTTATTTTTTTACCGCTTGATTGGGCTTGAGATAAAAATTCTTTGGTTGTTTTTTGTGCATCCATAAGCTCATTAATTCTTCCGTTATCATAAACACATTCGTCTTTATTATTCCCTTCGGTAATTGATAAACGGTTTAGTTTATGAAAATTAATTTTAACTTTTAAAACCGAATTAACGATATCCAAAGCTTCAGATGCCGTGTATTCACCATTAATTAAATTAATTTTTTGGGTTGTTTTTTGTTCTGCTGTTGTATTCATGATCTAAAATAATTTTATGTTGTGATAATTGAAAAAATAATTATAATATTTTGCTTATGTTTTTTCGAGTATTGTTAAGTTATATTTATGATATATAAATATAGAGGCATGCCTAGTGTGATATTAAATGGAAATGTAATAGCTAATGCCATTGGGATATATAAACTAGGGTTAGCCTTTGGAGCTGCAATTTTCATAGCAGCAGGAACAGCAATGTATGATGCACTTGCTGCAAGAATAGCAAAGAGTAATCGGTTGCCAATATTTTCTGTAATGGCACTGCTTATAAGTGCAACCAAGCAGCCATTAATAACAGGTATGACAATTGCAAAATTTAATGCGAACCATCCTTTTTTAATGAAATCGGATAATTTTTTTCCGCTGGTAATTCCCATATCTAGTAAAAACACGGCTAGAAACCCCTCGAAAATATCTGTGGTAAATGGCTTAATGCCTTGCGCTTGTTCTTCGCTCGCCATAAAGCCAATTACGAGACTACCTATAATAATAAGGACACTGCCATTTGTAAGAGCGTGATGGATTACTTTTTTCATGGGTATGGTGTCTTCGTTTTGTTTTTGTTTTTTAAAAATGGTCATAAGAAATAATCCTATCATGATAGAGGGTGCTTCCATAAGGGCCATAACGGCAACCATATGTCCGCTAAAACTTAATTGTTCAAGCTCAAGAAAGGAGATGGTGGTTACAAATGTTACCGCGCTTACCGATCCGTAAGCGGCTGCAATAGCACCCGAATTTTGTGTGCTAAATTTTCTTCTTAGAATAAAATAAGTGTAAAAAGGAACAATAATCGCTAGGGAGATCCCAAAAAGTAACGACCATAATATTTCCATGGAAAAATCGCTATGTGCCAGTTCTTGTCCGCCCTTAAAACCAATGGCAAGAAGTAAATATAGAGAAATGAATTTTGATGAATTTTCTGGAATACTCAAATCGCTTTTTAATTGAACAGCGATAATGCCTAAAAAGAAAAAGAGTAAAGCGGGGTTGGTTAAATTGTCGAATAGTAAATGTAAATCCATTTATTGTAATGTGTATTTAGGTTTTAGATTGATTTTATGTGAATACTGAATATGAATGTTAAAATGATCCCCATGGTTAATATTTCAAAAATTAATAGGTTGTTGTGGCTTAGCGATAAATATATTAGCCCTAAAAACGAAATGAAAAATCCCAAAAGTTTAAGTGCAGTATTTGGTATTTTTTTAGCATGCCGTCCTAAAGAAATCCACTTGGAATTAGAGATTGTTTTGCTTTTTTTTCTCATTATAAAATCGCTCATTATTTAATTGTTTAAATTATTTGTGCAAATATTAGATGAATTATTTATATATTTTTATATATATTTATTATCATATATATAAAATTTATTTATGAAATATACATTGCATCAACTAGAGGTTTTTTATAAGATATGTGAGCTTCAAAGTGTTACAAAAGCTTCAGAAGAATTGTTTTTAACGCAACCTGCCGTTTCTATTCAGTTAAAAAATTTTCAAGATCAATTTCAAATACCATTATTTGAAGTGGTAGGAAGGAAAATTTATATCACCGAATTTGGGGAAGAAATTAAATTAGCAGCCGAAAAAATATTGAATGAAGTTCATGCCATTAACTATAAGGCTTTATCATTTCAAGGGGAATTGGCAGGAAAACTTAAAATAGCGATTGTTTCTACAGCCAAATATGTGATGCCCTACTTTTTAGCAGACTTTATTAATACGCATAAAGGCGTAGATCTTTCTATAGATGTTACTAATAAGGCCGAAGTTGTACGGTCATTAGAGAATAATGAAGTTGATTTTGCCTTGGTTTCAACCATCCCTAAACACTTAAAAATAAACCGTATTCAACTTATGGATAATAAACTGTACTTGGTTGGAGGTAAACCATACAAGTCTAAAGGAACATATATTTCTAATAAAGAAATTGAACAATTGCCTCTTATTTTTAGAGAACAAGGCTCTGCAACACGAAAACAAATGGAATATTTTTTAGCTTCTAATAAAATTTCGACTTATAAAAAAATGGAGTTAAAGTCGAACGAAGCCTTAAAACAGGCTATTATAGCGGGGTTAGGCTATTCCATTATGCCTTTAATCGGTATTAAAAATGAGCTGAAAAATAACGATTTGCAAATCATTCCCGTTAAAAAATTACCAATGACAACCGAATGGAATTTAATTTGGTTGAAATCGAAAAACATATCCACTATAGCAAAAAGCTTTATTTCGCATATTCACGATAATAAAGATGAAATTAGACGCACACACTTTAATTGGTATGAAGCATATGTTTAGTTGTTGGTACGATGTCCTTATTTTCTGGAGTTTGGTTTTTTGTGTTTTACATACTCTTTAGTAGAGTTGCTAATCAATTGGTTAAGCTCGGAAAATTCGGTTTGTGTGAGTTCACGATATTCACCAATAGGCATGTCTAATTTAATATTCATAATTCTAACACGTTTTAAGGTTTGTACCTCATAATTCAAGTAGTCGCACATACGACGAATTTGGCGGTTTAAACCTTGGGTTAAAATAATCTTGAATTTATAAGTGCTTAGTTTTTCAACATAACACTTTTTGGTGGTTTTATTTAAATCGGCAAGATGAATACCACCTGCCATACGTTCTACAAAAGTTTGAGATATGGGTTTGTCGACTGTTACCACATATTCTTTCTCGTGATTATTGCTGGCTCGAAGAATTTTGTTGACGATATCGCCATCATCCGTTAGGAGAATTAAGCCTTCACTGGGTTTGTCTAATCTTCCAATAGGAAAAATACGTTTGCCGTAGTTTATAAAGTCAATAATGTTATCTTTTTCAACTGAAGTGTCGGTCGTACAAACGATCCCTACGGGTTTGTTAAAAGCTAAGTAAACAAAACGCTCCTTGGTGTTTTTAATCTCCTTATCGTCAACAGCCACCACATCATTAGGTGCTATTTTTGTGCCTTTTTCTGGGACGACACCATTAATGGTTACACGGCCAGCTTCAATGAGTTTATCGGCTTCACGACGCGAGCAATAACCAACTTCACTTAAAAATTTGTTGATGCGCTTTAATTGAGATTCTTCCATGGTACAAAAATACAATAATTTAAGCCTTTAAAAATTCTAAAATATGCTGGTAAACGGCATCCGATTTAAGACGGTGTCCTAATCCTCGGGTTTTTATTAATTCAGCATTTTTATAATGTTTTTTAATGTCTAAAGCTTCTCTGTAAGAAATGATTTTATCTTGCTTGTCGTGAATAATAATTCCTGCTGTGTGGTTGTTTTTGTAAAAGTTTTCGGCACAATAATGACTTGGCAGATGATTAAAGTGTTTTAAATAGTAAGCGTCTATAGCTTTTCTAACCCTGTTGTTTAAGCCCATAAAATTAGCATAATTTTTAACTGAAATGGCTAAGTTTGATGGAGCTCCTAATAAAACATTTTTCTCAACCGACGGTAAATCATGGTTTTCCTGAGCTATAATACTGGCAGTAGCGCCTATAGAATGGCCAATAATGATTTTTGGTTTGTAGGTTTTAACCACTTCATGAATACATTCAGAATACAGGGGGGCATTAAATATTTTGTTACTAGAGTTTCCATGCGCAGGGGCATCAATGGCAACAATGTTGTAGTCTTCTTGTTGTAGTAATTCAATTAAATCTTTCCAACGAAAGGTATTGCTTTCCCAGCCATGTACAAGTAGTATGGTGTCTTTTGATCCGCCCCAAAGGTAGGTTTGAATGGTAATGTCGTTGTAAGTAACACTGTCCTTAATGGCCGTGTTTAAAAAAGCAGTTTGATCTTCGGTAATTTTTCCTTTTTGTGGTGTTGAAAATAATTTTACAGCATATTTAGCTGCTAATTTTGGTAGGATTAAACCTAAACTATTAATGGTTTTTCCTAAAATTTGAGGTATAATTTTACTCATGTATTAATCTTCTCGGTGCACTAAATCCATTGAAAATGCTGGTGTGCAAATCGCGATGTACTCACAAGCTTCTTTAAATGGATTTGAGTATTGCACTCTGGTGTCTTTTTCAATTTTAATGGATTGTCCGGCTTCTAAGATGACAGTTTCATCTTCAATAATAAATTGTTTTCTGCCTTTGATGATAAAGGTGAATTCTTCAAATTCTGGGGTTTGAAAAGGTTCACTCCAGCCAGCAGGGGCAACCATATGAGCGATACTTATATCTGAATTTCCATCGGAAGTTTTTCCAAAATGTTCTTTAATGATTTTGCCATCGGTTGTTGGAACAACAAAAGGCGTGTTCTGGAGGGTGTATTTTTTTCGAGACATCTTTTTAGTAATCTATGACGTTTTTAGTGGTCTTTCATGGGTTTTTTCTTTATCATACCACCTTTTAAATCTTTAACAATACCCATAATTATGAAGGCGTTTCTATCAATTTTATCAATTTCAGTTTGAAGTCTTGCCAATTCTAAACGGGTTACAACGGTATAGATAATGTCTTTGTCGTAACTTTCGCCCGAACTTCCAAAGCCACCTTTTCCAGCATAAATGGTGCAAGCGCGCTGAAGTTTTTGGGTAAGCATTATTCGTAAATCTTCGTGTTTATTGGAAATTATAGTTACTCCAACATATTCTTCAACCCCATCAACCACAAAATCTACTGTTTTGGCTGCTGCTAAATAAGTTAAAATTGCATAAAGCGCTGTTTCGATAGATAGTAAATAGGCGCCAACCGAGAAAATAACAATGTTTATTAATAGTAATACATCTCCAATGGTAAGCGATAATTTGCGCCCTAGGAAAATGGCTAAAACTTCGGTGCCATCAATTACACTACCGCCTCTCATAGACATTCCTATCCCTAAGCCTAGAAAGAAACCTCCAAAAACGGCTATTAAAAGCTTGTCGTCGGTAACGGTAGGGTATTCTATAAAGTGCACAACAAAGGCCAACATGGCAATGGCGACAATACTTTTAATGGCAAATTTCATACCTATGGTACGAGCTGCAAGGATGATAAAAGGTAAATTGACTAAAACAAGTAAAATGCCTAATTGTAAAGATGTAACATGTTCTAGTAATAATGAAATCCCTGTAGCCCCTCCATCGATAAATTTGTTAGGAAGTAAAAAACCTTTTAATCCAAACCCTGCTGAAAATACGCCAATAATAATTAGGATGTATTCCCTAACGGCATGCGTAAATTCAACTTGAAGTACCCTTACTAAAGGAACAATATCCCTTTTAGAAATTGGTTTGTCATCGTTCGATTTTTTTAGTTTTTTTCGAGCAATGTCTACTATAAGTTTAGAAAGAAAAGGGTTCATTTACAGTGTTTTAGTTGTCCCAGTTTAAGAAAAAGTATTTTACTTTTGCGTTATCGGGAATATGAGTTGGTTCAAATTTTAAATTCATATCAAATCTTAAATTTGAAGGTAATTCAGCTTTGTCAATAGTAAAACTGGCATTGATTTCATTAACAGCAACTACAACAGAATTAATTAAGTTGCTAATTTTTGAAATTTTATATTGGCTGTGAATATCTTTAAAAGTACTTATAGACGATATGTTTTTGTCCGTTTTATAACGAGGGTCTATAACCTGAACACTTGAAATTACAGAGGTAGAATCCAAAGCAAACTTAGGGGTTAACTTAAGGAGTTTATTTCCGCCCTTTTCGAAGATTTCAATGTTGTCGATATTGCCCAAAAACTCATCGCCAGCAATAAATTTAACAATCGAATCGTTGGGGAAAACGATATCTAAATCTTTAACTTGAGTAGAATCTGTAAGCAAGCCTATATGTTGTTTAGAGATTTCAAAAGGATTTTGTGTCTTGTTACAGCTTGATAATAATAAAGTTAAGGCGAATCCGCCTAATAGTAATTTACGCATTGGGTTTAATTAAGGTTTGTTGTTTATAATTGCCAAATATCGGTTTATTTTTTCATGACTTTAGTTAAAATTCCAAAAACACTTCTAATAAATGTGGCGCTGGTAAGGACTTTCACAATGGGGTTCATGGCAGAGCTTCGGGTTCGTGTGGTTCTAGAGCGTTTTTTCGATGCTGCTTTTTCTAGCGCTTCTTGCTCTTTTTTTGCTTTTTCCTTGAGTTCTTTAGCTTCGGCTTGCTCAATTTTATCGTTTAGAAGTTCATAAGCACTCTCTCGATCGATGGTTTCGTTATATTTTTTTACCAACTTGGAATGGGCATTTAAAGTATTTATTTCTTCCGCAGATAACACATCCATCCTGCTCATTGGAGCCCGCATAAGTGTTGCCGCCAATGGGGTAGGACGCCCTTTTTCGTCTAAAGCAGAAACTAAGGCTTCGCCAATACCTAGGGAAGTTAGTAATGCTTCGGTATCGTAATAATCGGAGTCTGGATAATTTTGTGCCGTTAGCTTTATGGCTTTGCGGTCTTTAGCGGTAAAAGCCCTTAAGGCGTGCTGTATTTTTAAACCTAACTGACTTAAAACCTCTTCAGGGACATCAGTCGGATTTTGGGTTACAAAATACAAGCCCACGCCCTTACTACGAATAAGCTTTACCATGCTTTCAATTTGATTCAATAAAGCTTTCGAGGCTTCATCAAAAATTAAATGCGCTTCATCAATAAATATAATGAGCTCAGGGCGGTCGCTATCACCTTGCTCAGGAAAAGTAGAATAAATTTCAGCTAAAAGACTAAGCATAAAGGTTGAAAATAGTTTCGGACGGTCTTGGATGTCTGTTAAACGAATGATGTTGATGTAGCCACGGCCATTTTCATCAATGCGAAGTAAGTCTTGGGTATCGAACGAGGTTTCTCCAAAAAATAAATCGGCACCTTGTTGTTCTAATTCTACAATTTTTCTAAGAATGGCTCCTGTTGAAGACGTTGAAATTCTGCCGTAAGCTTCATTAAATTCGGCTTTACCTTCTTGGGTAGCATATTGTAAAATTTTCTTAAAATCTTTTAAGTCTAAAAGTGGGAGTTTGTGGTTGTCACAATACTGGAAAATAACCGAAACAATACCAGATTGGGTTTCGGTTAGGTCTAAAATTCGTGATAAAAGTACGGGGCCGAATTCGCTAACAGTTGCTCGTAATCGCACGCCGTCTTGTTCCGAAAGGGTTAGCAGTTCAACCGGAAAACCTTTGGGTTCAAAAGGAAGGCCAATTTTTTCATGACGCTCGGTTATTTTAGGGTGCCCAGTACTTGGTTGTGCCAATCCGCTTAAATCCCCTTTAATATCCATGAGTAAAATAGGAATGCCTTTATCGCTTAAATTTTCAGCTAAAACCTGAAGTGATTTTGTTTTACCGGTACCTGTTGCTCCAGCAATTAATCCGTGACGGTTCATGGTTTTTAACGGGATTTTTACAAAAGCATTGGTTAGCGTTTCACCATCAAGCATGGCTGCACCTATCGGGATAAAATCACCTTTTGTAGTATTGCTCTCGGTTATGTATTTAAAAAAAGAGTCTTTGCTGCTCATGGGTATAGTTTTTGTATAAAAATACACGAAATAAAAAGAATGAAAAAATTAGTTTCTAATGCTGTAAAAAGCAGTTTTTTGAGCTTCGTTAATTTGAAATCTAAAAGCAAGAATTTGAAATAAGTAATATGTATCTTTGCAGCTTATGAAAGAAGAGATTAAATCACAGGTAGATAAAGGTGAAATGCTACCTTTAATGGAAGAGTTTTATACCATTCAAGGAGAAGGTTTCCATAAGGGAACGGCAGCTTATTTTATTCGTGTTGGTGGTTGCGACGTAGGTTGCCATTGGTGTGATGTTAAGGAAAGCTGGAATGCAGATCTACACCCTCCAACCGAAACCGCTAAAATTGTTGAAAACGCAGCAAAATATAGTGATACCATTGTGGTTACTGGTGGCGAGCCATTAACTTGGGATATGACCCCTTTAACCACGCAGTTAAAAGCTAAAGGATTGCAGGTTCATATTGAAACTTCTGGGGCTTATAAATTAACCGGTGTTTGGGATTGGATTTGTTTGTCGCCAAAAAAAATGAAACTGCCAACGCAAGAGGTTTACGATAATGCTAACGAGCTAAAAGTGATTGTTTATAATAAAGATGATTTTCGCTTCGCGGAAGAACAAGCGGCAAAAGTGAATAAAAATTGTATCTTGTACTTGCAACCCGAATGGAGTAAGCGCGATAAGGTCGTGCCCGAAATTGTGGATTATGTGATGGCCAACCCAAAGTGGAAAGTATCGCTGCAAACCCATAAATATTTGAATATTCCTTAAAAAGATAAACCATGAAACTTTTACGTTTTGGTCGCGATTTTACACCCGATGAAAAAGTTATTCTACGAGATTATTTAGCAATTGAACGCACACGTTTGGCGAATGAACGTACCTTACTATCCTACATAAGGTCGTCTTTATATTTGCTTATTGGTAGTTTTGCCTTTTTTCAATTAAAAGATTTTCCAAACTTTAAATATCTCGCCTTAGTGTCTGTAGTATTTAGTGTCATCTTTTTTGTTATTGGTGTTTTTAGATTTAGACTGCTAAAAAAGAGTTTAAAAAGACTGTACTACATGTCTGAAGAGGCTAAAGATAAATAGGTTTAGGCTATATGCCTTATGTGTAAAGCATACAGCCTAAGGCCTTATAGTACTTATTCTGTAAAAGGCACTGCTACGCGCACCTTGTCCCAGCCTAAATGCATGACAGCATTATCATCAAAAACAATAGAGAAGGCTTCAAGAGCATCATTTGCAGTAGTAACATCGGCTTTAACACGCACCACATCGTTGGCTTCATTATATGCGTAAGCGCCCCACACATTTACATCTTTGCTTAATATGATGGTCCATGATTTGTCCCCAGGAATGGTAAACAAAGAATATTCACCTGCTTTCACCGCTTTACCAGCAATTTTCATGTCTTTATAAAGTGTAATTGTTGGTGCTTCGTTGGCGCCTGTTCTCCAAACCTTATCGTTGGGTGCTAATTTACTTAATGCACGATCTTTTAGCTGCGGACGGCTATATATCACTTTTATAAGTTTGTTAGGTTCTTTGTAACTGGCAGGATAGGCTGCTGCGTCCATCGGACTCTTGTCCAATTTTGCGAATTTTTGAGCATTAACGTTAGTCGATAAAAATAATAAGCATACCAAGGCAAGGCTTGCAATAAAGGTTGAGTTTTTCATAATAAAATTCATTAGTGTCCGATAAAAGATTTAAAAAGCGGGATTTCCAAGATAGGATTTCCCGCTTATTTTGTATCTTGAAGTTATCACACATCCAAGATATGAATAAAAGTAAAAACTTTAGCGGACAACCCATAATCAAACAGGTATTAAATTTCATTTTGCCCAAAGATGTTCATCGGACAGCCAAAAAGCACAACAGCGATCGCTATACCAAAAAGTTTACCACCTATGAGCATTTGGCCACTATGGTATTTACCGTGATCAGTGGCTGTAGCTCACTTCGTGAGGTTTCCAGTATTATGCTTGCCTGCGAGGGAAAGATCAACCATCTAGGACTCACGGACTTTCCAAAACGCAGTACCTTGTCAGATGCTAACAGGAGAAGAAGCTCTGAAGTATTTGCCGATATTTATCATTTACTCTACAAACGTTACCATCGCTTTTTATCGGACAGCAGACCCTTAGAACCTGCAGTGAAGAACCTTAAAATCGTTGATTCCTCGACCATCCCCCTATTTAGCGACATTCTTAAAGGTGTAGGAAGGAACCCGCTCAACGGCAAAAAGAAAGGAGGTATCAAGATGCATACTATGATAAACGCCATGGAAGACGTTCCTTGTCTGATTAAGTTTTCAAGCGCGGCCACGCACGACCACACCTTTTTAAAAGACCTGGAACTCAAGAAGGGCTCTTATGTGGTTTTTGACAAAGGGTATGTGGATTATGAGCAATACCAAAAATGGACACTGGAAGATGTTTACTTTGTGACTCGGCAAAAGGACAATGCTCGCTATACAAGCCTTGAAGAGTTTGATATCTCCAATAAAGTGGACGATGCTGTCCTAAAGGACGAAAAAATAGGGCTTACGGACAAAAACGGCAACGCTTTTTCCCTGAGGAGAATCGCTTTTTGGCACGAAAAGCACCAAAAAGTTTATGAGTTCATCACTAATAATTATGATCTTGATGCAGACAAAATAGCCGACATCTATAAAAATAGGTGGCAGATTGAGACGATGTTCAAGCGGCTTAAACAGAACTTTCCGCTAAAGTATTTTTTGGGAGACAATCAAAATGCCATCGAAATACAAATCTGGGTCAGTTTGATAATCCAGCTCATTATGCTTGTGATCCAAAGAAAAGCCCAAAGAAACTGGGCTTATTCCAATATGATGTCCGTCATACGATACCATTTGATGACATATATCGATTTGTTCAAATTCCTGAAAAACCCAGAAGCTAATTGGGAAGAGATTACAACCAAAAACATTGGGCAATTAAGCCTTTTTGACCCATAAGGAGGTTCTGTTTTCAAAATAAAGAGTGCGATCAATAAAAAAGGCCAACACCAAAGCTTTTTTAGCTAATTCTGTTTTTTATCGGACAACAATAAATAAAATTATAATTTTTAGTTTTTAAAGTTAAAGGGAATTATTCTTAATGATATGGTAAATGTCGGTTTTAGATGTTAAAGTTTATCGGTATTTGGTTGCTCATTTCAAAACCGATTTAATATACAGCTAAACATAATTTTTGTGTTTAGAAGACTTCTGTAATTTATTGTTGTAAATGGCGTCATGTTATTTTAGGATATTATAAAGATATAAGTTATTTTGATTAGAAATTTTTGTCGCTAATGATAAGTCCTGAATTACCTAAAAATGAATACGAAAGGCAGTTAGCAGTTAATAAATATCGGCTATTAGATACTTTGCCAGAGGAAAGTTACGATAACATTACGGCTTTAATGGCTTATATATGCGAGGTTCCTATCTCTTTAGTGTCTTTATTAGATAGAGATCGTAATTTTTTGAAATCGCATCACGGAGTGCCTTTTAATGAATCGCCTAGAAATATGTCATTTTGTGGGCATGCTATTAATTCTGACGATGTGATAACCATCATTGAAGATTCAAGGGAGGATATTCGTTTTCATGATAATCCTTTAGTAACAGATTTTCAAGCGATTTTCTATGCAGGTGTTCCGGTTATTAATACCGATGGGTATAAATTAGGAACCCTTTGTGTTTACGATACCAAACCCAGACAATTAACAGATAATCAAAAAAACGCTTTAAAAGTCATGGCCAAGCAAGTTGCTCATTTATTCGAGCAGCGGTTTCAAAACATAAAACTGATGCAGCTTCAGGAAAATTTAAAGAAAAGGAATGACAACTTAAAAAAGTTTGCTAGGGTGGTGTCTCACGATCTTAAATCGCCATTATCCAATATTATTTCTTTAACCGAGTTGTTAGAAAGTAATAAAAAGAACGTTCTAGATGAAGAATCTCAGCAATATCTGGAATTCTTAAAATCTTCTTCATATACCTTAAAAAATTACATCGATGGTTTATTAAAGTTTTACAATAGTGATGACTTACTTAGTAAACGAAATGAAGTTATTTTGGTTGATGATATTCTAACAGAATTGAAACAGATCACTAATCTGGATCATACGGTGTCTTTTCTTTTAGAAGGAAATTCCACCGAAATTAAAACGAATAAATCAGCCTTAATGCAGGTTTTGGTGAATTTAGTAACGAATTCGATAAAGTATAATAAAAAGCCAAAAACGGAAATTAGCATTGCTATTTCGGAAACGGAAACAGCATATTTGTTCGCGGTAGCAGATAATGGAGATGGGATTCCTGATAAGTTCATTGCTAAAATCTTTAATCTTTTTAGTATTGCGGGTTCCGAAGATAAATATGGCAATATAGGTACTGGTATTGGTCTGGCTACCGTAAAGAATATTATAGATAATCTAGGTGGAGAAATAAGTGTGTCCTCTGAAATGGGCCAAGGATGTACTTTTTCATTTTCTATCCTGAAGAATTATAGTCCTAATTAGAAGCTCAGCATAGTTTTTATGGTATGATTTTGTTTTTTAAATCCATGCGTTTATGGAAAATACTTAGGATTTCAAATTCTCAAGCATTTGAAATTGTTCATCTATAAGTTTTGATTTTTTCGCTTCCGAATCTTCATTTTTTAAAGCTGTTTCAATTTCGATGAATTTATTAGTGAAATCATTAAATGTTTTGGTGGTTGTAAAGTCTTTCAACCATATGCTAAAATCTTGGAGTTCTTCTTGATCTTTAGAATATTCTAGGTTTTCTGCGATGCTTGAATATTGCCAATTGGCGTTTTCAGAATGATCTAAATGAAGGAATTCATTGCCTAAAAATTCATCAATTATAAATCTATTGCAGCAAAAGGTTTCTAAAGCCTTTTTTTCAGCATCTTTAACAATCCTGTCCTAAATAAATTTTAGATAGGATAAATCCAACCATTTTACTAGTTTAATAGTTTATATTTTTGAATTTTCAAAAAAGAACCCCTTGTATGTGCTTATTGGGTGGTGGTTGTTCTTTTGCAAACGGATTATCTAGCCATTTATGTAAATTTACTTTCACAAAAAGATTTAATCTAATAAAGGCTACTAAATTAGATAAATACCAAGGATGCTTTGCTTGTGTTTTTAGCGCTTTTAAAATGAGAATGGTAATTAATGCCGTCCAGATCTGTATCATAACCGCATTTTGACTAGTTCCAATGAAAGACTTGATGTGTAATTGCTGTTTGATGTCTCTAAAAAATATTTCCACTTCCCATCTAGCCTTATAAAGCTCCGTAATAGTGTTTGCTGTCCAAGACTTCTGATTGGTAATAACCTCAATAGTTTGTCCATTTTTATCATCCCACAAGGCAACCCTGCGAAGTCTTTTGGGATATTTCTCTTTTGTCTTAGCGCCTGTTAATTCAATGATTTCATCTTTTAGAACGTGTTGATGCCTGTTTTCTGGCAATTCTAACTCTTTGACTGATTTAAATTGAATATTGTCTTTATGTCTGACTACAAAATTGACTCCGTTGCTGTCCCAAATCTTTAGTAAATCAAAATCGTTGTAAAACCGATCAGCAACAATAACACTTCCTTTTAAAAGCGGGATGTCGTAAGCCCCTTTATTATCCGCTGTTTTGCCATCTGTAATATTTACATAAGCTGGTAAATGACCATCATAATCAAGCAAGGTGTGCATTTTTACAGCTCCTTTTTTAGTCTTGTATTTTGCCCAATCAAACAAACTTAAACAAAGACTTATCACGGTTGCATCTAATAAAAATATTTTGGACTTTATTTTGAAATTAGTACGCTTCATTCCTGCTTGCTGTCCTAAACTCTCTAATAATACATAATAGTAGTCTCTGAAAAGCTCCCAGCTTCGATGTTTATTTTGGTAGCTTATAGTAGATTTTGAAGGCGCTGCTAACATGCCTAAATGATTCAGGTTTCCTGTTGCTGAACGCAATCCGTTGCTGATATCTCTAACAGATTGACTGTTCGCAAATTGACAAAACAACATCGATACTAAGTGAGACCAACTGTCAAATCCTTTTTGATGTTTATCTGTGTTATGAAACCTGACTAATTTATTGAACCTTGACTTTTCTAATTTTGTGATTATTTGAGAAAACAGCGTTATATTTATCATCTGAGAAAGGTTTTTTTGTGGTGCACCACAAAGGTAACTTTGCGGAACAAAATTTCCTTTCTCTTTTTTAATCGTTTAGGACGCTATTGCATCTTTAATTTTTTTCTTTTGAAAAGCGTCATGGTCCACTCAAACATAAAAATTGGATAGCAAGAGTCTTCGGGGAAGTTTTTATTAAACCAATTAAAATAGCGTAAAGCGCCTGTATAATCGTTTATTTTTAAATATAACGCAGGCGGTAAATATCTAAGACCTCGACCGTCATGATAATAGCCACCCCAATGTTTTTTATCAGCAGCCAGCTCCTTTTTAATCTTCTTGATTTTATTTTGAATCCTTTCGACTTGTTTTGGGGTCATTTTTTTAGGTTGGTTTAATTTACAGTCAGAGCTGTGCAAAGTATTTTATTCAAAGGTTATTTCTTGAGTTTGTTTTACTATTTCAGCCCCTGATTCCAGTGAGATTATAACCATAAATAAAGATCTATCTGGAATATTGTCATATTCTGACATGTCCACTTGAAATCCATCATGCCAATCTTCCCGAATTTCAAATAATTCACTTATGGTCAATTGTTCTCCATGATAATTATAAGTTGAAAAATTATCTGTAACATCAGTAATCTCTTGGGTTTCTAAATTTACTACATTTATTTTTATTGAAGCCATAGGGTCTAAATTGATATACTCATCCATAGGACAATCACAATCACTCATTGCGTATGCCGATGTAAATCCAAAAGAACTTATATTCCATATTGGTTTTGAATATGAAATTTGATTTAATTCAAATAGAACAGAAATTGTTAATCCGAAAGCATTTTTATAAGCAGTATTTAATACTTCTGTATTTTGAAATCCAGAAGTATCCCAAGCCATTAGCTCTAAATCATTGTACGTTCTTTCAAATGTTTTTATTGGGTCGCAATCACAAGAACAACAAGAAGTTGCAATAGACTGTATAAAGTAGATTAGAAAAATTATTATTACTTTTTTATTCATTACATTCAATATTTCGCACAGTTTATATTACAAATACCTTTTCAGTTCTATTTACAATTCAAATTAAAAGGCATTATGTTATAATTTCCCTGTAAATATAAATATAAAAAATCCTACAAAAAAACAAAATCCCAATAGGCGTACCTATCGGGATTTAACTTGTATTTGTGTTATAAAAAAAATTATTTCTTCATCACACGCACATTCATTTCTTCAACTTTTTTATCAGATAGAATAGAAGGCGCTCCGAATAATAAATCTTCGCTGGTTCCTGTTTTTGGGAAAGCCATAACCTCTCTAATGGATGCTTTTTTCTCTAAAATCATCATTAAACGGTCTACACCCCAAGCGATGCCGCCGTGTGGTGGCGCGCCATAATGGAAGGCTTTATACATGGTACCAACACTTTTTAGCATTTCTTCTTTATTGTAGCCCATGTTTTTGTAGGTGGCTTCAAGAATTTCAGGTTTGTGGGCACGCACAGAACCACCGCCAATTTCGTAACCGTTTAAGATTAAATCGTATTGTTGGGCGATAATGCTACCTATTTCTTCCTCTTTACCATTCATGTGCTTGTCTAAATCGTAAATCGCTGGCATCGAGAATGGGTTATGGGTAAAAGTCCAACGGCCCTCGTCGGTTTTCTCAAACATTGGGAAATCAATAACCCAAGCAGGTCTTAATTCCTTAGGATTGATTAAACGTAACATGCTTCCTAGTTCTTGACGTACGGCATCTAAAGCTTTGTTTGCAGTTGCATAATCGGCAGCAGAGAAGAATACAATGT
This sequence comes from Tamlana carrageenivorans, assembly GCF_002893765.1. Classification (NCBI taxonomy): domain Bacteria; kingdom Pseudomonadati; phylum Bacteroidota; class Flavobacteriia; order Flavobacteriales; family Flavobacteriaceae; genus Pseudotamlana; species Pseudotamlana carrageenivorans. The sequence goes on along the minus strand of NZ_CP025938.1, from coordinate 747,909 downwards.
CTCCAACCTGTGCTCCGGTGGTTTTTATAATGCCTGCAGCTATATCTTCACCTAAGAATTTAATGATTGGCGATTGTAAATCGTTTTCATTTACAATAATATAGGCCAAACCACCTAAACCATGCTGTTGGGCAATACCTGTTAATTTTTCAATTTGCCCTTTAGATAAACGCTTGTTGCCTTGCTCTTCGGCAGACACTTTAATACATTTTACAATACCACCTTCCTCAATCGGTTTGCTAAAGACTTGGAATGTCGTGTCTTTTACAATCTCGGTGATGTCCTGTAATTTCAATCCGAAACGTAAATCTGGACGGTCGCAACCGTAATAATCCATGGCTTCTTGGTAGGTAAGCACTTCAAACGGATGTAAAATCCATTTTTTACCATATATTTTTTCAACAATCGCATTAAACATATTCGTGTTTAAATCGATGATTTGTTGCATGCTGGCATAAGCCATTTCAATATCCAATTGCGTGAATTCTGGCTGGCGATCGCCACGAGAATCTTCATCTCTAAAACAACGTGCTATTTGAAAATACTTTTCGTAGCCTGAAACCATCAACATTTGCTTGAATTGTTGTGGTGCTTGCGGTAGCGTGTAAAACGAACCGGCTTGCTTACGGGTTGGTACGATAAATTCACGCGCCCCTTCATCGGTTCCGGCACTTAAAATAGGCGTTTCAATTTCTAAGAAATCTTGATCGTCTAAAATATCGCGCATCATTTTAATCACCTTATGGCGATTCACAATAACACGACGCACATCGTCATTTCTATGGTCTAAATATTTATACTGAAAACGAACATTTTCATTCGTTTTAGTGGCTCTTTTTATTTCGAAAGGCAGCGTTTTAGAAAGGTTTAATATTTCTAAATCGTTCGCTTCTAATTCGATTTTTCCGGTGCGTAAAGCAGCGTTATAATCGTCTTCTTTACGTTGAAGAATGGTTCCCGAAACGGTAATGACCGACTCAGGTTTAAGTTTTACCAATTCATCTAAATTCGGGAATGACTCACGACTTAAGCGTACTTGAAAAATTTGAGTACTAGAATCACGTAAATCGATAAATATTAATTCCCCATGATCACGAACACTAGAAACCCAACCAGAAAGTGTTACTTTTTCTGAAATGCTTTCTTCTGAAATGTCAGAAATTAAGTGTGTTCTGTAGGTGTCCTTAATTACGATTGGAATTTGCGGCAGAACTTCTTCTTCCTTTTTGGCTGTTGGTTGCTGGTTGTTGGTTGCTGGCTGATGCGTGTTTCCGTCATCCGTCTTAGCACTTCCGTCATTACTCCCCGCAACCGCGCTCAAAATCCCTTCACGAATCACTTTTCCTGAAGCGCCTTTTCCTATAATCGCAATGACTTTTCCAACAAGAATACCTGCTTTGCCTTGGTTCCCCGATTTAATATCGTTGGCAATGGCTTCATTTTCTGAAATGACTTTAGCAATCGCTTCCTCTATTTGAGATTCGGAAATGGTATGCTCTTCAAAATATTTATTGTAATCAAACTTTCGGTCTTTTAAATAGGCGGTAATCGCATTCTGAACTAAAACAGAAGTGATTTTTTCGTCTTTAAAAAGCTGAAAGATTTCAATTAAATGTTCAATACGGTGAATATCGGCATACTCATCGGCACCAATATTATTCACTAAAGTTTTAGCTACAAACGACGGATCTTTAATCACGTTATTAATAGCCACAAAAGTTTCGGAACGCAACGAATCGGCTGTGAAAAACTTAGCGTCTTGTGGTAAAACGCCACCTTTAATTAAAATGGATTCTACGGCATAAGGCAAGGTGCTTAAATCAATATCAATCGATTCTACCACCTCTTTAATGCTTACAAAAGGTAAATCGGGCTCCGAAATAAAACGGTAATCGGCTTCAAACTCCTTTTTACGCATGGTTTTGGTTTGCTTCAATTCGGCATCCCATAAAACTGTGGTTTGATCTGGTCGAAATTCTTTGTGTTCGATGTAGTAATTCAGTTGTTTTTCTACTTCCTCTTTTAAAGCATCGACCATAAACTTAAACGAGTTCAAGTTTTTAATTTCGGTACGCGGATTTAATTCGTAAGTGTGTTTTTTACGAAGTGATACCGAAACATCCGATTTAAATTCGCCTTTTTCAAGGTTGGCTTCCGAAATGCCTAAATTTTGAACGATACGCTGAATGTACTGTGCATAAGTTGAAGCATCTTCAATATTTCGAATGCAAGGTTCGGTTACAATTTCAATTAAAGGTACACCGGCTTTGTTGAAATCGACTAGCGAGATTTTTTTCTCGTGCATCAATTTCGCGGCATCTTCTTCTATGTGTACCTGAGTTAAATTTACTGTAAACTGCGATCCGTCATTACGGAAACAAGATACTTGTCCGTCTGGAATCACAGGATTGTGAAACTGTGTTATTTGTATGTTTTTCGGGTTGTCTGGGTACTCGTAGTGTTTTCTATCCCAAGAAATAACTTCGTTAGAAAAGGTCGATTTTACTGCTTTTCCAAAGTAAATGGCCTTAGTAACGGCTTCTTTATTAATGGCAGGTAAAACACCCATTTGCCCAGTACATACCGAACATATATTTTGATTAGGTTGTTCTATTTCGCTATTGGCGCAAGAACAAAATAGTTTGGTTTTGGTGTTTAATCGAACGTGGGTTTCCAGACCGATTACTAACTCTAATTCGTGCTTTTTAAGCAAGTCGTTTAATTGTTCCAGTTTCATCTGTTCGTTATATTTTTTTAGAGGTCAGATGTAATATACAAATGCGCATGCTCGGTTGGGTAGAGGATTTTATCAATGTATATTTCATTATATGGTGTCTTTTAAGAAGTTAGCAAACTTCAAAACGAGTTCGTCATTATTTTTTGCAGCCGTAATTTGTAAACCAGTTGCGGTGCCTTGTGGTACGGTTAGAGTAGGTAATTGTCCTAAGCTAAACCCAACAGTATAGGCATCAGATAAGTACATGGCTAAAGGATCTTTTAAGCTATCGCCAATTTTAGGAGGCGTACTTGGCGTAACCGGTGAAAGGATGATATCCACTTCATTGAAATCCTTTTCGAAATTTTCTGAAATTTGATCACGAAGGTTTAGTCCTTTTAAATAAATTTCATCTGAAAATCCTTGAGACAATACCTGATTTCCTCCCACGATTCGGCGTTTTGTTTCTTCCGAAAAATTCTCAGAACGGGTTACCGCGTAGGTTTCTTTTAGGTTTTCGGCTTCAATACGATTGCCGTAATTGGTACCGTCTAAACGTGAAAGGTTAGAAGCGGTTTCAGCCATAGCTAAAGTATAGTAAGTTGAAACTAAAGTATTCGATTCAAAGAAATCTAAAGCTTTCACGGCAATGCCTTTGGCTTTTATTTTTTCGATAGCCGCTAAAAAATCAGCTTTTATTTCAGAATCAATTGCGTCGCTTTCAATAAAATTTTTGAAGTACCCGACAGTTTTAATGGTATCGGAAGATTTTATCGCCTCTGGAGTGATTTCCGCGGAAGCGTAAGTCGTTTGGTCCTTAACATCTTTACCACTCATCACATTTAAAACGATGCGAATATCTTCAATCGATTTTGCGATAGGCCCAACACAGTCGGTCGACGAGGCATAAGCCATGAGACCGTAACGCGAAACGCGTCCGTAAGTGGGTTTTAATCCATACACGTTGTTGTAACCTGCTGGCTGACGAATAGAACCTCCGGTATCGCCACCAATTGAAAAAACAGTATAGTCTTTTGCAACGTTTACGGCCGAACCTCCACTAGAACCACCTCCCACTAAATCGGGGTTTATGGCATTTTTAACCGCGCCAAAAATGGTGTTTTCGCTAGAGGAACCGTGGCCAAAACTATCGCAGTTTTCTTTAACCAACGGAATGGCGCCAGCATCCAATAATTTTTGAATGGCAGTTGCCGTATAAGCCGATTTGTAATTTTTAAGTAATTCGGAACTCGCTGTGGTTAGCGTGCCTTGAACCATGTAAACGTCTTTAATACCAAAAGGAATCCCTTCCAGCAATCCAATGGTTTCGCCGTTGGCTATTTTGGCATCCACTTTAGCTGCTAATTCTAGAGCTTTTTCTTCTAGTAAAGCGTTTACAGTATGGTTGGTATTAGGTTTTAATGCGTCTAATTTACTTTGCACAAGCGCTGTACATGTAATGTCTTGATTCACCAATTGTTGGTGAATTTTGTGTATCTGAGAGTCCATAACTATTCTTCGATGACTTTAGAAACGACTAAATAACCGTTTTTTTCTTTAGGAAAGTTTTCAATAATGATTTGTTTTTCTAGATCTGAACTAGGTATTACAATATCATCTCTCAATTCGTTTAAAGACACGCTATTATTATGATTATTATTAAAAGAATTATTATTTGTAAGATTGGCATTTTTAATAACTTCAAATAATTTGTTCACAGTCTCGGAAGGCTGCGCTCCTTTAATACTCGACAAAACGTCGACTGTCATAATTTTACTCATGTCTTTTTTATGTATTTTAAAGTGAAACTTTTAAGCGGGTAAAATTACAAAAGATTTTAGGTAGTTTTTGTAATCCTAGAAGCAAAGTTGAAATTATGCTAGGATAATTGAAAAAAGGGAGTAAAGTGTTATAATCATTGAAATATTAATAACAATGAAGTGTGTATTATGCGTTTTTTGCTTTCAGATTGGGATAATAATAGGTGAGCTGCTGTTTTAAGTCATTAAAAGGCTCTTAAAATTGTGATTTCAAAGTCAAGAAGTTTTACATGAAGCTCCTATTTTAGGGCAATTTGGTATTGTAAAACGGTCATGCCCTTATAGTTGGTATTGGTTAATGTTGCACTGTCAAAAATTGGTCGGTATTGATAGCCTAAACTAATTTTGTTGCTATGAGACCCATTTACCAGAAAGTTTACCGTAAAATCGTAAACGGTCATGTGGTCGGCTAAGGCATCCCAATGGGCATGTTGAATGGCGATATTTGGCTGAATAACTGTTTGGTGGTTAAAAAGGTTTGTTTGTTTAAAAGTGTACCCTAATTGTGTAAACCAGGTGGTGCCTGTTCCAATCATAGGAAAAGCTACGCCTGCACCGTTAAAACCGCCGTTTTCTACACCATTGGTAGGGTTATTGGCGCCTACATTTCGGATGTAATCTTTTCCAAAATTAAAATCGTAGAATCCTAAATAAGCTGTAATGCCATTTTGATTGGCTAGAGGTAAATTTAAAAATGTATCGATAGCCCAGTGCTTCATGTCGTATAAGGTTGCTGCGGGATTGTTGGCATCGATATCGCTAAATGCCTTTTCTTGAAATTGGAATCCCGTACCGATGTTAAACACCTTTTTATTGGCTAAATATGTTCCAATTTGGTAAGCCGATTTGTTAGATTCGTTTTCGAAAAATTGATATTTTACGTATGCCGAAGTTTTCCATCGCGGTTTGTTGTTGGCGAAGTCCACTTTTCCTGTTGGCGCAGTGCTTATGGTGCTGGGCTGCATGATGCTTAATCTGTAATCCAAATGATTAGCTTGCCCTTTAAACCACAGGCCATACTGACGGCCTAAATCGTCATTTTTTTCAACGGTATTTAAAGTGAATAACGGCGTGTCTAACCCCATTAATGTTGATGCCGAACGTATGTCCCAGCGACTTAAGCCTTGCCATCCCGATTTTCCAATACCGATTTCAAGATATTTTGAAAAGGCATATTCTACATAAAAGTCTAAAATTTCAATAGGGTTGTCTATAGTTTTTAAATTGTAATTATTACCGCCAAACATAGCCGCAGCATAAATTTTTGGCGTTATTTGTGATGAAACCGGAATTCTAATTCTGCGAATAGAAACATCGGTAAACCTTGAAGTTGGTTCGCTGTTAACCAAAGAACCGTCATTTAAATTTGAATGGCGTAACCAAATTTGTGCGCTAATATTCCAATTGAATGTTGGTTTGAAAGCGGCTTCTTTTTTTGCATCCTTATGCGAAGTGATGCTGTCTTGTCCGAAAGAAAAAAGAGAAAAAAATAAAAGAAAGGGTACTAAAAATAGGTTAATTAATTTTGTCATGGTTATGAATTCTGGATTCAATTTGATGCAAAATTAAAATTATTACGGAGGTCGTTTTGTGATTTTCATCATATTTCTAAAAAAATGTATTATTCGGAGTAAATTGACTGAAATTCGCGGTGGTTTTTCTCATGACAAATAAAAACACCAAACGATTTAAAGGGTTTTTAGCAGGTTTTTCAATTTTTTATTTTTTGAATAAAAAAATTACAGCTTATTTTTGTTTTAAGATGGTTTTTAGGTGATTTAAGGGGTTTTTGGCTAATTAACAAATGTTGATAATTTAATAAGTAACTCGATAAAATGCTTTAATTTAAGGGCATAAAGCTGTATATTTGTTTGTATTCAAAAGGATGCTTAGGGGCATCTTTTTTTATGTAAAATAAATCCTGTTTGTAGACTGGTTATTGGTTTAGAATGGGTGGAGTTTTTCGGTTTTAGAATCAAACTCGATTAGAAATAATTAAAACCTAACATTAATTTAGAATTATAGATTATGAGCGAAGGAAAAGAAGAATTTAACAAGCATAATTATTCTGCTGATAGTATTCAGGCCTTAGAAGGTATGGAGCACGTACGTATGCGTCCATCCATGTATATTGGTGATGTTGGCGTGCGCGGACTGCATCATCTCGTGTATGAGGTTGTAGATAACTCGATTGATGAAGCTTTAGCAGGACACTGTAATAATATTACGGTTATTATAAATGAAGACAACTCGATAACTACGGAAGATGATGGTCGTGGTATTCCAGTAGATTTACATAAAAAAGAAGGCGTTTCTGCCCTTGAGGTGGTAATGACCAAAATTGGAGCCGGTGGAAAATTTGATAAAGATTCGTATAAAGTTTCAGGTGGTTTGCACGGTGTTGGTGTGAGTTGTGTGAATGCCTTATCAGATCATTTGAAAGCTACCGTTTATAGAAATGGCGAAATTTGGGAGCAAGAATATGAGCGTGGTAAGGCGCTTTATCCTGTGAAAAAGGTAGGGGAAACAGACAAACGTGGAACCATCGTGACTTTTAAGCCAGACGCTTCTATTTTTACACAAACTTTAGAGTATAGCTACGATACACTAGCTAGTCGTTTACGTGAATTAGCTTATTTAAATAAAGGGATTACCATTCATTTAATTGATAGGCGTGCTGTAAAGGAAGATGGTGAGTTTGAAGGCGAAACCTTTCATTCTGAAAATGGATTAACCGAATTTGTACAGTTTTTAGATGCCACAAGAGAGCCTTTAATGAAAGATGTTATTGCTTTTGAAGGTGAGAAAAATGGTATTCCTGTTGAGGTAGCGATGCTTTATAACACCTCGTATTCTGAAAATTTACACTCTTACGTAAACAATATCAATACACACGAGGGAGGAACCCACTTATCTGGTTTCCGTCGTGGTTTAACACATACGCTTAAAAAATATGCCGATGAATCAGGTATGTTAGACAAGTTGAAATTTGATATTGCTGGTGATGATTTCCGTGAAGGTCTTACAGCTATTATTTCGGTGAAAGTGCAAGAACCTCAATTTGAGGGGCAAACTAAAACCAAATTGGGTAACCGTGAGGTTTCAGCGTCTGTAAGTCAGGCTGTTTCTGAAATGTTAACCGATTATTTAGAAGAACACCCAGACGATGCTAAAATTATTGTACAGAAGGTTATTTTAGCCGCTCAAGCACGTCATGCAGCCCAAAAGGCTCGTGAAATGGTACAGCGTAAAACCGTTATGAGTATTGGCGGATTACCAGGAAAACTGTCTGATTGCTCTGAGCAAGATCCATCAAAATGCGAAGTATTCCTTGTAGAGGGAGATTCGGCGGGTGGAACAGCCAAACAAGGTAGAGACAGAGCTTTTCAAGCGATTTTACCATTAAGAGGTAAGATTCTTAATGTTGAAAAGGCGATGACACACAAAGTTTTTGAAAACGAAGAGATTAAAAATATTTTCACGGCGCTTGGTGTAACCATAGGAACTGAGGAGGATAGTAAGGCTCTAAACCTTTCAAAATTACGTTACCATAAAGTCGTTATTATGTGTGATGCCGATATTGATGGTAGTCACATTGCAACTTTAATCTTAACTTTCTTCTTTAGATATATGAAGGAGCTAATTGAAAACGGACATATTTACATTGCAACACCACCATTATATTTGGTTAAAAAAGGTGCTAAAAAGCAGTATGCATGGTCGGATAAAGAACGTGATGCTATTATTGCCGAGTTTGGCGATGGTTCAAAAATCCAACGTTATAAAGGTCTGGGTGAGATGAATGCTGAACAACTTTGGGATACGACTATGAATCCTGAATTTAGAACCATGCGTTTAGTGCAAATAGATAACGGTACGGAAGCCGATAGAGTTTTCTCTATGCTTATGGGTGATGAGGTACCGCCACGTCGAGATTTTATTGAGAAAAATGCTATTTATGCTAATATTGATGCGTAAATAAAACCTATTAAATAACTAAGCCTTGTGTTTAGTCATGAATTTGTAGCCCCATCACTTTTGTGTTGGGGTTATTTTTTGCCATACTATTTTTAGATTCAAAACAGTTTGATGAAAACATTTGGGTTTAATCAGCTTTTTGATAGCTTCAAAGATAATTTCTAAATTTTTAACATAATTTTTTTAGGGACTCTCAAAAAAGAATGGAATTGCCTGTTACTTCTTTATTAAGACTGTTATAATTCGTAAATTAGCACGGTTTGAACTATTATGAGTTGTATTTCGAGCTTAAAAACAAATTAAATACTAATAATAAATAATAAAAAAAATGAAAGTAACTGTAGTAGGAGCAGGAGCAGTAGGTGCTAGTTGTGCTGAGTATATTGCTATTAAAAATTTCGCTTCAGAAGTCGTAATTCTTGATATTAAAGAAGGTTTTGCTGAAGGAAAAGCAATGGATTTAATGCAATGTGCATCTTTAAATGGTTTTGATACTAAAATAACTGGTGTAACTAACGATTATAGCCAAACAGCAAATAGTGATATTTGTGTGATTACTTCAGGGATTCCACGTAAACCAGGTATGACTCGTGAAGAGCTTATCGGTATTAATGCGGGTATCGTTAAAAATGTATCATCAAGCTTACTAGAGCATTCTCCAAATATGATTCTTATTGTGGTTAGTAATCCAATGGATACCATGACTTATTTAGCTCATAAAGCTACAGGAATGCCAAAAAATAGAATTATTGGTATGGGTGGTGCTTTAGATTCTGCTCGTTTTAAATATCGTTTAGCAGAAGCTTTAGGTGCGCCTATTAGTGATGTAGATGGTATGGTAGTTGGTGGACATAGTGACACAGGTATGGTGCCATTAACAAGTCACGCAACAAGAAACAGTATTAAAGTTTCTGAATTCTTAAGTGAAGAGCGTTTAGCACAAGTAGCTGAAGATACTAAAGTTGGTGGAGCAACATTAACGAAGTTATTAGGTACTTCTGCATGGTACGCACCAGGAGCAGCTGTATCAGGAATGGTACAAGCTATTGCTTGTGATACTAAAAAGATTTTCCCTTGTTCTACTTTCCTTGAAGGCGAATATGGTTTAAATGATATCTGTATCGGTGTACCAGTAGTATTAGGAAAAGACGGTATCGAAAAAATAGTTGATATTCCTTTAAGTGATGCTGAAAAAGCACACATGAAAGCTAGTGCTGAAGGTGTAGCAAAAACAAACGGATTGTTAGAGCTGTAATAGCTTTATAGTCTTTATAAATAAAAAAGAGGTTGTCTAAAAAGGCAGCCTCTTTTTTATTGTTTTAGATTTTATCAAAAGTATCGTTTTTCGTGTCTTAAAGTTATGAAAGGCAACATTGTATGGAAGACTAATAGTCAGACACAATTGAGTCTTCTTCCTCCGAGTTATGATGATTTTGTTCCAGAACATCACCCCGTGCGTATTGTAAATAGCATTTTAAATCAGATAGACATTCGGTCTATAGAAAACACCTATAAAGGAGGTGGTACTTCTAGCTATCACCCAAGAGATTTACTTGAAATTTTAATCTACGCCTATCTTCGTAATTTATATTCTTCTCGCAAAATAGAACAAGCTTTGGGAGAAAACGTTCATTTTATGTGGCTTAGTGGTTGTATCCAACCAGATCATAATACCATCAGTAATTTTCGTTCAGGAAAACTTAAAGGAAATTTTAAAAAAGATATTTAATCAAGTTGTTATTCTCCTTGCTAAGGAAGGTTACTTGAGTTTAAAAGATATTGTTGTCCGATAAAAAACAGAATTAGCTAAAAAAGCTTTGGTGTTGGCCTTTTTTATTGATCGCACTCTTTATTTTGAAAACAGAACCTCCTTATGGGTCAAAAAGGCTTAATTGCCCAATGTTTTTGGTTGTAATCTCTTCCCAATTAGCTTCTGGGTTTTTCAGGAATTTGAACAAATCGATATATGTCATCAAATGGTATCGTATGACGGACATCATATTGGAATAAGCCCAGTTTCTTTGGGCTTTTCTTTGGATCACAAGCATAATGAGCTGGATTATCAAACTGACCCAGATTTGTATTTCGATGGCATTTTGATTGTCTCCCAAAAAATACTTTAGCGGAAAGTTCTGTTTAAGCCGCTTGAACATCGTCTCAATCTGCCACCTATTTTTATAGATGTCGGCTATTTTGTCTGCATCAAGATCATAATTATTAGTGATGAACTCATAAACTTTTTGGTGCTTTTCGTGCCAAAAAGCGATTCTCCTCAGGGAAAAAGCATTGCCGTTTTTGTCCGTAAGCCCTATTTTTTCGTCCTTTAAGACAGCATCGTCCACTTTATTGGAGATATCAAACTCTTCAAGGCTTGTATAGCGAGCATTGTCCTTTTGCCGAGTCACAAAGTAAACATCTTCCAGTGTCCATTTTTGGTATTGCTCATAATCCACATACCCTTTGTCAAAAACCACATAAGAGCCCTTCTTGAGTTCCAGGTCTTTTAAAAAGGTGTGGTCGTGCGTGGCCGCGCTTGAAAACTTAATCAGACAAGGAACGTCTTCCATGGCGTTTATCATAGTATGCATCTTGATACTTCCTTTCTTTTTGCCGTTGAGCGGGTTCCTTCCTACACCTTTAAGAATGTCACTAAATAGGGGGATGGTCGAGGAATCAACGATTTTAAGGTTCTTCACTGCAGGTTCTAAGGGTCTGCTGTCCGATAAAAAGCGATGGTAACGTTTGTAGAGTAAATGATAAATATCGGCAAATACTTCAGAGCTTCTTCTCCTGTTAGCATCTGACAAGGTACTGCGTTTCGGAAAGTCCGTGAGTCCTAGATGGTTGATCTTTCCCTCGCAGGCAAGCATAATACTGGAAACCTCACGAAGTGAGCTACAGCCACTGATCACGGTAAATACCATAGTGGCCAAATGCTCATAGGTGGTAAACTTTTTGGTATAGCGATCGCTGTTGTGCTTTTTGGCTGTCCGATGAACATCTTTGGGCAAAATGAAATTTAATACCTGTTTGATTATGGGTTGTCCGCTAAAGTTTTTACTTTTATTCATATCTTGGATGTGTGATAACTTCAAGATACAAAATAAGCGGGAAATCCTATCTTGGAAATCCCGCTTTTTAAATCTTTTATCGGACACTAATGTTTAAAAGATATTTATGTTGATGGCACCAAAATAGGAGCCAATGCTAATCGCTATACTTTTGTATGAGGCAAAAGCATTAAAACCTCACGCTCACGTATTGAAAAACAACTCAAAGAATTATGGCGCTATGTAGAAACTGTATATGCTGAAGAAGAACAAAAGTCTAACGAGCCAGATAATTTTAAAGCGATAAATCCTGAGCAAGTCTCTCAAACCATAGATAAAATCAATCAAGCACTTCAAGGAAAAGAAGTTGATAAAAAAGTGAAGCAAAAGCTTAACTATGCCAAAAAGCACTGGCCTGGGAATATAGCAAAAAATAAAACCTACCAGCAGCAAATGGGTAGTCGCAACTCTATGAGTAAGACAGATCCTGATGCTACTTTTATGAGAATGAAAGAAGACCATATGCTAAATCGACAGCTCAAACCAGGATATAATTTGCAGGCATCTACCAACAATCAATTTATTGCCAACTACACCATTGCACAAACTACAGCAAATACCACCACACTTATAGAACATACAGAAGATTTTATTGAGGGATATGGCAAAGCTCCACAGACCTTAACAGCAGACGCCGGTTACGGGAGCGATGAAAATTACACCTATCTGGAAGACCAGAATATCGAAGCTTTTGTAAAATACAATTACTTCCATAAAGGACAGTTAGATGAGAAACGCGGTAAGATTAAAAAACCATTTGCAGCAGATAAACTTTTTTATAACCATCACACAGATACGTATTACTGTCCTATGGGACAGCCTATGGAAAATATTGGTAGCTACATAAGACAAACGGCTACAGGATATGAACAAAAAATCGATAGATATCAGGCTAAGAATTGCTGCGGATGCCAGCTCAGAAGCCTCTGTCATCAATCAAAATACAACCGTATTGTAGAGAGGAATCACAAATTGGTTAGACTTAAAGCAAAGGCCAAACAAAAATTATTAAGCCCAGAAGGCGTTGCTCATAGAAAACAGCGTTTCTGGGATGTTGAAGCTGTTTTTGGTAACATAAAACACAATATGAACTTCAAAAGGTTTATGTTAAGAGGACTTGATAAAGTAAATACTGAAATAGGACTTATAGCAATGGCTCATAACCTTAAAAAAGTGAGTTTAGCTATATAAAATCACATTGACTGTTTTTAAATACGCTCGAGTTAATACGTAAAAAAGAAAATCCTGATTAAAAACTAAATGGTCAAAAAATAAAAGGTCGCCTAATTTGTTTTTAGACGACCTCTTCATATCCTTGATATTAATTATTTGTTGGAGTGGCTAGTTTGTCCATCACTTTGTCTAAACTAAAACTAGCGGCTTTTGCTCTAGGGGGATAATCCTTAAAGGTTCCCAAGAATTTAGCAACATAAGCTTGTGCCGGTACAAGTAAAAATGCGTGATCTAGTAACCAATCGTAATAGGTGTTCGATGTAATGCTTGCAAACTCATAAGGGTCTCTTCTTAAGTTGTAAATCATTGGTAAACGTAATTCGATAAAAGGTTCAGCCCAAACTTGTAATGTTCCTGGACTTCTTTGCTCCATGAAAATTAATTTCCAATCATTATAACGTAAGGCTGTTAAGTCACCATCATCAGAGAAATAAAATATTTCTTCACGTCTTCCTTTTTTCTCCTCACCTTTTAAGTAAGGTAACATGTTGTAACCATCTAAGTGTACTTTAAAGGTTTTACCGTTAGCAGAATGACCTTTTAATAGTTTGTTTTTTATTTTATCATCTCCAGCAGCAGCTAAGAAAGTAGGCATCCAGTCCATACCAGAAAAGATATCATTAGCAATTTTTCCTGCAGGGATTTGACCCGGCCATCTTATCATAGCTGGTACTCTCCATCCACCTTCCCAGTTGGTATTCTTTTCTCCTCTAAAAGGATTGATACCAGCATCTGGCCATGTATTTTTGTGTGGTCCGTTATCGGTAGAATACATCACAATGGTGTTGTCAGCAATGCCTAATTCATCTAATAAATCTAAGAATAAACCAATGTGCATATCGTGCTCAACCATACCATCGCCGTATTCATTCTGTCCAGAAATACCTTTATGTTCAGGTTTTACGTGTGTTCTAAAGTGCATACGTGTACCATTCCACCAGCAAAACCATTGTTTTCCTGCTTTGTGTTGTTTTCTAATCCAGTCCATGGCAGCTTTTGATGATTCGTCATCAATAGTTTCCATACGCTTTTTAGTTAATGGTCCCGTATCTTCAACTTTACCATCGGCAGTAGAGTGAATAACACCACGAGGTCCAAATTTCTTTCTGAAATCAGGGTATTTCGCTGGGTCTGGATAATCTCTTAATTCTGGTTCTTCTTCAGCATTTAAGTGGTATAAGTTACCGTAAAATTCATCAAAACCATGGTTTGTAGGTAAGTGCTCATCACGGTCACCTAAGTGGTTTTTACCAAATTGCCCACTAATGTATCCGAGTGGTTTTAATAGCTCTGCAATAGTAGGGTCTTTTTCACTAATACCTTCTTTGGCGCCTGGCATACCAACTTTACTTAAGCCCGTACGAAATACACTCTGTCCTAAAATAAAAGATGAACGGCCAGCTGTACAACTTTGCTCGGCATAGTAATCGGTAAACATCGTACCTTCCTTGGCAATACGATCAATGTTTGGGGTTTGGTAACCCGTAATTCCTAAGGAATAGGCACTAATATTGGATTGTCCAATATCGTCGCCCCAAAGTACTAAAATGTTTGGTTTTTTTTGAGCTGTAACAGATGACGCTAAAAGGGAGAGCATCATCAGAACTCCAAATTTTCTTAAGTTTTTCATAAAAAATTATTAATTAAAGTCTAAATATAATTATTTGACTAGAACATGTGTATATTAATACTGTTAAAAAATGATTATTAATATTAATTCTGTTTTAAGGTATATAAAATGAGTTTGTTAAAGTTTAATTTTGTTTATCTGTACTTCTTTTAAACTAGAATTATTTTTAGTTGCGAAATTAAACTGTCATTTGAAGAGGGTTTCTTGTTTTGGTTTCCATTTTATCAGCTATTGCTTTTATTTCGATAATTAGTTGAGGTCACTTTGTTACGAGGTCTCCTCTTTTAATGCGTGTAAATATTTAAATTTGGAAGCAAAATGCTCCCAATTGAGATGCATCAAGTTTCATTTTAACAATTCTCAAATAGAATTAATTAAAATGCTTTAGAAGTAAAAAAAAGACTGCCTCCTAAATTTGTGTATAACAAATATGGGAGGCAGTCTCTTTTCGACTTTTAGATTGCTATGTTATTAAAGTATTTATTCGTCTTTTACTTCAACAATTTCATACATGTCTTTGCCGTCTACTTGGATGGGTTGGTAATAGGTTTCTCCAAACTGTACATAAGTCACATCTCCTATTTTTACTTCCTCACCACCTTCTGGTAATCCAGGAACAATGGTTCCGGCTGTTGCAGGAACTACAATATAGCCATCTTTGTTTTGTTCGTAAAAGGCGCCGCCGTAATAATAATTGTTTGTTTCGTTAACTTTAACTTCTTGAGCTTCTTTTGGAATGGAAGGTACTTGTGCGCCAACTGGTGCTTGAACAGCTACAAAACCTTCTTCTGTTTTTAAGTAATAAGTTCCATTATCGTAATGGTATTCTTCGTTTTTATTGTCATTACTGTCATTAATTATCGCTACTATAATGGCAGTTCTAGCTAATGAGGTTACAAAATATCCCCAAGGGTGCCAAACGGGTCCCCAATAAAAAGGTCTATAAGGATGATAATAGTAGGGGCGGTGACAATAATATCGACGACCTCCGTAGCGATAAGGCGGCCGCGTGTAACGCACATGACTTGATCTTACGCGGGTGTTTCTAATGTTGTTATGTCGGCTGTTATTGACATTAATATTAACATTGTTATTGCCAATATGTGTTTTGTTTCCAATTTTGTTATTAGAAGGGCGTTTTACAGTTGAGGTTTTTCGATTCGTGTTACTATTAGGTCTTGAAATAGATTTATCTCTTGACGTTGATTTATCTCCATTAACGTTAGGTCTAGAAGTTGATTTATTTGTGATTTTTCCTTTAGATTGCCCTGAAAAGTTACGACTTCTATTAGCGCTTCCGCCATTAATGCTTCGTTTAGGTGTAGCTCGATTTGGTGTAGCTCTATTGCTAGATCGGTTAGGCGTGGTTGTAGGTCTCGAGATGTTACGGTTGCCATTGCCGCCTCCACGGGAAGCACCATGGTTTATACGCTGCGCTATTAAATCTGTAGGAAATGCTAAGGCTAAAAATAGGAGTAGAATGCCTAATTTATGTTTTATATTTAATGAAAAAATAATCATGATTATACTGTTTTATGGATTAAGAATCGCCCTTTTTTAAAATACTAATTAGTTTTGCATTTGGGGGCGCTAAGAAATGAAACTTAGAGTCTGGTATTCTTGGATTTAAAGACCAGTTGCTAAACGTAGACTCATACTGCAAATTAGATTGGTTTTTATATGTAATAACAAAGTGTTTTGGTAATACGTTAGGTTGTGTGGAAACCCATATTTGTACATTTAAATCTTTATTGATAGCTTGAATGTGGTAACAGTCTTCACCTTTTGTAGTTTTCTTTCCAAGGTATTTAATACTATCAAATGCTTCAATTAAGTCGTCGGTAAAGGCAGGATAGAAAAAATCGGCTGCAGGAAACTGGAAATTGTAATGATCGTGCATGTCATCAATCATTTCAAGTGTTGTTTCAGGGGCTTCTAAAGTTACATAATTGTTTTCGTTGTAGTTGTAGTATGTGATGAAGGAGCCATCATACCAATAGGCTATGTCTTCATCCGACCCATTTACACGAATATGAAGTTTGTCTGGTCCAGAAAATGAAATGTTGCTTTCATGATATTCTTTTATAATATCTTTATCCTCATTAAACTTATCGTTAGAACTGCTTAAATGAAAATTAACAGACTCTAAATCGCCAATAACAGCACTCATTTTATCAAGAATGAAGATGGCTGTCGAGTCAATTTCTTTAGAGGTTTGGGCAAACCCAAAGGAGGACATAAAAAGGAGGGTAAGCGTTAATAAATGGTTTTTCATAATTTTTGAAGGTTTTTAGTGTTTTATGAATAACTAGAATAGATTAATTTTAAACCAGGATATAATTTATAGATTTAATATCATGGTGTTTTGTAAATATAGGAAAAATCGACTAATATAAAGATGTTCTGACCTTTTATGATTGTAAGGATTTTTCGAAGTAGAAACAGTTTCTTATTGTAGCAGCGTCAAGGCTATTTTTCAGTGAATTGAATAATATTTCCAACTTTAAGATTCCAGGTGCTAACCAATCCTGCATTAACTTCTAACACATATTGAGCTGGAGCATTTGATGGAAGTGAAGATTCGTCGAAAGGCTTAGCGTTTTCTTGAAAACTTACAATCCTTTTATTCCCATCAATATAAATTAAGTCTAAAGGGATTTTAGTGTTTTTCATGTAAAAAGAACGCTCTTGTTCATCATTAAAAACAAAAAGCATGCCTTGGGTTTTTAACATCGAGTTTCTATACATTAATCCTGTTTGGATATCAAACTCGGTATCTGCAATTTCTATATCCAAAGTGGTTTTTGGAGTATTGGAGGGGCTTAAAACGGTTAGTTCCCCTTCCTTGGTAAACGACACCTCGGTTTGTTTAATGGTTTTTTTATGGTCTTTACATGTTGAAAGGACTAATAAAGCTATTATAAAACAGAGGTGTCGTTTGATATACATATTATTTTACTTCAGTTTTAGGCTTGTAAATAAACATGAAATAGAGTCCTATTAATACAAACGGGATGCTTAACCACTGACCAGTATTAAGGTTAAACCAGTTAATGTATTCATCGCCTTGCGGTTCTTTGGTGAATTCTATAAAGAAACGAATGCTCCATAGTAATACTAAAAACAAACCAAATAAAAATCCTGTTTGGTCTTTTTTGTTGGTTTTAGAATAGAAATACCACAAAAATAAAAATACGAAAATGTAGCAAAACGACTCGTAAAGTTGCGACGGATGTCTGTAAGGAACAGCATTTAATAGATTTTGAAACTTAGGATTGGTGGCAATCGCATCATAGGCTTTTTGAACGTCGTTGATACCTGTAAGTTGCATTACTTCTCTCTTGTAGTATTGGTCTTGAATAAAGCGTACGCCAAAATTAGAATCGGTTACTTTACCTATAATTTCAGAGTTTATAAAGTTTCCAATACGGATAAAAATGGCACCTGATGCTACGGGAATGACCACGCGGTCTAAAATCCAAAGTAGTGATTTATAGTTGTATTTTTTACGGTATAAATACATGCCAATAATAATACCAATAGCGGCACCATGACTGGCGAGTCCTTGAAATCCTGTAAACTCAAAACCGCCTTTAAATTTGAAAGGTAGAAATATGCTGAAAAAATCTTCTGATATCAATTCCGATTGGTAAAATAAAACATGACCTAATCGAGCCCCAATCATAGTTGCTAAAACGGTATAAATAAAAAGGGGGTCTAAATAAGTTAAGGATACTTTTTCTTTGGTGAAAATACGTTTCATAATGTACCACCCCAAAATAAAAGCAGTAACCCACATGAGGCTATAAAAATGAATTTTGAAACTTCCAGCGATATCTATCCCAGTAATGGGATTCCAATCGAATTTTAATGCATGCATAGATTTTGAGCTTATTTTTTATTTTAAAAGTTCTAAAACTTCAACTTCAAAAATGAGGTTTGATTTACCAGGAATTCCCTTTGTACCGCTATCGCCATAACCTAAATGATACGGAATGAATAAAGTCGCTTTGTCTCCAACATGTAATTGTTGTAAGCCTTCTTTAAACCCAGGTATCATGTGGGCATTGGGTTTTAGCTCAACGGTGAGGGGGTGGTATTTGTCGGCAAATTTACGTTTTTTATTTACGGCACCATGGGCTTCAGCAACTTCTAATTTGCTAGTGCCAATTAATTTTCCGTTAACGAGAAATACCGAGTAGTCCACCAGTGCCTTAGCGTTTTTAGGAAGTTTTTTGCCTTTACCTTTTTCAGAGATATAAAATTGTAATCCAGAGTCTAGTGTGGTTGCTTTTTCTTTTTGAGCCTCAAATTTATCGTGTGTGGCTTTTAAAATGGCTTCAGATTTTTCTTTTTTCTCTCTTTCCAGACGTTCTTGTTCTGCAAAATGTTTTTCAAAAACCTTTGGGGCATTAAACGACTGAGCCGCTTTACCTTTTCGGATAATTTTTACATGGTTTAGAACCACATCGTTTAGTGGTCGGTGTTTTTCATTAGTTTTTACATTTGAAATAGAATCTAAAACATCAAGACCTATTATGATCTCGCCAAAAACTGTGTGTACATGGTCTAAATGAGGTTTTGCAACATCGGTGATGAAAAACTGACTCCCATTGGTGTTTTTTCCTGGGTTAGCCATGGAAAGCATGCCAGGTTTGTCGTGTTTTAAATCGGGATGAAATTCATCCATAAAACGATAACCAGGATTTCCTTTTCCAGTGCCTGTAGGATCACCACCTTGAATTACAAATTCGTTCATGACACGATGGAAAATAGTGCTATTATAATATTTTTTGCCTTTATAAGGTGTTTTAACTAAGGTGTTTGTGCCTTCGGCAAGTGAAACGAAATTAGCTACTGTTATGGGGGTTTCCTTCATGTTTAGCCTGGCTATCATGGTCCCTTTTGAGGTGTCAAGCTCGGCATAAAGGCCGTCTTCAAGCTCTGGGTAATCCTCGTTTTTGCAAGAACTTAAACAAATGCAAAAGAGTAACAGTAAAACTTTAATGGTGTTTTTTATGAGATTCATTCGTTTTGAGTAATTGAATTTACAGTAACCTTACATACTAGAGGTACATTATTGCTTATTCTATTGTTATCGCCATAATAGCCATAAGCTTTTTGAGACGGGAAGAAAAAGGTTACGGTTTCGCCCGTTTTCATAAGTTTTAAACCCTCACGAAGCCCCGTAAATAGTTCTTCTTTATCCATGGTGTAGTTTTGTGTTCGTAATTCGTCTGCAGAATAAATTAATTTACCATTCAGGCTTTTTATGTTGTAATCGTAATTTACCAAATCTCCAAAACCTGGTGTTTCTAGAGAGTCTGCTTCGATTTTAGTATTGTAGTAGTACCAAAAACCGCTTTCAGAAGCAATGTAATCTTGTTTTTGTTGCTTTAAAAGGTTTTCGATAGTGGCATGTTCTTTGGCATTTAATTTTTTATTGCGTTCTATAGATGCATCAATAAAAGAACCTGATTTTACTGAAACAGGTCGACGTGGCTTAGGTGTTTTACAGCCTAAAAAAGCGAGTGCTAAAGCGATGATTAGAAGTTTATGCATGGTTTAAAGCTTGGTTATAACTAGGCAATATACTAATAAATTTTTCAATGGTTTTATTTAATGATATCTCGCTTCGTCCTCCTGCAGCATTGGTGTGGCCGCCACCATTAAAATGCGCTCGAGACATGTCGTTTACAGAAAAATCACCTTTAGATCGTAACGAGATCTTTATAATACCCTCTTGTTTATCTTCAATGAATATAGCTGCGAGTATGATGCCTTCTAAAGACAGGGCGTAGTTTACGATGCCTTCGGTATCGCCTTTTCTATAGTTGAAGCGGTTAAGTTCTTCTTGAGATAGAGAAATATATGCCGCTCGCGATTCTGGGATCACCTTCAGGTTTGTTAGCGCACATCCTAATAATTGTAGGCGTTCGAAGCTGTTGGTGTCGTAAACATTGTTGTGGATTTCTGAGTTTTGTGCCCCTTTATCAATAAGCTTGGCAACAATACGATGGGTTGTGCTGGTGGTCGAGGAGAACCTAAAGGAACCCGTGTCGGTCATAATACCAACATATAAGCAGGTTGCAATACAGGCATCGATACATTTTTCGTCACCTAAAAAATCAATAAAACGGTAAACCATTTCGCAAGTAGAACTCATACGAACATCACTATACATATAAGTGGCGTAATCGTCGGGAGCTTGATGGTGGTCAATCATGATTTTTAAAGCCTTACTTTCAGTTAAAATCTGCTCCATATTTCCCGTACGATGAAAGGCATTAAAGTCTAATGTAAAAATAATATCGGCCTCATTAATGAGGGTTTCAGAGGTGCTAGTTTGAGCATCATGGATTAGAATATGGTCATTTCCAGGGATCCATTTTAAAAAGTTAGGATAGTCATTAGGTGCAATAACCTGTGCTTCATGTTGGTGTTTTAATAAATAATGATAAAGCCCCAAAGTAGAGCCAATAGCATCACCATCAGGGTTTTTATGAGGAACAATGACTATTTTTTTTGGAGTTGCTAGTAATTGTTTTATGCTTGAAATATCTTGTTTTTTCATAGAAGGCGAAGATACAATTTTTTAAAACTGGATTTGTTGCTTTTTTGTATAAATAGGTTACTTTTGCAGCCCAAGACCATATGAGGTTTAACGGTTTGTTTTCAGTAAATTATCATTTTATGAAAGCATGTTTTCTTAGAAATTAATATAAATAAAATTTAAAAAATGGCAACAAATAGAACATTTACAATGATTAAGCCAGATGCGGTTGAAAAAGGACACATTGGAGCTATCTTAGAAAAAATTTCTTCAGCGGGCTTTAAAATTGCAGCCTTAAAATTAACACAAATGACAAAGGCTGACGCCGAAGCTTTTTATGCGATCCATAGTGAGCGTCCGTTTTTCGGTGAGTTGGTAGAGTTCATGACGCGTGGCCCTATTGTAGCTGCCATTTTAGAAAAGGAAAATGCTGTTGATGATTTTAGAACGTTAATTGGTGCAACAAACCCAGCTGAAGCTGCTGAAGGAACTATTAGAAAATTATATGCAGCCTCTATTGGAGAAAATGCTGTTCACGGTAGTGATAGCGATGAAAACGCTGCTATTGAAGGTGCTTTTCACTTTGCGGGGAGAGAACAGTTTTAGTATAATTAAAACACTGAATATATTAAAAATCCGAAGCCGCTTGGTTTCGGATTTTTTTGTGCCTGATAAAAATTATCCAGGGTAGAAGAGTCCATAAAAAAAAGCCTATCAAAATTTGATAGGCTTTTATTGTAATTGTTAAATAGTATATCGTTAGACTACTTTTACGTTTACGGCGTTTAATCCTTTTCTTCCTTCTTGAAGATCGAATTCTACAACATCACCTTCACGAATTTCATCGATAAGTCCTGAAATGTGTACGAAATGTTCTTTGTTGTTGTCATCTTCAACGATGAAACCAAATCCTTTTGAATCGTTGAAAAATTTTACGGTACCTTTACTCATTGTATTTGTATTATAATAATTTAAGTTCCAAAGATAATGTAAATAATTGTACCAAGATGTTTTTTATCAAATAATTTCAAATTTATTATTTTGTGTAATTATCTTAAAATCAATTTTTTAATTATTTCTTTCCCTAATTCTTCATTAAGCATGTCAATTATTTTTTGTTTGCCGTAGCTTAGTTCTTCTCTTAATACACTGGAATTCAGTTGAATGTAAAGCGTGTCTCGTTCAAGGTTTATCGAGGAAGTGTAATTGTAAACACCGTTGCCCATAAGTTTTGCCCAGGCATCGGCAACATTTACTTTGTCTAAACCTTTTTCTAGTTTATTGGTTTCTACAAATTCTTTTAGGGCGTCAGAAATACTGAGATGTTCGTTATTGCGTTTTGCCATGATTATAATTTAAATATTTCGTAAGATTGATGTACTTGCTTTACGGCCTTTTCGGTGCGATCGGCATGGGTATCGCTAATGAATAACTGACCAAAGTTTTCATCATCTACTAATTTAATGATTTGTGAGACACGTTGTTCGTCAAGTTTGTCGAAAATATCATCTAAAAGTAAAATGGGATTAACCCCACTTAGGTTTTTTAAAAAATCGAACTGCGCTAATTTTAAGGCGATTAAGAATGATTTTTGCTGACCTTGGCTACCAAACTTTTTTATGGGGTGTTCTTCGATGTTAAAATTTAAATCATCTTTATGAATACCAACACTCGTGTATTGCAGCGCACGGTCCTTGCTTAAAGCTGTTTTTAAAAGCGTTTTTAAATCGTTTTCTTCTAACTGGCTACTGTATACTAAATTGACGAGCTCTTTTCCGTTGCTTATGGCCTCGTACCGTGACTTAAATATGGGTATAAAGGTTTCTAGAAAATGCTTGCGCTTTTCGTAAATTTGGGCGCCAAAAATGTTAAGCTGTTCGTTGTAAACTTCTAAGGTGTCTGCGTTAAAGGTGTGATTTAGAGCAAAATATTTTAGTAGAGCATTCCTTTGTGCTAGGGTTTTATTGTAGCTTATTAATTGATTGAGGTAGTTTTTGTCGCTTTGCGAAATAACACTATCAATAAATTTTCTGCGTGTGTCGCTGCCTTCAATAATAAGGTCTCTATCGGCTGGTGAAATAATTACCAGAGGTAAAAAGCCAATATGCTCACTAAACTTATCATAAATTTTTCCGTTACGCTTAATCACTTTTTTTTGTCCGCGTTTTAAGCTAATGGCAATTTTTTCAATTTTATCATCCTTTTCATAATCCCCATTAATAACAAAAAAGCCTTCGTCGTGCTTGATGTTTTGTGCGGCTATAGGATTAAAATAACTTTTTCCAAAGGATAAATGATAGATGGCGTCTAATACATTTGTTTTTCCAATACCATTATTTCCAACAATACAATTTATTTTGTCGTTGAAAACAAACGATTTGCTGTCGAAATTTTTATAATTGAGAAGAGAAAGTGATTTTAAAATCATATAAATAGCAACTTAACGAAGGTTTTGGAGCTTTACCGATAAAAAGAAGTGCAAATTATTGAAAAATATCAAATAAATACGCTTTTAGTTATAAAGAAAAATTATATTTTTGCGCGACATTAAATTAGACGGAATACATGGCAACTTATAACAAAAGAGGTTACAAACCAAAAACAAAGGAAGAGAAGCAAACGAATATTGAAGAAGAATCGACTACAGCCGAGGTGTTTAACGCCCTTGATGAGTCGGCTTCTAAAACGGAAGACTTTGTTGCAAAAAATCAAAAATACATTTTCATTATTATCGGTTTAGTAGCTATCGTGGTTTTGGGGTCTTTAGGATATAAAGAATTTATTTCTAAGCCTAAGCAAACTCGAGCTATGAACGATATGTTCCAAGCTCAAAAATATTTCGATCAGGCCGTTACAGGTGTAAAAAAAGATTCTTTATACAATTTAGCACTTAATGGTGGTGAAGGTAAATTTGGAATGCTTGATATTATCGATCAGTATAGTGGAACGCCTTCTGCTAATTTAGCGAACTATTACGCGGGTACAGCTTACTTAAGATTAAAGGATTATAAGAATGCTGTTAAGTATTTAAATGATTTTGAAAGCGAAGATGAAATATTAGCGCCTTTAGCTAAAGGAAATATTGGTGATGCTTTTGTGCAATTAGGACAAAAAGAAGATGCTTTAGGGTATTATGAAGAAGCTGCTGAAATGCGTGATAATGAATACACGACGCCTATGTACTTATTTAAAGCTGGAACTATCGCTTTAGATTTAGGACAATCCGATAAAGCTTTAACTTACTTTAAAAGAATTAAAGATGATTATGCAAACTCTACTGAAGCTGCCAAAGTGGATGTGTTTATAGGAAAAGCAGAAGTATTGGCAAACAAATAAATTGCTATTATATGGCTACGGCAAATAAAAATTTATCAGAATACGATAAAGCAACAATCCCAAACGCGAGTAACTTTCGGTTTGGGATTGTTGTTTCAGAATGGAACGATACGATCACTGAAGGGCTTTATAAAGGGGCTTACGATGCGCTAATCGATAATGGGGTAGAGGCTCAAAATATTATTCGCTGGGATGTGCCAGGAAGTTTTGAATTGATTTATGGATGCAAAAAAATGCAAGAGCAAATGGTTAACGCTGTTATTGCTATTGGAAGCGTTATTCAAGGCGAAACCAAACACTTCGACTTTGTATGTGAAGGGGTAACTCAAGGGATTAAAGACCTTAATGTTTTGCATGAAACGCCTGTTATTTTCTGCGTACTTACCGATAATAACATGCAGCAATCCATAGAGCGCTCTGGCGGAATTCACGGTAATAAAGGCACAGAAGCTGCTATTGCTGCTATTAAAATGGCGAAATTACGTCAGGATCACTAAGCTTTTTACTAAAAGTGTTTTTATAAACCTACGCGTTGGTGGGTTTACAACCTTGTTTTTAATAAATTTTGAATAAGGATACGGCCTTCCTTTATGCGCTGTTTTTAACAATTTTTAGCAGTGCAGTTTATATTATCTGTCTATTTTTAAGTACTTTTGAAGTATAACGGTATCCTTATTTTGTTTAAACAACGCAAACATAAAACGTTCAATTATCAGCCTAGGTTTTCAAAAGAAAATCAGGGCGATTTGTCTGATTCTAAAGACGCTGATGCGACGCCTGATTTTGTTTCAAAATGGCGTAAATCTAGCGGTTCTAAGCCTAAAATGCGTGGCCCAATGTCCACCAAAATATTAGTTTTAATCTTGGTATTATTATTGATTTGTATGTACATATTAGATAAAAAATACCTCTAAACTAAAAACTCATGGGAATTTTAAAGACACGTAAGAATAAAAAATTTAGTTATACCCCACGTTATTACGATAATAAAGGGGAAGATGGGAGTCCGTTTGAAATTAAACATAAGTTTGATGATTACCGTAAAACCGTTGGCGATAATAAAGGCTTAAAGTCTAAGTTTGTTGATGCTTTAGACGATTTAAAAAACAATCGTGATAAAGAAGTTAATAAGCGGCTAATCATTATTATAGCCATTCTAATTTTAATATTCTTATTCATCATCGAATTCGATTTATCTATTTTCTTTTCAAAATAATTTATGGCAGACATTATACAGCTTTTACCCGATCATGTTGCAAACCAAATTGCCGCAGGAGAAGTTGTACAACGCCCAGCTTCGGTAGTTAAGGAACTTCTTGAAAATGCCATTGATGCTGGTGCAGATACGATAAAACTTATTATTAAAGATGCCGGAAAAACACTCGTTCAGGTTATCGACAACGGTAAGGGGATGAGTCCTACCGATGCACGACTTAGCTTTGAGCGTCATGCGACTTCTAAAATCAAGAGCGCAGAAGATTTATTTCAACTGCACACTAAAGGCTTTCGTGGTGAAGCCCTTGCCAGTATTGCGGCCATTGCTCATGTAGAATTAAAAACCAAACAGGCTTCCAACGATGTTGGAAATGCCCTTGTTATCGAAGGTAGTCAGGTTGTTTCACAGGATGTTGTGGTGACGCCAACGGGTACTTCGGTAGCGGTTAAAAACTTGTTTTTTAATATACCTGCTCGACGAAATTTTTTAAAGTCCGATACAGTGGAATTGCGCCATGTGGTCGATGAATTTTATCGTGTAGCCCTAGCACATCCTAGTATTAGTTTTGTGATGTATAACAATGGGAGCGAATCTTTTAATTTGCCCATAAGCAACTATCGTCAACGCATTGTCAATATATTTGGCAATAAAACCAATGAAAAATTGGTTCCTGTTGATGAAGATACCGAAGTACTTAATGTTTCAGGGTTTGTAGGAAAACCTGAATTCGCTAAAAAAAGTAGAGGCGAGCAGTACTTTTTTGTGAACGATCGCTTTATTAAAAGCGCTTATCTAAACCATGCGATAGCCTCAGCTTTTGAAGGTTTGTTAAAACCAGGCATGCATGCCAGTTACTTTTTAAATTTACAGGTAGACCCACAGTCTATTGATATTAATATTCATCCCACAAAAACGGAGATCAAATTTGATGATGAGCATACACTTTATGCCATTTTAAGAGCCGCTGTAAAACACAGTCTAGGGCAATTTAATATTGCGCCGGTTCTTGATTTTGAAAGAGATCCCAATTTAGATACACCTTATAATTACAAAGAAACGGTAATAAGTACGCCAAAGGTTGAAGTGGATAGAAGTTTCAATCCCTTTAAGGATGCGTCACAGCCTTCGGTGACTAGTACGCAGCGTTCAAGTCATACCTCGTCGTTTAGTCGTCAAGAGGGACATAAAAGTTCATCTGATTGGGAAGGCTTGTATGTGGGACTGGAATCCAAAAGTAATGAGAGTGTAGTCGATTTTAGCGAAGTGGAATTTGAGAGTGAAGAAGAAACCCTGTCGATTTTTAATGGCGATCATCAGGTTGAACAAACCCACACGACCTATCAATTACACAAGAAATACATTGTAAGTACGATAAAGTCAGGTATGTTAATTATCGATCAATTTCGAGCGCATCAACGTGTTTTATATGAGGAGTTTTTAAGAAATATGACGAGTAGAGAAGGGGTAAGTCAGCAATTATTGTTTCCATTACAACTTCATTTTTCACCTCAAGATATCGACATTGTCAATCAATTAAAAGCCGATTTGGAACATACTGGATTTGTGTTTTCTAACGTTGATGAAGAATTGGTTGAAATTACGGGAGTTCCTGTTAACGTTCCTGAAAGCGAAGTGTCTATCATATTAGAACAGCTTATTAGTGATGTAGAACATGAAGTGCCCGATAGTAACTTTAGTGCTACCGATTTATTAGCGAAATCCATGGCAAAAAGTTTAGCCATTAAAACGGGACAGTCTTTACAAAAAGACGAGCAAGAACATTTAGTCAACAAACTTTTTGCTTGTAAAGACCCCAATGTATCGCCCGCTAATCGTGTTACTTTTGTAACGATGAGTGTCGATGAGTTAGACAAAAAGTTTATATAATATTATACTAAAATTATTGGTTGCCTATTTAGATGTTATCACTTTTGTAACAGCCAGTACTTTTAATAACTAAGATTTTAAATTATGATGAGGATTTCCGAAACCGTAAAGCACTTAATAATCATAAACGTGATTATGTTTCTAGGAACCAAGTTTATTGGTCAGGGCAATTTGTTTTACGAATGGTTTGCTATGTATTTTCCAAAAAATGATGCCTTTAAACCATGGCAGATTTTTACACATATGTTTATGCATGGTAGCGTGACACATATCTTGTTTAATATGTTTGCGCTTTGGATGTTTGGAACACCCGTAGAACAGGTTTTAGGTTCTAAAAAGTTTCTTTTTATTTACCTCTCTGCAGGATTGGGAGCCGTCTTACTGCAAGTAGGCTTTTATTATTTTCAATACATTCCCAATTACAATGCCTTATTAGAGTCTGGATTATCTGCAGAAAGTATAAAAAGTGCACTTGTTTCTGGTCAAGTTAGCGGCGTATCGCAAGCCCAGTTGGAGTCATTAAAAGCGGTCTTTTCGGCTTATAATGCCAGTATGGTTGGTGCTTCGGGTTGTATTATGGGTATTATGGCCGCTTTTGGTATGATGAACCCAGAAGCTAAACTCATGATGATTTTTTTACCAATTCCTATAAAAGCGAAATATTTTATTCCAGGAATTATTATTTTAGATCTTATATCTGGACTCACAGGACAATCATTTTTTAGTCCGAGTAATACCGCATATATGGCACACGTTGGTGGCGCTTTAACAGGATTTTTTGTGATGTGGTATTGGAAAAAAAATCAGTTTAACCAAAACCGTTGGTATTAATGAATACCCTAGTAAACGACATAAAATATAAGCTTTCTAGCCTTAACGTGTTAGAAAAAATTATTGCCATAAATGTGGTGGTTTTTGTTTTGTCCTTGTTGCTTAAACCTTTTTTAGTATGGTTCGAACTCCCTAGTCAGTTTTTTGAGTTCATTTTAGTACCATGGACAATTATTACCTATGCATTTTTGCATTACGACTTCTTTCACTTGCTTTTTAATATGTTATGGCTGTATTTTTTGGGCCGCATGTTTCTAAACTTGTTTAGCCCCAAAATGGCTTTAAACGTTTATTTTTTAGGCGCTATTTCAGGAGGATTGTTATTTGTGATAGGTTACAGCTTGTTGCCTGTGGTTTTTAAAGGTAATCCACCGTTGGTAGGGGCCTCAGGCGCGGTACGAGCCCTTTTAATTTTCCTTTGTGCATATATGCCACAACAGGAGGTGCGTTTATTCGTTTTTAATATCAAATTGTGGTACGTGGGGGCGTTTATTGTTGTTTTAGATGTACTAGGACTTTTTGGTACTAATTCAGGAGGCAGCTTAGCGCATTTAGGAGGGGCTTTATTAGGCTATGCTTACGCGCAACAGCTACTAAAAGGAAATGATATTGGAAAAGGTTTCGAAAGCATGGCCGATACGGTTTCTGGTTGGTTTAAAACTTCTAAAAAAGGGCCTTTAAAAACGGTTCATAAAAATAAAAGTAAAATTGGTGGCTATGCCAAGTCTGACTTTAATGCCTTTAATAACCAAAAGAAAATTGATGTTATTTTAGATAAAA
Source organism: Tamlana carrageenivorans (assembly GCF_002893765.1). Taxonomy (NCBI): domain Bacteria; kingdom Pseudomonadati; phylum Bacteroidota; class Flavobacteriia; order Flavobacteriales; family Flavobacteriaceae; genus Pseudotamlana; species Pseudotamlana carrageenivorans. The sequence continues at coordinate 718,819 of NZ_CP025938.1, read as the reverse complement.
TTAGCAAAAGTGGTTATGAGAGTTTAACTGCTGAAGAGAAAGAATTTTTATTTAGAGCTGAAAAATAATCAGATGAAAAATTTAAGTTTTATAAATAAAATCATTTATTTCATTAATGTGATTTTTGCTGTATTACTTTTATCATCTTTTATTTTACCTTATTTACCTCCCAAAACTTTTGCCGTGCTAGCGGTTCTTAATCTAGGGGTTAGCTTTCTTATTGGTATTAATTTTCTGTTTGTTTTATACTGGCTCATCAAATTAAAACGCCAATGTTTTATGTCAATGATCATTCTGCTTTTAGGGTATTTTTTATACGGTTCCTTGTATCGATTTTCATCTACTACAGAAGTAGAGAGCCCTAGAAACATTAAAATCATGAATTATAATGTGCGGCTCTTTGATTTGTATGATTGGATTCCTGAAGACAATACATCCGATAATATTGTCGCTTTTATTAAACAAGAATCTCCAGATATTATTTGTATAGAAGAATTTCATCCGCGTGAAAACCTGGATTTTTCTTTTTATAAATATCAGTATAAAAAAATAGCAGGAAAAAAGGTTAAACATGGTCAATCCATTTTTTCAAAATTTCCGCTAATAAATTCAGGTTCCTTAGGGTTTCCTAACACTTCTAATAACGCGATTTTTGCCGATGTTGTTAAAGGAGTTGATACTTTTAGGGTGTATAACGTGCATTTAGAATCCATGCATATTAATACTCAGGTGGAAAGCTTACGAAAGGAAACTTCTGAAAGACTTTTAAAACGTGTTGGCACGAGTTTTAAAATGCAGCAATCTCAGGCCGAGATAATTTTAGAACACCAGAAACAATGTCATTATAAAGTAATTATTTGTGGTGATTTTAATAATACTGCCTTCTCGTATGTCTACCGAACAATTAAAGGGGATTTAAATGATACTTTTGATGAGGCCGGTCATGGCTTTGGACGTAGTTATGATTTTCGGTTTTTCCCCATTCGAATCGATTTTATTTTAGCAGATAAAGCCTTTAAAATTAACGGTTTTAAAAATTACGATGTGCATTATTCCGATCATTATCCCATTATGGCGACTTTGAGTTTGGAGGAATAATTGTAGATTAACACCTCCCTTAATCCCTCCTTATTAGGAGGGAAACTGTAGCGCAGTAAAATCTACTTTAAAGATTAGAACAGAAACTTTGCGTTTAAGTTTCCCCTCTAAAAAGAGGGGATTAAGGGGTGTGTCCTGTGATAGTTTAGTTTATCGTGTAATTTTATAATACTACTTTTCCTATGTGTACTGAACGTTTATAAGCTACTTTTAGTTTGGAGGAGTAAATTTTAGTCACAGTTTACAGTCCCAGTCCCAGTCCCAGTCGCAGTCCCAGTTTAGAGTTTACAGTTGTGAAAATCTAGTTCTAGAATTTAATACTTTTCGCTCTGTGCGTCTCTGTGAAACTCCGCGCATCTTTGTGTATCAATTTTTAGTTTCAGCAGATATATTTTTTACATTAAAGTACAATCAACAGCATCAGAAATGATGTGAATCACCAAACCCAAACCTATTAAGCGGGTTTTCTTCGGAAGAAGTAAAAGCACATAAACGACTATAGCATAATAGGAGTGCAGCGGATGAAAATTAATGCTGCATCGATTTGGTGCAAAAATAGGGGTGGCTAAGAGGTGATCTAAATCAATAAACATCCCACAAATCATGATGATATACGCCGTTTTCCATTGCGGTTTATAGCAAAGGAGTGCCACGGCTAGTGGTAAAAAAAAATGACAACCGTAATGTATTAAAGGCTGAATCATTTAGGCGTTATAACAGTCTGTGATTCTAAATAATTTAATGCGTTTGGACCTTCATTAAAAAGTAAATCTAAAACACTTAAGTTAGGAATAAAACCATGTTTGTCGGCAAATACTTGTGTGTATGTTTCAAGTTCTTGAGGTGTTTCTTTTTTAGCATGCACTAAAAACCGAAAGTCCTCATGCTGCTCTTCAACGGGATGGTAAACTTCTGTTTTAGACGTTTTTAAATCGAGTTGTAAACAGTCTGAAATAACCTCTAAACACTTGAAGTTATGATCTAAAATGAACTCCGATTTCGTGGTAAATAAGGGGTGAAGCTCATCTTCATAATATTCAAAAAAGGGCGAAGTACGGTAAGCTGATAAGAGGGATTTCCAATGGAGACTTTGCCAGTTTTCTTCATTAAAAATACGAACATCTTTATAAAGCTGACGGTTTTTTTGACTGTGTATTACGGGAATATTTAAGGTGAGTTTACCATTTGCACCATAAATGTACGCCCGATTCCTATAGGTTTGTTTTAAGAAATTATCGGCGGTTTCAAACACAACATGATCGGTACGCGTCATGACAACGCATTGTGCGATACTTGGGAAATATGTTGGATGAATAAGTGCAGACATGGCTTATAAAAAAACAGTTATGATGCTGAATCAATGCAACATCATAACTGAATGTCATTTTAGCTATTTAATTTTTTATGATTTCTCCATTTGCTAAATCCGAACCAAACTAAAAGTAAGATTAGGAAAGGAATTAAAAACGAGGTTGCTTTTCCTTCACCGCTAACGGTTGTAAAGAAACGATCCCATCTAGCTTTAGCACCGTCCCAGCTCATCCAAATAAATACGGGTTTCCCTACAACGTGATCGAAAGGCACAAAGCCCCAAGCACGAGCATCGATAGAGTTATGGCGGTTATCACCCATCATCCAATAGTAGTTTTGTTTGAAGGTGTAATTGGTGGCCACTTCACCGTTAATTAAAATCTGATTGCCTTGAACTTTTAAATCGTTCCCTTCGTATTCTGTGATAACACGTTTGTAAAGTGGTAAGTTTTCTACAGTTATAGCGATGCTTTTGCCTTGCTCAGGAATGTAAAGCGGACCGAAAAAATCTACATTCCAATTGTACGCAGGATCATGAGGGAAAATATTTGGGTCTCTTAAGCCTTTTTCTTGAATGTTAGGCGTAATGCTAACCACATTCGGGTTGTTTTTAAACTTCGCTAAAGCTTCATCGGAAATGGCAGAGAAATAATAGGTGTTTTCATGGTTTATAATGCCAAAACCATCGGTGATATCGTAGCGTTCTTTTAAGTAAGCCGGATTAAACTGATTGGTTTTAGGTTGTACAAAATAACTGAATTGTAAGTGTGCACGATCGGGTAATTCATTTTTCTTCCCGTTAATATAAACAAATCCATTGCGTACTTCTAAAGTGTCTCCAGCTACACCAACACAACGTTTTACCAAATTGGTCTTTTTATCGATTGGCTTGTAATAGTTTCTGTCTGGCTTAAATTTATTCATGTCCAACAGGGTATCGGCTGGTTGATTGAACACAACAATGTCGTTACGCTCAATATCTTCAAAACCAGGAAATCTTAAATATGGTAGCTGAAATTTATTTTTAAATGACGTTTTACGGTCTTCATAATGATCGTCAAATAAATACGATTTCGATCCAATAACAGGAATGGTATCATGAACCATAGGAGCGGCTACCGTTGTCATAGGGACACGAGCTCCGTAGTGAAATTTACTAACAAAAAGAAAGTCACCAACCAATAAAGATTTCTCTAAAGAGGACGACGGAATGGTAAATGGTTGAATAATATAGGTGTGCACTATAGTAGCAGCAACAATGGCAAACAAAATCGAGCTAATCCAATCGCCTGATGTCGTTTTTGGATTTAGACTACGGTTTTCTATATAGTTAACATCGGCAACATAGTTTAAATAGTAGTTGTAAAAGCCTAGCGAAATGACAGCTAATAAGGTGTCTGCCGTTTGATTTTTACCAAAACTCCTAGCGGTTTCTACCCATATCACCGGGAACATAATAAGGTTTACAATAGGTAAGAACAACAAAATAACCCACCACACAGGTCGGTTAATGATTTTCATTAAAATGATGCCATTGTAAATAGGTACAAAAGCCTCCCAAGCTTGTTTTCCTGCTTTAATGTATAATTTCCAGGTGCCTAAGCCGTGAATAACCTGAATAATTAAAATGAAAATAAACCACTGTGTTAATGTCATAATCTAAATGTTTTTATTTTATGTAGGTAGATTGCGCTTGTTTTATGTTACAGAATGCGAAGTGATTAACTAATGTTTAACACGTCTTTCATTGTGAAAACTCCCGATTTCCCGAAAATCCATTCAGCAGCCACCACAGCGCCTAAAGCAAAACCTTGTCGTGTATGAGCCACATGCTCTATGTTTATAGTATCGACCTCACTTTCGTAAGTTACGGTATGCGTTCCTGGAACATCTTCAATACGTTTTGCTACAATAGGAATGGTTGTTTCGTCGCCTTCATCGAGTTTCCATTGGCTATAGTTCCCGTTTTGATCAATCACATCGTTAGCTAATGAAATAGCTGTTCCGCTAGGGGCATCTAGCTTTTGAGTATGATGAATTTCTTCCATAGACACATTATATTGCTTCAAAGAACTCATCATCTTAGCTAAGGTTTTATTGAGTTCGAAAAAGATATTTACGCCTAAGCTGTAGTTAGAAGCATAGATGAAAGCACCCTTTTTTTCTTCACATAAAGCTACGGCTTCATCATATCGGTCTAGCCAACCTGTAGTTCCAGAAATCACAGGAACGTTATGGCTTATACAATTAGAAATATTATTAAAGGCTACATTAGGGATACTAAAATCTATCGCGACATCGGCTTTTGTAATATCGTAATCGGTGTCGTTTTTATCTATGGTTAAAACGATTTCATGCCCACGACTAATCGCTATTTGCTCAATTGTTTTTCCCATTTTCCCGTATCCTAAAAGTGCTATTTTCATGTGTTATTGTATTAGTTAGGCATCACAATGGATGCATATTGGCCTCAATCATCTCCTTTTAAATAGTTGTGTTTGGGCCTTTTTCATATTAAAAATTAAAATTAAGGGTAAGTCCAAGGCTACTAGACGCATCAAATTCATTTATTTTATAATGTGGTGCTAACGATAAGTTTTCGTCAATATTATACTGCATAAGGTGTGCGTCTACGTTAGCATCAATAATATTTAAAGCGTATAATCCTAGGGTTACTAAAAGTGATATTTCTTTGTTACGACGGTAAAATTTTTGTCCGCGTTCCAGTCCTTCATCAGTTACTGTTGGCGTGGTTAATTTATTACCATTGCCGTCATAATAAAACTCATCGTTCGTAAAACCTGCTAACCTACTTTTATAGGCGTCGCGGTAGCGGTGGTATTCTTTATTGTTACTGGTATAAAAATATATCCCAGTACCAATGGCACCCCAAACGATAGGGATTTTCCAATACTTTTTATTGTAAGCTTGTCCTAAACCAGGAAGTATGGCCGAATAAAACGCGGCTTTAGCAGGAGCAAGGGGATTAATGGGGTCTCTAATTTCTACAATAGAATCGGTCTCTATGATTTTAGGGACTTCCGATTTTATAGTAGGTTCTTTTATAGCTGTATTTTTTTCTTCCTGAGCTTGTAATATTGCAAAACAGCACAAAAAAAAGAAAGCACAAACTAATAGAGATTTATTTGGAATCACCTTGAACTAATTTTTTAATGCGGTTAAAATCTTCTTCTGAATGAAACGGAATGGTGATTTTTCCTTTACCATTTCTGGAGACTTTAACGTCAATTTTATGTCCAAAGTATTCTGAAAAGGCCTTAACCCCAGTTTTTACAAATTCTGGCATGCCGTCTTTGTTGACTGGTTTTGCGGCAGGTGTTTCAGCCTGTTCGGAAGTATTATAATCTCGAACCAATTGTTCTGTTTCTCGAACAGACAGTTTATTGGCTAGAATTTTCTCGTAAATATCGAGTTGTATGTTTTGATCTTCAACTGTAATTAACGCACGACCATGGCCCATGGAAAGAAAACCATCGCGCATGCCCGTTTGAATAATAGGGTCTAATTTTAAAAGACGTAAATAGTTGGCAATGGTAGAACGTTTTTTTCCAACACGCTCACTCATTTGCTCTTGTGTTAGGTTAATCTCATCGATTAAACGTTGGTATGACAAGGCAATTTCGATGGGGTCTAAATCTTGGCGTTGAATATTTTCAACTAAAGCCATTTCTAAAGATTCCTGGTCGTTTGCAATTCTTACATAGGCAGGAATGGTTTCTAAACCTAATAATTTAGAAGCTCTAAAGCGACGTTCACCAGATACCAATTGGTAGGCGTTTCTATCTAATTTTCTAACCGTAATGGGTTGAATAATGCCTAGTTCTTTTATCGAAGACGCTAATTCACGTAAGGATTCTTCACTAAAATTGGTTCTAGGCTGGAATGGGTTAACTTCAATAAAATCGATGTCCAATTCCACAATATTACCAACAACTTTATCTGCATTTTTATCTTGTGCCGATTGAATATCGTTACTAGGATCGTTTAAAAGAGCAGATAAACCTCTTCCTAAAGCCTGTTTTTTTGTTGCCTTAGCCATAATTTTTAAGAGTTTTTATTGATAATTTCTTTTGCTAAACTTAAGTAATTCGTAGCCCCTTTACTGCCAGCGTCATAATTAATGATACTTTCACCGTAACTAGGCGCTTCACTTAAACGTACATTTCTTTGAATGATGGTTTGGAAAACCATATCGTTGAAATGTTTTTGAACTTCTTCCACCACCTGGTTCGATAAACGTAAACGGGCATCGTACATGGTGAGTAAAAGGCCTTCGATATCTAATTCTGAATTGTGTATTTTTTGAACACTTTTTATCGTGTTTAAAAGTTTGCCTAAACCTTCTAGCGCAAAGTACTCACACTGAATTGGAATAATAACCGAATCTGCAGCAGTAAGCGCATTTAAGGTTAGTAAACCTAAAGAAGGCGCACAATCAATCAAGATATAATCGTAATCTTCTCTAATATTTTGTAGCGCATTTTTTAACATGTATTCGCGCTGGTCTTTATCGACAAGTTCGATTTCGATGGCTACCAAATCAATGTGTGCGGGTATAATGTCTAAATTGGGCGTTTCGGTTTTTACAACGGCATCTTTCGCAATGTTTGAATGCTCAAGAAGCTGATAGGTTCCAATTTCGACGGTTTCTACGTCTATACCAATTCCAGACGTGGCATTTGCCTGTGGGTCTGCATCAATTAATAATACTTTTTTTTCAAGCACGCCCAGTGAAGCTGCTAAATTTATAGAAGTCGTTGTTTTGCCTACGCCTCCTTTTTGATTAGCGATCGCTATGATTTTACCCATAAAGTGATTTGGTTTTATTAGCGCCAAAAATACGATTATTTAATTAGGAATAAAAATTGAACTTATTAACAAATTGTAAGTGAATTTCGCGCCTTTTGTTGAATAATTGAAAGTTAATCAATTAAAATATTTAAAATAGTTATGGCAGCTTCGCTAATTTTAGTTCCCGGTCCAAAAACAGCCACAGTACCAGCTTCAAACAAAAACGGGTAGTCCTGTTTTGGTACCACACCACCTACAATAACCATGATGTCATCGCGATCAAATTTTTTTAAGGCTTCTATAACTTGTGGAACCAAGGTTTTGTGTCCAGCAGCTAAAGATGAAATGCCTAAAATGTGCACATCATTTTCTACGGCTTGTTTGGCAGCTTCTTCAGGAGTTTGGAATAAGGGACCAATATCTACATCAAAACCTATATCGGCGTAAGCTGTGGCAACAACTCTTGCGCCGCGATCATGACCATCTTGACCAATTTTAGCAATCATAATACGCGGTCGTCTGCCGTCCTGTTCGGCGAACTTGTCGGCTAATTTTTGTGCCTCTAAAAAAGATGCGTCATTATTTATGGCTTTAATATACACGCCTGAAAATGATTTTGTTTCTGCTTTATGTCGACCGAAAATGCTTTCTAAAGCGTCGCTTATTTCACCTAAAGTGGCTCTAGCTTTACTGGCTTCAATCGCTAAGGCGAGTAAGTTTGAATTATTCGGTTTTTTCGAATTTATTGAAAATTTTGCAGCTTCCGTTAATTGGGATAAGGCGGTTTTTACTTTTTCTGAATCTCTTTCAGCTTTTATTTTTTTTAAGCGTTCAATTTGAGCCTCACGAACCATGTGGTTATCTACTTCTAATGTAGAAATAGGCGTGTCCACTTTTGGTTGGTATTGGTTTACCCCAACAATAATATCTTGAAGAGAATCGATGCGCGCTTGTTTTTTTGCTGCGGCTTCTTGGATTCTAATTTTTGGAATTCCGGCTTCAATAGCCTTGGTCATGCCGCCTAATGCTTCAATTTCTTCAATATGTTGCCAAGCTTTTTCGGCAATATCATGGGTTAGCTTTTCAACAAAGTAGCTGCCAGCCCAAGGATCGACTGTTTTGGTGATTTGTGTTTCTTGTTGAAGAAATAATTGGGTGTTTCTGGCTATTCTCGCTGAAAAATCGGTGGGTAAGGCCATGGCCTCATCCAAGGCATTGGTATGTAAACTTTGGGTGCCTCCAAAAACCGCTGATGCCGCTTCAATCGTGGTTCTTGTTACATTATTAAAAGGGTCTTGTTCGGTTAAACTCCAACCAGAAGTCTGACAGTGCGTACGAAGCATGAGTGATTTTGGGTTTTTCGGGTTGAAAGGTTTCATCAATTTGGCCCATAACATTCTTGCGGCTCGCATTTTGGCTATTTCCATAAAATGGTTTAACCCAATACCCCAAAAGAAGGATAATCGCGGAGCGAAATCATCAATATTCATACCAGTAGCCAAGCCTGTTCTTACATACTCTAAACCATCGGCTAGGGTGTAAGCCAGTTCGATATCGCAGGTGGCACCAGTCTCTTGCATGTGGTAACCTGAAATGCTAATGCTGTTAAATTTAGGCATGTGCTTACTGGTATACTCAAAAATATCTGAAATGATTTTCATGGAAGGCTCTGGCGGATAGATATACGTGTTACGCACCATAAATTCCTTTAGGATGTCATTTTGAATGGTGCCTTGTAACTCATTTAAAGCCACGCCTTGCTCCTGAGCGGCTACTATATAGAAGGCTAAAATGGGTAAAACAGCCCCATTCATAGTCATAGAAACCGATATTTTATCCAAAGGAATTTGATCAAAAAGCCGCTTCATATCTTCAACGGTGTCAATGGCTACGCCAGCTTTACCAACATCTCCAATAACGCCTTCATGATTGGAGTCGTAACCGCGGTGCGTCGCTAAATCGAAAGCTACAGATAGTCCTTTTTGCCCGGCTTTTAAATTTCTTAGGTAAAAAGCATTGCTTTCTTCTGCTGTCGAAAACCCCGCGTATTGTCTGATAGTCCAAGGTTTATGAACGTACATGGTGCTGTATGGCCCACGAAGATAAGGGGAGAGGCCTGCGACGAAATTTAATTCTAATGGTTCAACATCCGCCTTGGTATATTGCGATTTTAGAGGAATGCCTTCCGGGGTATTAAAAGTATCGTTAGTGCTTGCCGTATGGCTAGATGCTTTTTTATTTAAGGTAATATGTTGAAGGTTTTTTCTCAAAACGACGTTGTTACAAGGTCTTTGTTATTGATTTGGTGTTTGATCTAAATTGGTATCTATCAGCTTGGCATAGAACAAATCTAAAGCGATATATGTGGCTAAATGCTTATCGTTTAAAGCGTTTCTGTATTTTGTCATTAAAGGCGTTCCAAACAATTTAGATGTTAAACTGTTTGTATTTAAAAGCGCATTAAAGGTTGTTTTTAAATTCCGATCCTTCAAATTATTCGCGATACATTTGGTTGTTGCATTTTGATAATTTAAATGCGTCTTTTCGTTGCTTTTCGCCCATAAATTGGGTTGTTTTTTTAGGGCTTCTAAAACTTCAAGACTGTGCGGTGAAGCAATATCTTGAACTCTTAGTCGGCGATATACTGCCGATCGAATGGTTTGATTGTAGGCCTGAGCTAAATCATTATTTGGATTGCCTAATTTAGTGTATTTTAAAATGTCGTCTTCAAAACTATAAACCGCTTCTTTTAATAATTTAGTGTTTATGTTCTTGCAAGAGATGATGTCGGGTTGCTTGTCGTATTTATAATTTTTAAAGCTGTCCTCTTGCTTACATCCATAAGTTACGCTAATTAAAAAAGTAAAAAATATCAGTTTTAAGGTGTTTTTAATCTTCATTCTTTAAACGTTTTTGTTCTTGTAATGCTGCTAAGCGTTTAGCTATTATAGGTTCAATAAGTGTTTTTCTTGGATTAGTTTTCACGAAAGGATAAAGTTCTAGGTTATCTTTCATTTTGTTCTCGGCGTTTGGATGCAAATTGGTGCCAATTAAAATACGATCCCCTTGATTGAATTGCTGAACTTCTTTTTGTTCACTTTCTTTAATTTTTCTTTGAATGGTACCTGCTTTTAGCTGTTTTAAAAAGCCGCCATTTCTCTCGATGTCTTTAAATAAGTTTAAGGCTTTTTCAGCAAGTTGATTAGTCAGGTTTTCTACGTAATAAGCGCCATCAGAGGGATTGTTTACCGCGTTAAAAAAGCTTTCGTGTTTTAAAATAAGCAATTGATTTCTGGCAATACGTTCGCTAAATTCATTGGTTTTTTTAAAAATATCGTCATAGGGTAGGTTGTAAATCGTATCTGCGCCACCCAAAATGGCACTCATGCATTCTGTAGTGCTTCGTAGTAAATTATTGTAGGCTTCGTATATGGTTTTATTACGTTTTGTAGGTGTGGCTGTAATTTTACATGTGCTTGGCATCCCGTATTCTAAAGCGAGGCTTTCCCAAAGAAGGCGTAGTGCTTTAAGTTTGGCGATTTCAAAAAAGTAATTGCTCCCTATGGCCACCTTGAATGTGACTTGGTGATTTGTTAAGTCAACCTCATGGTTGTCAAGGTGAGTTAGATATTCATGAGCATGCGCTAAAGCGTAGGCCAGTTGCTGTACCATGTTAGCGCCCGCATTTTGATAAAGCGACGCATCTACTGAAAATGATGCGGTTTTGGTTGATATTTTTCTGAATGACTGAAAGTCTGATTGGAGGTTTTCAAACCAATTTCCTGTTTCAGCTAGCCGATTGATAATGTCTTTGTCAATATTAGCCTTAGGACATGTTTTTAGCAGGTTTTCAATGTAAGATTCTGAAAGAAATTGAAGTTGAAAAAGAATTGTAGTCGTTTCTGTATCGATATTTTCAATTAACTTTTCAACTGAAATGCTTTCTGAAGGGATTATAAAAGTTATAACATCAGCTCCTCGATTTAATACATCAATGGCATGAAGATTCGATTTTTCAACATCGGCAACAAAAATATGTTGCGCTATTTTCCAAGCGGTGGCTTTAGTATTTGAAATTTCAGGGAAATCCTTAAAATCATCAGCATGATAAAAGGGTTTTACGGCAATATCTTCATTGGAATTCCAAATGAGTGCGCTGTTATAGTCGGCGCCCATTAAATCATACTGTATTTTTTGTTTCCATTGTTTGGAAGATACAGGATCGAATTCACTGAATAGCCCTTTAGTCATCTGCATTGGTTTTTAAACTGTCTTCGTATTCAATGATATAAATTTCTTCGTTATCGTATTTCATATAATACTTTTCGCGAGCAAACTTTTCTAAACCATTGGCTGTTTCTAATTCTTTTAGGACTTTTTTATCTTTAATAATTTCTTTTTTGTAGTACTCCTTTTCGTTTTCTAGGTCGTTAATTTCCTCGTTTAATTCACTGTGGATGATCCATGAATTGGCATCAAAAAAAAGCATCCAAACAATGAATACTGCTCCAATAAGGAGGTAAACATTTTTAAAAGGTTTTAAATATTTGTTTTTTTTGAATTTCATTCTACAATTTTTGGGCAATAATGTTTTTAATGATATCTACAGCCACGATGTTGTGTTTGTTGTTTGGTATTATAATATCGGCATGCTCCTTAGTGGGTTCTATAAATTGGGTATGCATGGGTTTTAGGGTGTTTTGGTATCGTGTTAAAACCTCGTCGAGATCACGACCACGCTCGGCAATATCGCGTTTTAATCGGCGTATTAGGCGTTCGTCACTATCGGCGTGCACATAAATTTTAATATCGCATAAATCTCTTAATTCTGGATTGGTTAGAATTAAAATACCTTCTACAATCATCACCTTTCTGGGGTGTGTTAAAATGGTGTCGCCTGTTCTGTTGTGTTTCACAAAGGAATACATGGGCTGCTCAATGACTTTGTTATCTTTTAAATCTTTGAGGTGTCTGGTGAGCAGGTCAAAATCGATAGAGCGCGGGTGGTCAAAATTGATGCTAACACGCTCGTCATAACTTAAATGTGTGGTATCTTTATAGTAAGAATCCTGAGAAATAACGCCTACCTCGCCATCGGGAAGTTCGTTAAGTATTTTATTGACAACCGTTGTTTTTCCGCAACCGGTGCCACCAGCAATTCCTATTAAAAGCATAATTTTTAGTTTTGTTCCCTAGTTTGCAAAGTTAGTTAAAGTACTGATTGAAACTTTTTCCATTTGTTAAAAAAATGGCCCTTTTTCACCTGTTTTTTATCTTTTTTTCTTTCCGTAGCTCAGCTATGGAACTCAAAAAAACGTTCAAATAGTCAAAAAATGTCTAATTTTCCCTTAAGCGCAAAAAGGTTAAATCCGTTCAAATGTAAAAATGAAATTGGGCAAATGTTTACTTTTTAATAGATTCAACTTCGGTTTCGGTAATCATTTTAGAATTGGTATTACTCCAGGTATTGGTTATGTAGTTCATAACATCGGCAATCTCATCATCGTCTAATTCCATAGCGGGCATATTACCATTATAGGTTACGCCATTGACTATAATTTCCTTATTGATGCCGTATTTTAGTAGGTGAATACTCGCTTTTCTATTTTCCATAAGAAAATCAGATTTTGCTAGTGGCGGATAGGTGTTTTGAATACCTTGACCATGAGGTAGGTGGCACGTAACACAGAAGTCTTCGTATATCACTTCTCCGCGTTGGATACTCACTTCCAACGGATCTTGGCTTGTAAGATGCACCGTTAAAAAAGTAGAAAAAGTTAAAATGCTTATTAGAATGGTTTTCATACGTATGATTATTTTTTTTCAGGAATGATTTTATAAATACCTTGACCTTCTACTGCTATATAAATGTAACCATCTGGAGCTTGTACGACATGGCGTAATCGTCCGATGTCTTCAAATAATTTTTCACGTTTTATCACTTTTTGGTCTTTTAAAGTTAAGAGTTCTAAATAGCTAAATTTTAAAGATCCAACTAGCAGGTGGTTTTTCCATTCGGGGTATTTGTTTGACGTTACCACGGTCATACCGCTAGGAGCAATAGATGGCGTCCAATAAAAAAGAGGTTGTTTCATGCCGTCTTTATGAGTGAGCTCGGTAAAAGAGGTGCCACCATAATTAATACCGTATGAAATAACCGGCCAGCCGTAATTTTTGCCTTTTTTAATGATATTAATTTCGTCTCCCCCTTGTGGACCGTGTTCGTGAGACCAGAGTTCTCCAGTTAAAGGGTTTTTTATAAGACCTTGCGGATTGCGATGCCCGTAACTATAAATGGCGGTTTTGGCTTGTTTGGAATTTATGAAAGGATTGTCTGAAGGGATGCGTCCGTCGTCATGAAGACGGTAAATTTTGCCACCATCTTTAGTGATGTCTTGGGGGTTTACATCGCGTTGGCCACGTTCGCCAATTGAAAAGTACAGATAGCTGTCGTCGTCGAAAGCGATTCGGGAACCCCAGTGCTGACCTTTTCTGGTATTGGGTTCCGCTTTATATATGCGTTCGTTTCCGAATAATTTATGGTTGCCAGAGTCGAAATGGGCTCTCATAATGGCGGTGTTTCCTCCATCACCTTCGCCTTCCGCGGAAGCGTAAGAGAAATAAATCCAATCGGTTTCCTTGTAATTGGGATGTAATTGAATGTCTAAAAGTCCGCCTTGGCCACGCACATAAATTTCTGGTACCCCTGAAACTTTATGTTTTGTGTTATCTTTAAAATGAATGAGTTCACCCGATTTTTCGGTGATGAGCATGCTGCCATCGGGAAGAAAAGTCATGCCCCATGGGATGTCTAAATCTGGGACAATCAATTCGGTTTTATAATTGTAATGGGAGGTGGTTGCAGCTATCGACTCTTTTTGCTGGGAACATGCGGTGAGCGTGAGTAGTAGAGTAAATAAGAGCGTGATATGCTGCTTTTTCATGTTGACTATTTTGTGCGGTTCTAGGTTAAGCAATTTACTAAATTATTTTGCGAGAATTTGATCGTAACCGTGTTTAAAAAAGTTGGAGCTTTAGGCTGAAATCAAAACAGCAAATAAAATATAAAAAACATTTGTGAAACAAATAAAAAGAGTATATTTGCATCCCGTTAGAGATAACCAATGATTCGGGGTGTAGCGTAGCCCGGTTATCGCGCCGCGTTTGGGACGCGGAGGTCGCAGGTTCGAATCCTGCCACCCCGACAAAAAAAGCACTGATAGTCTTAAAAAGATTATCGGTGTTTTTTGCTTTTAGGACATTTTATGGTTTGTGTTTAGAAAAGGCTATCTTCCTGTAATTTCGTAATGTTGTTTTAATTTTTTAAAAATGAACTGCAAGCCTATACTAAGCTATAATATTCAATTCTTTCATGATTTCAGCAAAGAAAACATAAGATTTTATGCGGTCTTGATGATCATAAATATGAGAAACAGCAATTAGTTCGTCTATTTGTGTTTCTTCAATAAAGGCTTTTACTTTATTTTTAACAGTAGCTTTACTTCCAATAAAAGTGTACTTAAGCATTTGTTGAACAGAAGGGTGATTACTCATACTGCGAAGCTCTTCGGTCATTTCAGAAGGTGGTTGCATATAATCACGTTTTCCTGTAATTAAATTGATAATCATTTTATAGAGTGACGTCGAAATACGTTCGGCGGCTTCATCGGTATCGGCGATTATAATGTTAACCCCAGCAAGGGTATAGGGTGTTTTAAAGCTTCTGAAGGCTTAAATTCTTTACGATAAACATCAAGGGCACTATGAAGTAGGGGTGTAGCAAAGTGATTAGCGAAGGCATAAGGCAGGCCTTTTTTTGCTGCTAAATGTGCACTGTCATGACTAGAACCTAAAATATAAAGCGGAATGTTAATGCCTTCGGCAACATTGGCGCGTACATTTTTAGACGCGCTATAAGGCGAAAAATAGTCTTGTAATTTTTGAACTTCTTCAGGAAATGATTGAGCCGCTTGATAAAAATCAGACCGAATGGCACTAGCCGTTTCTCTGTCTGTTCCTGGGGCGCGCCCCAAGCCTAAGTCAATGCGATTTGGATACAAAATACCCAAGGTGCCAAATTGCTCAGCAATGATTAATGGCGAGTGATTGGGCAACATAATACCTCCAGAACCAACACGTATGTGTTGCGTCCCTTCAGCAATTTTACCGATTAAAATAGACGTCGCGCTACTGCCAATGGCATCAGAATTATGGTGCTCGGCGAGCCAAAAGCGTTTGTATTCTTCTTTTTCGGCAGTTTGAGTAAAGCCAAGGCATGCTCGAAAGTTTCAGCTAAAGAGCTGCCTTTGGATACTATAGCGAGTTCTAATATGGAGTAGGCCATGTTTTTATCTGACATACGTCTGGCTTCCTTAGCTAAAGAGGATGATTTTACTATCGTTTCAACGCTCCAGAGGTATCACCGCCCATTAAACTTTTTATGTTTTCTAACGAGACCATATTAACATCTCCAATAACCGTATGTTTTAAGGCACATGCAGCGGTGG
Organism: Tamlana carrageenivorans; assembly: GCF_002893765.1. NCBI lineage: Bacteria > Pseudomonadati > Bacteroidota > Flavobacteriia > Flavobacteriales > Flavobacteriaceae > Pseudotamlana > Pseudotamlana carrageenivorans. The sequence continues at coordinate 703,091 of NZ_CP025938.1, read as the reverse complement.
CAAAGTCTAAGGCTTCAATATCGGTATCATAATGAAGTAAGCCATAGATGAGTCCGGCGGCAAAGGCATCTCCTGTACCAACACGATCAATAACATGGGATATGTTTAAGGTTTCTGTTTTAATGTATTCGGTGCCTGTCCACATTCTACCTTGTATTTCCTGCTCGGATGCGCTAATCGATTTTCGTTTTTTACCCACAACTTTTTTAATTCTAGGAAAGGCTTCCATGAGTTCTTGAGCCGAATTTTTAAGCTTTCCGCCAATTTCTCCTAGACCGAACATTTCATTAATACCACGCGGACTGGTAATAACAATATCACAATGTTTTACCAGTTTAGGCATGATTTCCTGCATGGTTTTTCCATATTTCCACATGTTTTTTCGCGAATTAATATCGCCAGAAACCATGATGCCCATTTTGTTAGCCGTTTTTATAGCTTCCAGGCAGCATAGAGCTGCACCTTCAGAAATGGCAGGGGTAATGCCGGTCCAGTGAAACCAATCGGCGTCTTTTAAAACGTCCTCCCAATCGACCATGCCTGGTTGTATTTTAGAAAATGCCGAGCCTTCTCTTTCATAAACAACCACGCTAGGTCTATGCACGGCACCTTTTTCTAAGAAATACATGCCTAGTTTGTCATCACCATATATAATTTGATCACTGCTTAACCAGTTTTTTCGTAAAAACTGCGTCGCCGCACGCCCTAAGGCATTATCTGGAAAACGTGTCATATGGGCCGCTTTCATGCCTAGGTAAGCACATGATATAGCTACGTTTGCTTCACCACCACCGTAAACCAATTCGAAAGAGTTGGCTTGTGAAAATTTTAAATATCCAGGAGGCGATAAACGCATCATGACTTCTCCAAAGGTGACCAGTTTTTTATTCATAATTGATGTTTTTTTTAGGGATTCAATGCTTTTTGCGGCTAAAAATACAATTTTATAAAGGAAAATATAAAATCAACATGCTCAATTGTGCGATTTCAGCTGTGAATATGGAGTGCATTTGGATTTTAAAAATGATTTTTTGAGTTAATAATAATGCAAAACCCGATTAAAAGAGCCCATATTTTATTTCTTAACCAGAAAAATTAATATTAATTTCATTACAATTTTTAAAAGCAACGTCAAACTTTATGCTCAAGCCGTTTTTTGTCATACTATGTTTATTAACTTTTATGCCTTTTTCTTATGCACAGAAAAGGAAGTTAGATTCTTTAAGTGCCAAACAGATGATAGATACTTTGCTTATTGATAGAGATTTGAAAAATTGGTCTATCCGGTTGTTTACCAATTATAAAGGGCAAAGTTTTAATCTTAGAAATGGCGATAATAAATTGTCTTTTAAGCCTAATAATAGGGCTGGAGTTGGTGTAGGCTTAGGGACGAGTAAGCTGATTTTGGATGTTGCTTTTAATTTAAAGGGGCTTGAAGAAAACCCTACCAAGCGCTTGGACCTACAAGGTGCTATTATCGTTGGAACTAATCATCTGGTAGGTATGTATATTCAGCATTATAAAGGTTTTAAGGTGAGTAATAACTTTGGAGAACCTGAGTTTTTTAGTGATAATATTATCTCCTTTTCAATGGGGGTTAATTATCTGCATACTTTTGATGAAATTTCTTTTTCTACATCCACCTTAAGAGCAGGGCTTATGAAAGCTGAAAAAAAGCACTACATCTCTTATGGTGTAGGTGGTTTTATGGTTTATGATAATTTTTCGGCAAACAATGCGCTTATTCCTGATCGTAATTTTTTTGATAGTGATGCGTATTTAAGGGAGTTTAAAGGTGTTGGAGTCGGGGTTTCGGCAGGCGTGTTATCTGTTTTTGTGCTTCCTGCTAATTTTTTTACCACCCTAAATTTGATTCCAGGGATTGGTTTGATGCATAAACGGTCTTTTACTGAAGAAGATAAACACACCGTTTCAAATCCGCTAATCTATAAGTTGGACTATAACGCCGGAATTGGTTATGTTTATAAGCGTTTTTATGTTACTCTTGTTTATGGTAGCGGTATTTATACCAGTGGTTTAGACCACGGTTTAGACTATTTGTTCAGCAATACCAAAGCTAAAATATCTATTGGTTATAGGCTTAATTCTAAGAAAAAGTTGAAGCTTCCTTTTGAAGGGAACTGATTTTTAGTTACCCTCGCAGTCTGAATGAAAATAAAATTATATAGTGATTTATGATGCCTAATAATACTTCTGAAAAATTTAAATTAAAACATTTTCCATCCCTTATAGTAGATACCTATAAAGCATGGACCGCCGATGATCCCTTCCGATTAAGTGCTGTGGTGGCTTATTATGCTGTGCTCTCGCTTCCTGGTCTTTTAGTGATTATTGTTAATACGGTTGGTTATTTTTGGGGTGCTGATATTGTGCAAGGAAAGCTTACACAAGAAATTTCGAGTGCCTTAGGTCATGATGTTGCCGATGCTATTAAAACCATGATGGTTGAAACGCAAAACAAAGAAAAAAGTACTGCCGCAACACTTGCAGGTATTGGGTCGCTATTGTTTGGTGCAACGGGTGTTTTTTACCATTTGCAACTCTCACTAAATCAAATATGGAATATTGTTCCAGATAAAGATTCTGGTTTCACGAAGATGCTTCTCGATCGTACACGAAGTTTCGCTTTTATATTAGTGATTGGGTTTTTGTTACTGATTAGTTTTTTAATCACCACAGCGATTTCTTCATTAAATAATTATATCCAAAGTTTTTTGCCCGATTTTATTGTGTATATCGCTTTTGTATTGGATGCGGTTTTGTCTATTAGTGTTATAACCGTCTTGTTTGCTCTGTTGTTTCAGTATTTACCAGACGCGAAGATTAGATGGAAAACTGTTTGGATTGGCGGACTCATAACGGCTATACTTTTTGTTTTTGGGGAGTTTATTCTTGGTGTGTATTTAGGGACGGCTAATCCAGGATCGACTTATGGTGCAGCAGGAACTATCGTGTTAATTTTACTATGGGTGTCCTATTCTTGTCTGATTTTGTTTTTTGGCGCTGAATTTACTTATGTATATGCCAACCGCTACGGTTTAGGTATTCAGCCAAATGCTAAGGCTAAAATAAGTGAGAATTCGTAGTGAATATAATGCTGGGTAATATTATAAATAGTCTTTTAAAATCAATGTTGTCCGATAAAAGAGTAGCCTAAAAAAGGCACTCTTATTTTTAGTAAGTTTGGAGTTGCGACACAACAAACTACTATGAGCAAAAGCACCTATTTTTCCAGCAAATCTGTTTTCGGACAGCTGATTTCTTTAATTGATGATTCGATGATAAGAAAAGAAGTTAAAAAATGTGATTCAGACTGTTATACTAAGCGATTTACGACCAAAGATCATTTGATAAGTATGCTTTTTTGTTCGTTTTCAAAGTGTACTTCGCTTAGATAAATATCAGGAGCAATGCTTGGTTTGTAAGGAAAAACGAGCAGTTTTTAGTTAAATCATATTCCTAAAAGAAGTACTTTATCTGACGCAAATAAAAGAAGAGATGTTTTGGTTTTTGAAAATATTTATCATCAATTGCTCAAACAATATGGCGATTATTTGTTGGACAGCCCAATAAAAGACGTTATCAAAAAACAAGTTAAGATTTTTGACAGTTCTACCATCAGCCTGTTTAAAAACATTATGGAATGTGTTGGTAGGAATCCAAAAAATGGAAAAAATAAAGGCGGGATTAAAGTCCATACGGTCGTTAATGCCAATGAGATTGTGCCAAGTTTGGTTTGGTTCAGCGAAGCCAAAACACACGACCATAAATTCCTGGAGAAACTAGAATGTGATGAAAATACGATCTATGTTTTTGATAAAGGGTATAATGATTACAAGGCTTTCGAGTACTTCACTACTGAAAAAACAGGGTTTGTAACCCGGATAAAGAATAATACATCCTATAGAAAAATCGAAAATCTGAATATTGAAGAGTCAATTCATAACGGAGTTTTAAAAGATGAAATTATTGAGATCGATGTTAAGAAAGCAAAAGAAACAGCTCCCTTGAAATTGCGAAAAGTAACCTTTTATGACCGTTTAAATAAACGTGAGTTTGCAATCCTGTCCTAAATAAATTTTAGATAGGATAAATCCAACCATTTTACTAGTTTAATAGTTTATATTTTTGAATTTTCAAAAAAGAACCCCTTGTATGTGCTTATTGGGTGGTGGTTGTTCTTTTGCAAACGGATTATCTAGCCATTTATGTAAATTTACTTTCACAAAAAGATTTAATCTAATAAAGGCTACTAAATTAGATAAATACCAAGGATGCTTTGCTTGTGTTTTTAGCGCTTTTAAAATGAGAATGGTAATTAATGCCGTCCAGATCTGTATCATAACCGCATTTTGACTAGTTCCAATGAAAGACTTGATGTGTAATTGCTGTTTGATGTCTCTAAAAAATATTTCCACTTCCCATCTAGCCTTATAAAGCTCCGTAATAGTGTTTGCTGTCCAAGACTTCTGATTGGTAATAACCTCAATAGTTTGTCCATTTTTATCATCCCACAAGGCAACCCTGCGAAGTCTTTTGGGATATTTCTCTTTTGTCTTAGCGCCTGTTAATTCAATGATTTCATCTTTTAGAACGTGTTGATGCCTGTTTTCTGGCAATTCTAACTCTTTGACTGATTTAAATTGAATATTGTCTTTATGTCTGACTACAAAATTGACTCCGTTGCTGTCCCAAATCTTTAGTAAATCAAAATCGTTGTAAAACCGATCAGCAACAATAACACTTCCTTTTAAAAGCGGGATGTCGTAAGCCCCTTTATTATCCGCTGTTTTGCCATCTGTAATATTTACATAAGCTGGTAAATGACCATCATAATCAAGCAAGGTGTGCATTTTTACAGCTCCTTTTTTAGTCTTGTATTTTGCCCAATCAAACAAACTTAAACAAAGACTTATCACGGTTGCATCTAATAAAAATATTTTGGACTTTATTTTGAAATTAGTACGCTTCATTCCTGCTTGCTGTCCTAAACTCTCTAATAATACATAATAGTAGTCTCTGAAAAGCTCCCAGCTTCGATGTTTATTTTGGTAGCTTATAGTAGATTTTGAAGGCGCTGCTAACATGCCTAAATGATTCAGGTTTCCTGTTGCTGAACGCAATCCGTTGCTGATATCTCTAACAGATTGACTGTTCGCAAATTGACAAAACAACATCGATACTAAGTGAGACCAACTGTCAAATCCTTTTTGATGTTTATCTGTGTTATGAAACCTGACTAATTTATTGAACCTTGACTTTTCTAATTTTGTGATTATTTGAGAAAACAGCGTTATATTTATCATCTGAGAAAGGTTTTTTTGTGGTGCACCACAAAGGTAACTTTGCGGAACAAAATTTCCTTTCTCTTTTTTAATCGTTTAGGACGCTATTGGTGAGTTTGAATTTTTAACCAATTTGTTCGACCTAAGGGCTGATCTGATTGCTGCTTTATACAAAATAAGATGGCAAATAGAATTGTTGTTCAAATAGCTTAAACAAAATTTTCCGTTGAAGTATTTCTTGGGAGATAACGAAAATGCCATCAAGATACAGATTTACTGCGTTTTGATCGTCAATCTTTTAATGACCGTAATTCAAAAGAAATTAAAGCGAAAGTGGGCTTTTTTAAATTTGGTCAGCTTTTGTGAAATCCACCTTTTCAATTATATCAACCTGATGAGATTTTTGGAAAACCCTGAAAAAGATTGGATTATCGAAAGAAACCAAACGGAGCAATTGACTCTGTTTTGATAGCCTATTTTTCAAAAACTGAAAGATAAAAAATGTAAGTTGTTAAAAAACAATAATATAAAATCTTAAGAAAAACATTTTTAATTTTTATCGGACGCTAATGTTATTTAATGTAAACTGTTTTTTTATTGGTAAACGCCAAAAGACCTTCTTTTGAAAGTTCGCGTCCGTAACCAGAATTTTTTGTGCCCCCAAAAGGCAGTCTAGGGTCCGATTTAACCATTTCATTAATGAAAAAGGCACCATCTTCAATGTGGATGATGTTTTTCTTAGCCTTCTTAATATTTTCGGTAAAAACCATAGTGCCTAATCCAAAACTGGAGTCGCTAACCATCTCGTAAGCTGATTCTTGGTTGTCAGCTTTAATAACTGCTGCTACAGGACCAAAGGTCTCTTCCTTAAAAATAGGCATATCTGCGGTGACTTCTGTAATTATGGTAGGTTGGTAATAAGCGCCATTGCGTTGGTTTCCAAAATGAACTTTGGCACCCATTTTAACCGATCTTATTATTTGGTCTTCAAGTGTGTCGGCAAAATCAGCTTTAGCTAAAGTGCTTATTTGGGTGGTGTCTAGCAGCGGATCGCCATGTTTTATGGTTTTAATTTTTCCTGTGAACTTTTCAATAAAAGCATCGTAAATACCACTTTCAACAATAAATCGTTTTGCCGCGATGCAGCTTTGTCCTGCATTTTGCATTCGGGCATTAACCATGGTGTCTAGGTGTTTATCTAAATTGGCATCATTTAAAACCACGCAGGCATTATTTCCGCCTAATTCTAAAACGAGTTTTTTAAGTTGAGAACCGGCGATTTCGGCAATTTTTCGGCCAGCAGCTTCACTTCCGGTAAGCGAGACGGCTTTTATAATGTCATTTTTAAGGAGGTTTTCTATAGTATCATGATTAGCTAAAACCGTAGTAAAACAGCCTTTAGGATAGCCTGCTTCTTCAAAAATATCCTGAATTACTAAAGCGCAACCGGTAACATTAGAAGCGTGTTTTAAAATGGCGGTGTTTCCAGCTGTTAGGGTTGGAAGAGCAAATCTAAAGGCTTGCCAAAACGGGTAGTTCCAAGGCATAATCCCTAAAATAACGCCAAGCGGATCGTAAGAAATAAAACTTTCTTGCGCTTCGGTTTTAATAAGCTCGTCGGCCAATAAATTTTCGGCGTTTTTAGCATAAAATGCACATAATAAAATGCATTTTTCAATTTCAGCCTGGCTTTCAGTAATGGGTTTACCCATCTCTGTGGTAATCAGTTTAGCGTATTTATTTCTATGCTCCCATAAATGATCGGCCACCTTATTTAATAACCGTGCTTTTTTCGAAAGCTTTACGGTTTTCCATTGATGAAACCTGTCATCAGCTTGTTTTAAAATATCGGCTATGGTTTGCTCAGAAAAATAATCGTAAGACTTAATTTTTTTGTTGGTATAAGGGTTTGTAGTTGTAACGGTTTTACTCATCTGGAATTTCTTTTCAAAATTTAAGTCTAAATATAGGTATTTATGCAGGTGTAGTTTAACGATATAATTAAAAAAATGAACGCTTTTAAATATTTTCAAAGCAGCTCATATTCTGTTGTATTGCGTTAATAAAGCGTTAGTGTTGTGTTTAAATTTGTAATCGTAACAAGAGTAATAATTAATATTAACCTTTAAATTTTATGAATATGAATAATAATGAAAGTACAGCCTTAGGAATTATTACAGGAGCCTTAGAAGGTGCAGCTGTAGGTGTCTTATTTGCACCTTATAAAGGAAGTAAAACAAGACAAATGATAGCTGATGAAGCTGTTTCTGCAAAAGCTAAACTTGAAGCCGAATTGGCAGCAGCAAAAGACGTTATTGCTAAAACGACTATAGATTTAAAAGATCGGGTAATGACCAATGCTACTACTAAAACGCACACTTTAGAAGAGCAGGTAGATGCCATTGTTTCAGACGTTACTCATAAAGCAGACGACGTGATAGGTACTTTAGAAAAGAAACTTAATGAGTTGAAAGCTAAGAGTAAGAAGTTGCAAAAAATATCGTAGTATATGGGGTTGATCGACGCTATAAATGAAACCAATAATAAGGCTTTAAACTTTGGGGAGCGTTATGCTGAAACCTCATACGAATACTACCGTTAAAATTTTTTAAGCATTTTTCTATTTCAGTTAGTTTGATGCTTAAAGTACTATTTATAGGGTGTTTTTTCGGGGTTTTCACCATACTTAGTGCTGTAAGTTTGGCCTTATATATAGGTGAGGCCATCCAGAGCTATCCCTTAGGATTTATTATTGTGGCCTTAATTTTTATGGTGCTGTCAATCTTGGCTTATTTATCAAGACGGGTGATCAACCGCTTGGTTGTTCGCAAGTTATCTGAGTTTTTCTTTGATTAAACCTAAAACAATTGTTAATCACTAAAATGAAATTAATTTTTAAAACTTTATAGATGAAACAATATAGGGATATGAAACAGGTGGAGCAGGAATTGAAAATTTTAAAATTACAGCGTGCTATTGCATGGGAGGAAATTAAAGGTTTAAAGGAAGACTATAAAGAAGATTTTAAAATATTGTTGTCCGATAAAAAACAGAATTAGCTAAAAAAGCTTTGGTGTTGGCCTTTTTTATTGATCGCACTCTTTATTTTGAAAACAGAACCTCCTTATGGGTCAAAAAGGCTTAATTGCCCAATGTTTTTGGTTGTAATCTCTTCCCAATTAGCTTCTGGGTTTTTCAGGAATTTGAACAAATCGATATATGTCATCAAATGGTATCGTATGACGGACATCATATTGGAATAAGCCCAGTTTCTTTGGGCTTTTCTTTGGATCACAAGCATAATGAGCTGGATTATCAAACTGACCCAGATTTGTATTTCGATGGCATTTTGATTGTCTCCCAAAAAATACTTTAGCGGAAAGTTCTGTTTAAGCCGCTTGAACATCGTCTCAATCTGCCACCTATTTTTATAGATGTCGGCTATTTTGTCTGCATCAAGATCATAATTATTAGTGATGAACTCATAAACTTTTTGGTGCTTTTCGTGCCAAAAAGCGATTCTCCTCAGGGAAAAAGCATTGCCGTTTTTGTCCGTAAGCCCTATTTTTTCGTCCTTTAAGACAGCATCGTCCACTTTATTGGAGATATCAAACTCTTCAAGGCTTGTATAGCGAGCATTGTCCTTTTGCCGAGTCACAAAGTAAACATCTTCCAGTGTCCATTTTTGGTATTGCTCATAATCCACATACCCTTTGTCAAAAACCACATAAGAGCCCTTCTTGAGTTCCAGGTCTTTTAAAAAGGTGTGGTCGTGCGTGGCCGCGCTTGAAAACTTAATCAGACAAGGAACGTCTTCCATGGCGTTTATCATAGTATGCATCTTGATACCTCCTTTCTTTTTGCCGTTGAGCGGGTTCCTTCCTACACCTTTAAGAATGTCGCTAAATAGGGGGATGGTCGAGGAATCAACGATTTTAAGGTTCTTCACTGCAGGTTCTAAGGGTCTGCTGTCCGATAAAAAGCGATGGTAACGTTTGTAGAGTAAATGATAAATATCGGCAAATACTTCAGAGCTTCTTCTCCTGTTAGCATCTGACAAGGTACTGCGTTTTGGAAAGTCCGTGAGTCCTAGATGGTTGATCTTTCCCTCGCAGGCAAGCATAATACTGGAAACCTCACGAAGTGAGCTACAGCCACTGATCACGGTAAATACCATAGTGGCCAAATGCTCATAGGTGGTAAACTTTTTGGTATAGCGATCGCTGTTGTGCTTTTTGGCTGTCCGATGAACATCTTTGGGCAAAATGAAATTTAATACCTGTTTGATTATGGGTTGTCCGCTAAAGTTTTTACTTTTATTCATATCTTGGATGTGTGATAACTTCAAGATACAAAATAAGCGGGAAATCCTATCTTGGAAATCCCGCTTTTTAAATCTTTTATCGGACACTAATGATTTTAAAATAGAACACTGGTTGCATACGGTACTTCGTTTGGGAGGGCAGTATGGACTTGTGCTTTTACTTAAAAAAATAATAAATAGGTGAACTGTATTTAAGGCGCTTAATTATAGCTAGATAAGAAGCGCTCTAATTTCCTCTGAATTTAAAAACAATTTTTCAATACATTAAAACTTAAAAAACATGATAACCATATTTGAAGCCTTAAGAAAAGATCACGATACCTAACGAAATTTATTGGAGCGTTTAGTGGCTACTTCTGGCGATACCGAGGCTAGAGATGTCCTATTTAAACAGCTGAAACATGAATTGGATATGCATGCCAATGCCGAAGAACGTCATTTCTATAAACCCCTAATGAGCAGTGATAAAATGCAGGAAAAAGCCAGACACGGTATTGCAGAGCATCATGAAATTGACGAGTTAATTGAAGCTTTAGAGGAAACAGACTATGATTCGTCGGTTTGGTTAAAAATAGCAAAAGACTTAAAGCATAAGGTAGAACATCATTTAGAAGATGAAGGGCATGCTTTTTTTCAATTGGCAGGAAAGGTGTTTACCGAAAAACAGAAAACAGATTTAGCAAAAGATTACCAGGCTTATATGACTGAAAATGTTTAAGTTGAATTAAAAAAACAAATTAAAACGAATTTGAAGCAACAAAATATGGGTAGTATTCAGCTCAATTTTTAGCTTCAAAGTTCTGGAAACTTTGAATAAGAGGTCGTCTTAAAAAAAATACTTGATGTGATATAGACCCTTTTGGTGTATTTCTAACTAAAGCTTCATTGGGAAGATTTTGGGTAAAATCAACGTAATAAATCAAATTTTATGGGCTCTTAATACCATCTCTTTTTTTGTTTAATACAGTTCATTACAAAATTTTTGGAGTACATGAATACCTTAAAATAATATTATTTTTTTATCGGTTGGTTAGTATGAAAAGACCTTGGCTAAACACTTTTTAGTTGGGGTCTTTTTTGTTGTCTATATCTCATGAAATCAGGGCTAATACCTTCTCGTTTTTGTTGTAAAAAATATTTATTATCAGACTTAAATTTTATCATTTTGAATTGTTTTTATTCATAACTTTAGTAGTGATAATCGAACATCGTTAAATATAACCAAGACACGGTGTGTCGGTATCAGGAAGAGTCATGTGTACTAATTTTGTTTGTAGGTAAAATGATAAAACAATGAAACTTTTTATAAGTGATTTAATGGGTATCGAAGATCCTGTTAAATTTTTAATGTGGGTTTTTATAGTGTTAATGGTGGTTTTTTTGCTGTTCTTGGTTACGCTAAGGGCTGGGAACAAGCTGGGGAAAAGGCACGTTGCAGTTAAAAAAACTTACGGTTTGATCTATTCTACACTTTTAATTGGAGCTATTATTATAGGTGGTATTACAGCTTTGGAGGTTAATAGTAATCAATCCAAACAGATTGTGCGAACAGCCGATCAAATCGAAGCAATTGAAAGCTTAGAGCATATTGGAAATGAAAATTCACACTACCTTTTTGGTATAGATATTTCCCACTATCAAGGTGAAATAAAGTGGCACGAAGTTAAAGGTGCTGATCAGTCTATAGAGTTTGTGTTTATTCGATCAACTATGGGTAAAGACGGTAAGGATACCCGCTATCATAAAAACTGGGCAGATGCTAAAGAGCATGGCTTTATTAGAGGGGCTTATCACTATTATCGGCCGAATGAAGATTCCAATGCTCAATTTAAAAATTTTGCAGAAACAGTTACTTTAGTTGATGGTGATTTTCCATCCATTCTAGATGTTGAAGAGCCAAGTAAATTTGGTGATAAAAAATTGAGAGCAGGGGTTTTAAACTGGTTGAAATTAGCCGAAGCTAAATATGGTATCAAGCCTGTGGTTTATACGGGTAAGCATTTTTATGACACCCATTTAAAAGGATATATTGAAGATTATCCGTTATGGATTGCAGCATATTCTGGGAAAGGTAGAGTTAGCGATGTAAACTGGACTTTCCATCAGTTTTCTGAATCTGTTGAAATTCCAGGTATCGATACTCAAGTTGACGGTAATAGTTTTAATCTTAGTATGGAGGATTTAAAAAGTATGTGCTTGGGTGAACAAGATCACTCCAAGAAGTACTGGAAACCTAATAAAATTAAATAAAATAAAAAAGCCCTGAAAATTATTTCAGGGCTTTTACTTGTGTGGTACCTCCAGGAATCGAACCAGGGACACAAGGATTTTCAGTCCTTTGCTCTACCAACTGAGCTAAGGTACCTCGCTAAAGCGGTTGCAAATATATAGCCTATTTTAGATTCTGCCAAATCTAAAAGCTAAAAAAATCATTTATTTTTAATTTTTTTTTAATTCAAAAGCTAACTAATTTAATGTTAATTAAATATGGTGTGCCTTTGTTATTACTTCTTCTTTTGTAAATTTACGCTTTTTTGAATTATAGATGAATTTAGTTATTGATGTTGGGAATTCTTTGGTAAAACTTGCGGTATTTGATGCCGATGAGCTTCAGGAAAAAAGAATTGTAGCGTTAGCAAACCTTTTGAATGTTGTTAGCGCCTTAGAAATAGATTTTCCCCAGCTTAATAAAGCGGTGGTTTCTTCCGTAGGGCATTTAAGTAGCGATCAAATAGAAAATTTAAAAAAAGCTTTCAACTTACTTGTTCTAGATGCTCAATTAAAATTTCCCTTTATAAATGATTATGCTACACCAAATACTTTAGGCGTCGATCGTATCGCTTTAGTTTGTGCCGCAGTGAAGCGCTTTTCAAATAAAAATGTACTCATCATTGATGCTGGAACATGCATTACTTACGATTTTATATCAGCCGAAAGCAGGTATTTAGGCGGAGCTATTTCTCCAGGATTAAGCATGCGATATAAGGCTTTAAATAATTTAACTGCAAAATTACCGCTATTAGAATTAACTATTCCAGAGCGTCTCATAGGGAACTCTACAGCGGCTTCCATTCATTCAGGTGTGGTGCATGGTGTGCTTCATGAAATTGACGGTACTATATCGAGTTATAAAAATAAATATTCAGATTTAACAGTTATTTTAACAGGAGGGGATACGAAATTCTTGTCTAAACAATTAAAAAGTAGCATATTTGCCCATTCTAATTTCCTTTTAGAAGGATTGAACTATATTTTACAACTTAACTCAAACGAATGATAAAAAAACTTGTATTAGTTTTTATTGTAATTTTTGCAATTAAAGGTCATAGCCAGCAATCAACAGTTTCTCCGTATTCATATTATGGGATTGGTAATCTCAATTTTAAAGGAACTGTTGAAAACAGGAGTATGGGAGGTTTGAGTATATATAATGATAGTATTCATGTTAACTTACGAAACCCGGCCTCTTTTGGAGGTGAGAACCTGGCTTCTTGGGGTGGAAAAAGTAGACCGGTTAAGTATACGGTTGGTGGGTCTTACCAGAGTACAACTCTTAAAAGTGAAACCGATAAAGGAAAAACATCATCTACAACCTTTAATTATTTAGCGATGTCTTTCCCAATTGGGAAATTAGGCTTTGGTGTTGGTATCATGCCTTATAGCTCGGTAGGTTATAAACTTGATAATTTAAATGATGATGGTAATTTAGGAAATCGTTTTAGAGGCGAAGGCGGAATTAATAAAGTATTCCTAGGAGTGGGTTACCAATTGTTAAGTGGGCTTTCGGTTGGTGCCGATGTGCAGTATAATTTTGGAAATATTCAAAATAGTATTATTGCTTTTCAGTATGACGGCGAAATCCCAACCCAATATCAAACACGTGAGGATAATCGATCGGATTTAAGTGGTGTTAATTTTAATCTTGGGGTTTCTTATAAACGAATGCTTACCGAAAGATTAGAGTTAGTATCTGGATTAACGTATACGGCTCAAAGTAATTTGCATTCGGTTAATGAACGTAGTTTCTCAACCATTGTTATCAATTCAAACACAGGCGTAGAGTCTGCATTAAATACCATTGAAGACAATTTAGAGAATAAAGGATTAAAGGAAACCGATTTAACTCTGCCTTCAAGAATTACCTTTGGTGTAGGTATTGGCCAGCCAAGAAGTTGGTTTTTAGGAGCCGAATACATGGCGCAAAATACTAGTGAATTTGGAAATCCTTTGTATGATAACACAGGGGCAGAGTACGAAAACAGTTCCAGATTATCTTTTGGAGGTTTTTTAATTCCGCAGTATAACTCTTTCTCAAACTACTTTAAGCGTGTAGTTTATAGAGGTGGTTTAAGAATGGAGAAGTCGGGTTTAAATATTAATGATGAGTCAATTAAAGAGTTTGGCATATCTTTTGGAGCAGGACTTCCAGTTGGGGATAATAGACTGTTTTCAAATGCAAATTTAGGCCTGGAATTTGGTAAACGTGGAACCACAGAAAGTAATTTGATACAAGAGAATTTTATAAATTTTCAAATAAGTCTATCTTTGAACGATAGATGGTTTCAAAGAGAAAGTACGATTAACAGATTAAAATAATTATGAAGACAAAAATCACATTTTTAACACTTTTATTTATTGGATTAAATTTTGGTTTTGCACAGCAAGATGAAGAGTGCATTTCAAAACTTTCAATATTTCATGAGTATGCGAAAGCTAAAAATTACGACGCGGCTTACGAGCCATGGATGGCCGTTAGAAAAAAATGTCCAAAGTACAGTAATGCTATCTATGCAGATGGAGAGAAAATCTTAGACCACAAAATTGATAAGGCAAAAGGAGCAGAAAAAGTTGCTTTTATTAATGATCTTGTGAAATTATGGGATGAGCGTGCCTTACACTTTGCATCTAAAACGCCTAAAGGGGAGTATGCAGCTAAGTCTTGTCAGTTATTATACGACAACAGAGATGTTTTAAAGAAAACAGATGAGGAGTTATACAAGTGTTTTGATGAGGCTTATCAATTAGATAAAGAGACTTTTACAAACCCTAAAAGTTTATACACGTATTTCTCTTTAATGGTTGATTTATATGATGCAGGTAAAAAGCCTGCAGCCGATTTATTCAATAAATATGATGATATCGCTGAAAAAGTTGAAGGTGAAATCCAAAATTACTCTGAAGACTTAAACAAATTAATCGCAAAGGAAGAAGCTGGTACGGCTTTAACTAAAAAAGAAGCAAAATATAAAAAGTACTATGAAAGTTACTTAAAAGCTTACGATCAAATTGCTTCTGGTATCGATCAAAAATTAGGGGATAGAGCAAACTGTGAAAACCTTATTCCTTTATACAAAAAAGACTTCGAAGCGAATAAAACTAATGCTGTTTGGTTACAAAGAGCTGCAGGGAAAATGTCTGAAAAAGAATGTACAGGCGATCCTTTATTCTTTAAATTGGTAAATGCTTACCATGAGTTAAGTCCGTCGGCAAACTCTGCTTATTACTTAGGGATCTTAAAGGATAAAGAAAACAAAACGAATGAAGCTATTAAATTTTACGAGCAAGCTATCAGTTTAGAAACAGACAACTTTAAAAAGTCTAAACTTTACTACAGAGTTGCTACCAAGTTTAAAGCGAAACACAGTTATTCTAAAGCAAGAGATTACTATAGAAAAGCACTTAGTCTTAACCCGTCTAACGGAAGACCTCATATTGCTATTGCAGCGATGTATGCAGCAAGTGCCAATGATTGTGGTAAGGATAATTTTGATAAAAGAGCTGTGTATTGGTTAGCTGCCGATGAAGCTAAAAAAGCGGCTAGAGTAGATCCAACCATGTCTAGTGCAGCAGCTAAATCTGCAGCAAATTACTTGCATAAAGCACCTCAAAAAGCTGAGATCTTTAGTTCTGGAAGAGCTGGCCAAACTATTAATATTGGTTGTTGGATTGGTGCTTCGGTAACCGTGCCAAGTATCTAATGAAGCCCCTTATTTCAAATAAAATTTTAAACATAGTCACAGTTTTTACTGTGGCTATGTTTTTTTCATGCCAAGATAATTTTAAAGAAGTCCAAAAAATTGGGATTTCTGAAAATGAACCCATCGGTGTAGACTATAATCTCAACTTAAAATATACCGATTCAGGGCGAGTAGCTGCTAATCTTATCAGTACAAAAACATTAGATTATTCAAACAGAGACTTCCCTTTTAATGAATTTGTAGATGGCGTTCAATTGGATATTTTCCATGAAGAAAATAGAAAGAGTACCGTAGTTGCCGATTATGCTATTAGGTATACCGAAACCGAGTTGATTGATATGCAAGGAAATGTTGTGATTACTACCCACGATAATCGGGTGTTAAAAACAGATCAGTTGTATTATGATCAAAAAAATGAATGGCTTTACACCAACGAGCATGTTTCTTTCAAATCGGAGCAAGATATTATTAATGGGCATGGCTTCGACTCCAATGCAAAATTCACAAATGCCGAAGTTCTAGAAGTTACCGGCATTATTACCCTAGAAGAATAAAACGCTTTATTAAAAAGCGACTTTCTCAATTTTAATTACCTTTACACATTAGTAAAATTAAATATCAATCATGAAATATTCTAAGATTTTTCAATATGCTTATTTAGTATTCGCCGCTTTGTTTTTATATGATGGTGCCGTAAAATGGGAGGTCAATCCGGATAAAGCTTATATATCTATGGCATTAGGAGGTTTGGCTATTTTTATGTTTTTCTTCCGAGGGAAATTTAGAAGGAAATATGATGATAAAGATAATTCCAAGTAAATGAGCGTTTATGTAATTATTATAATTGCATCTTTAATACTTTCTGCTTTTTTCTCAGGTATGGAGATTGCTTATGTGTCTTCAAACAAAATCCATGTCGAGATTGAAAAGAAGCAAGATGGCGTATTGGCACGGGTTTTAAGAAAACTTACCGCCAAACCATCAAAGTTTATTACTACCATGCTTATTGGTAATAACATTGCCTTGGTTGTATATGGTTTTTTTATGGGCGATTTATTAGTAAGTTGGTTTCAATCGCTTCTACCTACATCTTATGGTTTTCTAGATTATTTATTAACCGATTTAAGTTTGCTCTCACAAACCATTATTTCAACTTTAGTAATATTAATTACAGCCGAGTTTTTGCCTAAAGTTTTTTTTCAAATTTATGCCAATAGCCTCATTAAAGCTTTGGCTATTCCTGCTTATTTTTTCTATTTCTTTTTCTCGTTGGTGTCCGATTTTGTGATTTGGATTTCCGATATCATTTTAAAAGTGTTTTTTAAAACGGAAGGCGATCAAATACAATTGGCATTTACCAAAGTGGAGTTAGGAAACTATATTAGTGAGCAAATGCAGTCTGTTGAAGCGCATGATGATGTCGATAGTGAGATTCAGATTTTTCAAAATGCCCTAGAGTTTTCGGAAGTAAAAGCTAGAGAGGTGATGATTCCTAGAACAGAAATTATTGCCGTTGAAATTAACGATTCCATAAAATCATTAAACGCTTTATTTACCGAAACGGGACGTACTAAAATTTTGGTATATAAAGAAACCATCGACGATGTTATTGGCTACGTGCATTCCTTCGAGTTGTTTAGAAAATCTACAAACATCAAATCGATGATTACCCCTGTTGAATTCGTTCCAGAAACGGTACTGATTAAAGATGTGCTTAGCGTGCTTACCAAAAAAAGAAGAAGTATTGCCGTGGTGCTCGATGAGTATGGAGGTACTTCGGGTATCATGACTGTAGAAGATATTGTTGAAGAATTGTTTGGTGAAATTGAAGATGAACACGATTCTGTAGATCTTATTGAAGATGTTCTAGATGATGAAACCTATAAATTCTCTGCACGTTTAGAAGTGGATTATATTAATGAAAATTACAAACTGGAACTTCCTGAAAGTGAGAACTATGAAACCCTGGGAGGCCTTATTGTGAATCATACCGAAGAAATTCCTGCTCAAAATGAAATCGTAAAAATAGACAACTTTCAATTCACCATTTTAGAAGTCTCGAATACTAAAATTGATTTGGTCGAACTTATTGTACTAGATGACGATTAAAATACAAAGTTCTACTTTTTTTATTAAAAGGAAAATGGTATTTTCGCGCACGATATTTTTGTCAGTTAGTCTATAAATGACAGCAACTTAACTAGAAATCCCCAAAGGGGACATTAAAAATTTAATTTACAAATGGCAGTTTTAAACAAGATTAGACAACGTTCACTATTCTTAATATTAATTATTGCGTTAGCACTTTTTGCTTTTGTATTAGCAGATTTATTCAAAAACTCTGATGCACTTACAGCAAAATCTCAAAATGTTATTGCTACGGTTAACGGTAAAGAAATTACACGTGAAGACTTTTTACAAAAAGTTGAAATCGCGCAAAGACAAGCGGGGCCAACGGCTACAAATACCCAAGTAATGAATCGTGTTTGGGAGCAAGAAGTAAGACAAGCCATTATGGAGTCGCAGTTCGAAGAGCTAGGTATTACTGTAGAGAAAGATCAAATGAGAGATTTATTGAGAACATCTTTAGCTACAAGCCCTGAGTTTTTAAATGAAGCTGGCATATTCGATGAGAATAAATTAAATGAATATATCGCTAATCTTAAAGAAACTTCGCCTGCAGGTTTTCAAAGCTGGGTAAATTACGAAAAGCAAATCGCTGCAAATGCGCTTAACCAAAACTATTATAATATGGTTAAAGCCGGTTTAACAGGGACTTTGGCCGAAGGGGAATTAGAACACCAATTAGAAGGTAACAAAGTGGACCTTAAATATGTACAAGTAGCGTATACTTCAATTCCTGATAGTCTTGTGAAAATTAGTAAATCGGACATCTCAGAATATATCAATGAAAATAAAAAACAATTTGAAGTAGAGGCTTCAAGAGATATTCGTTTTGTTCAGTTTAACGAGGAAGCATCTGTAGAAGATGAAAACATGATTAAAGAAGAGCTGAACAGATATAAAAAAGGTCAGTTGGTTGATGCAAATGGTAGAAAGAATGTCATTACACCTTTTGCTGAAGCTACCGATAATGAAGATTATATCAACTCTGTTGCTGCTTCAGATATTAAATTCAATAACCGTTTCTTATTTAAAGAAAACTTACCTGAAGAACATGCTGATGCTATTTTTAATTTAGAAGAAGTTCAAGTTTACGGGCCTTACAAAGAATTGGGATATTTTAAAATTTCAAAAATTGTTGCTGTAAAACAAATTCCAGATTCAGCTAAGGTTAGACATATTTTAATCCCTTTCTTAGGGGCTAGAAGTGCTGCTCCCCAAGTGACACAAACCGAGGCGCAAGCTAAATCTACTGCCGATAGTTTATTAGCTGTTTTAAAAACAGATCGTTCTAAATTCCCAGAATTTGTTACCGAGTATTCTTCAGATCAAGGAAGTGTTTCTAATGAAGGGCGCTACGATTGGCATGCTTATGGTTCTATGGTTCCAGAATTTAACGATTTCGAGTTTGGAGGTAAAGTAGGTGACTTAGGTGTTGTAAAAACAGCTTTCGGTTTCCATATTATAGAAATTGAAGGACTTAAAGACCCTAAGAAAGCCGTTCAAGTAGGGACTATAGCTAGAAAAATTGAACCATCGGAAGCGACTACAGATAAAGTATTTAGAGACGCCTCTAACTTCGAAATAAAAGCAGGTGAAGGCGATTTTGAAACTGTAGCCAAAGAAAATAAGTTCACAGTTCGACCAGTTAATGGTATTAAAATTTTAGACGAAAGTATTCCTGGTGTTGGAAATCAAAGACCAATTGTACGTTGGGCTTTTGAAAAAGATGTAGAAGTTGGTGATATCAAACGATTTAACATTCCTGGTGGTTATGTTATCGCACAGGTTGTCGCTCAAAACAAAGCAGGTTTAATGTCTGTTGATGATGCAACAGCACGTGTTTTACCTATTCTTAGAAAACAAAGAAAAGCTGAAATGATTAAAGATAGAATTTCAGCAACTGCTTTAGAAGAAATCGCTGCTGCTGAAAAAACGTCTGTTAAAACAGCTACAGGGATCAACATGAAAAATCCAACAATTTCTGGAGCTGGAAGAGAACCTTTTGTAGTTGGAGCTGCTTTTGGACTTAATGAAGGAGAAACTTCTGGTTTGTTAGAAGGTGAAAAAGGGGTGTATGCTATTCAAGTTACTAAAGTAACACCTGCAGTAAAATTAGAAAATTATCAAGCGGCTGCTAATCGTGTTGAGCAACAAAAAACAAGTATCGTAAATGCGAGACTTTACAATGCTTTAAAAGATGCTGCCGAGATTGAAGATAATAGAGCTGAAGCACAAATTCAGTAGCTAATTTATCTTATAAATAAAATGATTCAAAGCCCCGTTTTTTGGGGCTTTTTTGTAGCTATAAGTTATTATTATCAATATATAAAAACTGTTGATAAATTAACTGTAAGTTTTCTAACAAAAAAGCTACTTTTGTGATGTTAAAAAGTTAAGATTATGTCTGAAACAATAGAAAAAGTAAAATGCCTTATTATAGGATCGGGACCAGCTGGTTATACAGCTGCTATTTATGCTGCTCGAGCAAACATGAATCCTGTTTTATATCAAGGTACACAACCAGGCGGTCAATTAACAACGACTAACGAGGTTGAGAATTTTCCTGGATATCCAGAAGGTGTTACTGGACCAGAAATGATGATGGAATTGCAAAAGCAAGCAGAGCGTTTCGAAGCCGATGTGCGTGATGGTTGGATCACCAAAGTTGATTTCTCTAGCGATGTACATAAAGTTTGGGTAAACGACGAAAAAGAGATTCACTGTGATACCGTTATTATTTCAACAGGGGCGTCTGCTAAATATTTAGGATTAGATTCAGAACAAAAATATTTAAAACTTGGAGGCGGAGTTTCTGCTTGTGCGGTTTGCGACGGATTCTTTTATAGAAATCAAGAAGTTGTTATTGTTGGTGCTGGTGATTCTGCCTGTGAAGAAGCGCATTATTTATCAAAGCTTTGTAAAAAAGTGACCATGCTTGTTCGTAGAGATGAGTTTAGAGCCTCTAAAATTATGGCTAATCGCGTTAAGAATACAGAAAACATCGAGATTTTGTTTAACACGGAAACTGATGAGGTTTTAGGTGACGGACAAGTAGTAAACGGTGTACGTGTTTATAATAAAGTAACTAAAGAAAAACATGAGATTCCAGCAACTGGTTTCTTCGTGGCCATTGGACACAAACCAAACACCGATATTTTTAAAGGGTTTTTAGATTTAGATGAGACAGGATACATTATTAATGTGCCTGGTACTTCTAAAACGAATATAGATGGTGTATTTGTTTCCGGTGATGCCGCCGATCATGTATACAGACAAGCCATTACAGCGGCTGGTACTGGTTGTATGGCAGCTCTTGATGCAGAACGTTACTTAGCGTCTAAGGATGCCGATTTTGAAGTCGCTACTTCAACCTACAATTAAAATAAAATCTAAAATTGATTTAAAAGTCAATAACTGTGTCATATTGAGCTTGTCGAAATATCTTCATGTACCCGCACCCCTTTGGGTTTCGACAAGCTCAACCTGACAAGTAACAAGTTGTCTACTTTTAAAACAATTTCATTAAAATCACAAGATACTTTATCTCATGATTTAAATCGGGATGTGGCGCAGTCCGGTTAGCGTATCACGCTTGCAGCGTGATGGTCGTTTTGAAAGCCAAAAAATTAAATGGAGTATTTAGTTTATATCATATTTAGTGAGACACTTAACCGATATTATGTTGGACAAACCAAGAATGTGGATAAACGTTTAGCTACTCATAATCAAAGAGGGGCTAAATACACAAGTAAAGGAGTTCCTTGGGTTTTGATCAAAACTTATAGTTTTAGCAGTCGTACAGATGCTATATTGATAGAAACAAAAATAAAGAAACGTGGAATTAAGAGATATTTAGAAGATAATAGTTGATTTTATTTTGAGTTGTCCATCTAATGTCAAGTGTGTTAAATAAATTAAAGTAAATATCGGGATGTGGCGCAGTCCGGTTAGCGTACACGGCTGGGGGCCGTGTGGTCGCAGGTTCAAATCCTGTCATCCCGACTAAATGATCTACACTGTTTTACGTAAAATGTTTTTCACATTTTTAAGCAAGACGGTTTAGATCATTTGCAACGAGGGTTTTTATGAATTATTTAAATCCTGTCGAAGCAAAAAACACATAAGTGATTCTGAAAAGAGTCACTTTTCTTTTGAAAAAGACATTTCTAAAACCTCAAAACCAAAACTTGAATCTTCGTTCTAACAAAAAAACACTTTTTATCTGGTTTTCATAAATGTAATTTTTGACTTGTTTTTTTATATATTTTATCATTAGTGTCCGATAAAAGATTTAAAAAGCGGGATTTCCAAGATAGGATTTCCCGCTTATTTTGTATCTTGAAGTTATCACACATCCAAGATATGAATAAAAGTAAAAACTTTAGCGGACAACCCATAATCAAACAGGTATTAAATTTCATTTTGCCCAAAGATGTTCATCGGACAGCCAAAAAGCACAACAGCGATCGCTATACCAAAAAGTTTACCACCTATGAGCATTTGGCCACTATGGTATTTACCGTGATCAGTGGCTGTAGCTCACTTCGTGAGGTTTCCAGTATTATGCTTGCCTGCGAGGGAAAGATCAACCATCTAGGACTCACGGACTTTCCAAAACGCAGTACCTTGTCAGATGCTAACAGGAGAAGAAGCTCTGAAGTATTTGCCGATATTTATCATTTACTCTACAAACGTTACCATCGCTTTTTATCGGACAGCAGACCCTTAGAACCTGCAGTGAAGAACCTTAAAATCGTTGATTCCTCGACCATCCCCCTATTTAGTGACATTCTTAAAGGTGTAGGAAGGAACCCGCTCAACGGCAAAAAGAAAGGAGGTATCAAGATGCATACTATGATAAACGCCATGGAAGACGTTCCTTGTCTGATTAAGTTTTCAAGCGCGGCCACGCACGACCACACCTTTTTAAAAGACCTGGAACTCAAGAAGGGCTCTTATGTGGTTTTTGACAAAGGGTATGTGGATTATGAGCAATACCAAAAATGGACACTGGAAGATGTTTACTTTGTGACTCGGCAAAAGGACAATGCTCGCTATACAAGCCTTGAAGAGTTTGATATCTCCAATAAAGTGGACGATGCTGTCCTAAAGGACGAAAAAATAGGGCTTACGGACAAAAACGGCAACGCTTTTTCCCTGAGGAGAATCGCTTTTTGGCACGAAAAGCACCAAAAAGTTTATGAGTTCATCACTAATAATTATGATCTTGATGCAGACAAAATAGCCGACATCTATAAAAATAGGTGGCAGATTGAGACGATGTTCAAGCGGCTTAAACAGAACTTTCCGCTAAAGTATTTTTTGGGAGACAATCAAAATGCCATCGAAATACAAATCTGGGTCAGTTTGATAATCCAGCTCATTATGCTTGTGATCCAAAGAAAAGCCCAAAGAAACTGGGCTTATTCCAATATGATGTCCGTCATACGATACCATTTGATGACATATATCGATTTGTTCAAATTCCTGAAAAACCCAGAAGCTAATTGGGAAGAGATTACAACCAAAAACATTGGGCAATTAAGCCTTTTTGACCCATAAGGAGGTTCTGTTTTCAAAATAAAGAGTGCGATCAATAAAAAAGGCCAACACCAAAGCTTTTTTAGCTAATTCTGTTTTTTATCGGACAACAATAATATTTTATAAAATTCAGAAGCTTTAAATGTAGATATAGCAACAGTTTTCAAGTGTTTTGATATGTGTTTTAATCATGAAAAATACTTTTTATCGAATTCGTTTCAAATGTTAATTAACGTGTTGTTTGTCTAAAATGTTGATTTTCAGTTGTTAAATTATCTTCTTTCTTTTACATTGCGTAAGAATCAAACTGGTTCACCACTTTGAATAACCAGTTTGATTTACCAATTAAACCATTTTTTTAATTAAAACTTAAACTAAACTTAAATGAAACATTTTTTATTTAAACGAATTGGCCGCATGGCTCTTTTCGTTACGACCCTTTTGTGCGCTTTACAGACCTATGGCGCCGATTACACCGTTAGCTCAGCCGATGAGTTTAACGCATTAAGCCTATCTCCTGGAGATGTGGTTACTTGGACCAACGGAACCTACAGTGATGAACAAAGAATTAATTTCACTGCAAACGGAACTGCTTCAAACCCGATTATCTTAAGAGCACAAACCCCTGGGAGCGCAGTCTTTACGGGCTTAACCAATATGGATATTTCTGGAGACTATGTTGTTATCGATGGGTTCTACTGGAATGGTGGGCCTGGCAGTAATAATCACATTCAATTTAGAAAGAGTAGTGCTTACGCCAATCATTCAACCATTAGAAACTGCGGATTTAATAATCTAACCCCTAGTGGTACAGATAAACACCGCTGGATAGTACTTTATGGTACCAATAACGTGGTTGAAAATTGTTCTTTTCTTAACAAAAATAGCCCAGGAGCTCTAGTATTGGTAGAACTAGAGTATAATGATTATAACCCTGTAGGGCATATCATAAGAAACAATTATTTCTATAATTATATTAAGCGTGACCCCTCTACAACGCATTCTGGCGACAGTGAAACAATTCGAGTTGGTACAAGCGAATTTCAAGATAAAAGTGCAAGCGTAACTGTAGAAGGTAATTATTTTTACAAAGCTGATGGTGAAAACGAAATTATAACCAACAAAAGTGCCGATAACGTATACCGCAACAACACTTTTAGAAGGTGTAGAGGTTCTTTAGTGATGCGACATGGAGCGCGTGCTAAAGTAGAAGGAAATTATTTTCTAGGAGAAAATGTTGAAGGTACAGGGGGTATTAGAATCACCGATAGTTACCATGTTATTACCAACAACTACATTCAAGATGTGGTGAGTAGTGGCGATAAATGGAATAATGGTATCACGCTAGTAGGAGGATCTGATACTTCTGGAGGAACTACTAACGGCTATCAAAAAGTAGATGGTATCGTGGTTGCTTTTAATACCTTATATAATGTGGAATCGCCAATTTTTTATAACGATCGTTCCAGCTACGATCCAACTGGGGTTTTAGCTTATAATGTTGTTTATAGTACAGAATCGAATATTGTAAGTGGTGATATTTCTGGAACTGGACAAGGCATGACTTACGAGGGCAATATTTTTGGAGGTGCACCTATTGGTATTTCAGATTCTGGAATTACAGAAGCCAACGCTAATTTTTCGGCTAGCGGTGAAATTTTTAAGCCTAGTGCTTCAGGGGCAGCGGCAAATGCAGCCGGTAGCGCTTATAGTTCTACTGTAAATAACGATATTGAAGGACGTACAAGACCGAATTCTAATATGGATGCTGGTGCTCACGAGGTGAGTGGTGCTAGTGGTTCTGCAACTTTTGCACCACATACCAATAGTATGGTTGGTGTTTCTGTAGGTGCTAGCTTTTTGGATGCTACAGGTAACGGAAGCTCAGGTGATTATTTATCAGTGGCTTCTTTGAGTGATTTTCCTGCGGAAGGAGACACAGCAACAGTAAACGTGTCTTCAAACGTAAGTTGGGCGGTTACTGATAACCAATCTTGGATTACAGTATCGCCATCTTCTGATTCTGGTAATGGTACTATTAACGTTACTGTTCAAGAAAATACAGCCGATTCAGAGCGCTCAGGAACTATTACAGTAAGTGGTTCTGGAGTGTCTAACCAAACGATTCAAGTAACACAAGAAGCTGCTTCATCAGGAAATGTCGAAGTGTCTTCTGTGGCTTTTTCAGCTAGCAATTTAAATCTGTCTGTTGGAGAATCTCAATCTTTATCTGTTACAGTAAGTCCTTCCGATGCATCGAATAAAAGCGTGAGTTATAGTACGAGTAGTTCGAGTGTGGCTTCAGTAAATTCAGATGGTGTTGTTACCGGTCATGCTGAAGGTCATGCTACTATTACCGTAACTACCGACGATGGTGGGTATACCGATACTATAAATATGACCGTTGAAGAAGCGCCAACACCTTCGGTAGGTGATAATGTAGCTTTAAATAAATCGGTGCAAGGTACGGGTACAGCCGATGGAGTTCATGTGGCATCTAATTTGGTTGATGGCGATACAGGCACACGATGGTCGGTTTCCGGCTTTCCACAAACGGCAACAATCGATTTAGGTTCTGTATACACTTTAGGAAGTACCGAATTGGTATGTTATAATGATAGAGCTTACCAATATACTATCTCGGTATCTAATGCCCAGAATGGCAATTACACCGAAGTGGTCAACAGAAGTAGCAACACATCGGGAGGAACAACTTCAAATCCGATTGCTGATTCTTTTGATAGCATTGATGCCCGATTTGTAAAAATTACAGTAACAGGAGCAGATTCATATACCGGAAGCTGGGTAAGCTTATTAGAGCTTCGTGTGTTTGCTGGCGAAGATGCGCCATCAACAGTGGCGGTAACTTCAGTGTCATTAACACCTTCAAATGTAACTTTAGATGAAGGCGATACCGAGCAACTTTCGGCAAGTGTTAGTCCGAGTGATGCGACTAATAAAGAGGTAAGTTACAGTAGTAGCAATACCAATGTGGCTACAGTAAATGCTAACGGTGTGGTTACGGCAGTTTCAGAAGGTTCGGCTAATATTACAGTAACTACAGATGATGGGGATTTTACCGATACAACTGTGGTAACCGTAAATGGGAGTGCTAATAACGGTACTGTGCCTTACGATTTAGTTAAGTTTCAAGATTATTTAGTGCAGTGTAAATTACAATCGCCGTTAAGTGGCACAGAAGCTACCGACGCCGAAATTATTGCTGGCTATGCTTCAAATACATTTTATGTTGCCGATGGCGATAAATTAGCGTTTTATCAAACTAGAGATTCAGGAGGAACATCGCAACGATCGGAATTAAGATTCCTAGAAAACTGGTATGTCGATGGGAGTTCTCAAACGCTTCACGCCAATGTAAATATTATAGAGCAAACCTGTGAGCAGTTAACCATCATGCAAATTCATGATGATGCCAATGTTGGTAGTGGGCCAAATAAACCTTTATTACGTGTTTACCAAAGTGATGACCATTTATGGGCTGCAGTTAAAGTTGATGCTGCAGGAGTAAGTACAACTCATATCGATCTTGGAGCGACACCTAGCGGCTATTTTGATTGTGATATTACTATAGATTCTGGCGATATGATCGTTGAGGTTAATGGTACAGAATTAGTCAATGTCGATGTATCTTTTTGGTCATTCCCAAGTTATTGGAAAAATGGTGTCTATCTACAAGATAGTGGTGAGGCTACTGTTTACTTTAATGAGTTAACCTTAACAGGTGGCGGGTCTGGGCCTACACCAACTTCTACCAATGTGGCTTTAGAAAAATCGGTGTCATATTCTAGCGAACAATCGACTAATCCAGCCGCTAACCTTGTTGATGGTGACGAAGATTCTAGATGGTCGGCTCAAACCTATCCAGAATGGGCGATTGTAGATTTAGGAGGACTTTACACCATTCACAGCACCGAGGTTATTTGTTTTAACGATCGAGCGTATCAGTATACCATAGAGGTTTCTGAAGATGGTAATAACTTTACCGAAGTTGTCGATCGTTCTAATAATTCTACAGGAGGTTCAAATGGGGCTCCAATTTCAGATGACTTTAGCGAAATTGATGCGAGGTATGTGAGAATATCAGTTTCGGGTGCCAATAGTTATTCTGGAGATTGGATAAGTATAGAGGAGCTTAGAGTGTTTGGTTATTCATCAGCAACATCAAAATCAAGCAGTTCTAAATTAGAAAACGACAGTTTACAAATGGTTACGCTTTGGCCAAACCCAGCAAGTCACACGGTAAATATTAGTGGGCTAGATACGGCGTCATCGGTAATGGTTTTCGATCAAACCGGTAAAGTCGTAATCAATCAACCGTTAGTAGGAGATTCGGTAGATATTTC
This sequence comes from Tamlana carrageenivorans, assembly GCF_002893765.1. Lineage (NCBI taxonomy): Bacteria > Pseudomonadati > Bacteroidota > Flavobacteriia > Flavobacteriales > Flavobacteriaceae > Pseudotamlana > Pseudotamlana carrageenivorans. The sequence goes on along the minus strand of NZ_CP025938.1, from coordinate 675,451 downwards.
AAACCTAAACTCAGGCGTTTATATTTTTAGAATTATTGGTAATGATAAAGTTATTAATAAGCGAATTATTAAAAATTAAACAAGAAAGGATGTATTAACCCGTCTTAGAATTTGAATTTAGGTCAAAAAAGCAGATGATTTTAGTCATCTGCTTTTTTTATGAGCTAACCATAGGAGTTTAAATTGAGTATTTGTTAAAAAATCATATCAAAATATATATATGTGATAATATTTTAGGGGATATTTTATTAGTAGTTAGTAAGAAAAAGCTTCAAAATAATGTATTTCATCGAAAATATAGGTTTTGCAGTGTTTAAATTGTTGGTTGTCAGTTGTTAGTTCGAGTTGTTTCATATACATTGCATAAAATTAAATTGGTTCACCACATTAATTAACCAGTTTGATTAACCAATTAAATGGTTTTATTAAAACAACTTAAACTAAATTAAAATGAATCTAACATTATCAAGTCGCATAAGCAAATTGGCGGTATGCGCAACCCTATTTTTAGGGGCCTTTCAAATAGGAACGGCACAAGCTCCCTCAGACCTCATGCGTAATTGTAACCAATGGAAAATTACTTATCCAGATGGTGTAGAAGAAAAACAATTGTGTGGAAAATCAAACGAATTCTTTTATGTTAACAATTCTGGCGATGCTATCGTTTTTAGAGCGCCAATAAGAAGTGATAACGGAACAACACCTAATTCAAGTTACATCCGTTCAGAACTTAGAGAAAGAGAAGTTGATGGAAGTAAAGATATCTATTGGACGACTGAAGGTTCGCATATGATATATGTAAAACAAGCCATCACACATTTACCAATTACTAAATCTCATTTAGTAGCAACGCAAATTCATGGAAATAAAGCCGATGGTATCGACGATTCTATGGTAATGCGATTAGAAAATTCACATTTATTTTTATCATTCAATGGAGGAAAACTACGTGATGATGTAAGCATTAAAACAGATTATAACTTAGGAGATATCCATGAAGTTATCTTTTTAGTTGAAGATGGTAAGCACTATTGTTATTATGCTGAAGATGGAAACTTATTAAACGCTTTTAACAGCGGAAATGCCTCTTCATACTTAGTAAGAGCCGATGGTAACGACTATGTCATGGACTTAAACTACGATCAAACGTATTTTAAAGTAGGTAACTATACGCAAAGTAACCCTGAAAAGGAAGGCGATGCTACAGACGATCCAGATAACTATGGTGAAGTATTAGTATATGATTTCTTAGTAGATCACGGTGGTGGATCAACCGCTCCTATCGATGTTACGGGTGTATCTTTAAACCCTAGTTCAGTTAGTTTAGCTATTGGTGGAACTCAAGAATTATCTGCTTCTGTAAGTCCTTCAGATGCCTCTAATAAAAGTGTGAGCTATAGCTCTAATAATAATGCTGTAGCTTCAGTAAGTTCTACAGGTGTAGTGACTGCACATTCAGAAGGATCAGCAACAATTACTGTAACAACTTCAGATGGAAATTATACAGATTCAACTAATGTTACTGTATTAAAAGCATCAAATCCATCAGTCGATACGAATTTAGCATTAAATAAAAATGTATCAGGAACTGGATCTGCCGATGGATCTAATGTCGCGGCTAATCTTGTTGATGGTGATACAGGTACAAGATGGTCTGTTTCAGGTTTCCCACAATCGGCTACTATCGATTTAGGTGCCGTTCAAAATATTGGAAGTACAGAGTTAGTATGTTATAGCGATCGTGCTTACCAATATACTATTGAAGTTTCTGAAAACGGAAGTTCTTATACCGAAGTTGTAGACAGAACTAATAACTCAACACCAGGATCGGCATCAAGTCCAATTATAGATGCTTTTGATAGTATTAATGCTAGATACGTAAAAATTACGGTTACTGGTGCAGACACTTACACAGGTAGCTGGGTAAGTTTATTAGAATTAGCTGTTTTCCCAGGTGATGGTAGCAATACCGGTGGTGAGCCAACTCCAGATTCTACCAATGTGGCTTTAGGAAAATCGGTAACTTTTTCTAGCCAACAATCTCATAACCCAGCCTCTAATTTAGTAGATGGTGATGAAGACTCAAGATGGTCTGCAGAATCATACCCTGAGTGGACAGTGATCGATTTAGGTGGTTTATATACCGTTAATAGTACTGAAGTTATTTGTTTTGGTGACCGTGCTTACCAATATACAATTGAAGTTTCTGAAGACGGAAGTTCGTATACTGAAGTTGTAGACAGAACTAGTAATTCAACTGGAGGTTCTAATTCATCTCCAATTGCAGATTCTTTTAATGAAATTGATGCTCGATATGTTAGAATCACAGTAACTGGTGCCAATGATTATTCTGGAGATTGGATTAGTATTGAGGAGCTTAGAGTATTTGGATATTCTAGTACAGCAACATCAAAATCTAGTGCTTCTAAAATTGGAAATGATTCGGTTGAAGCTGTAACCTTATGGCCAAACCCAGCTATAAACACCATTAATATTAGCGGTGCAAGCCAATACCAAAAACTAACTATTTTTGATCAAACAGGTAAAGTGATTTTAAATCAAGCGATTCAAAGTCAATCGGTTGATATATCAAACCTAAAATCAGGAATGTATATTTTCAGACTTGAAGGAAAAGCAGGTGCTGTTAATAAGCGCATTATTAAGAGATAATTTTTCTTAAGAATAAATTTAAAGGCAGATGAGTTAATTTTCATCTGCTTTTTTTTTGTTTTAACATTTTAAAAATATGCATCACCGTTTAGCTTCTTAATAATATTGTATTTTGGTCTTAAAAAGAATATTATGGATTTTTCAAAGGTAAAATTAGTAGTTTCAGATATGGACGGTACCTTACTTAACCCTAAAGGCGAAGTAAGTGCACGATTTTTTAGTCAGTTTGAAGCTTTAAAAAAACATCAGGTTCATTTTGTGGCTGCTAGTGGTAGACAGTACCAAAGTATTCTTCATAAACTAGACCAAATAAAAGATGAGATTTCCATTATAGCTGAAAATGGCGGGTTTATGCAACATGATAATGTTTCAGAGGTGTTGCTGCAATTATCTAAGGAAGATGTACAAAAATGTGTTGAAAAGCTGCGAACAATTACTGGAGCTTATATCGTTTTATGCGGAAAAAAAGCGGCTTATATTGAAACTAAGGATGAGGTATTTATAGCTAAATTCAGCGAATACTATAAGTCTTATGAGGTGGTGGATGATATCACCAAAGTAATTGATGATGAATTCCTCAAGATAGCGGTTTACCATTTTGAATCTTCTGAAACCTGCATTCTTCCTGTTATGAAAGATATGACTCACGATTTACAGGTTACGATTTCAGGAAAAAACTGGCTTGATATTTCTCATAAGGAGTCCAATAAAGGCTATGCATTATCCAAGCTTCAAAATAAATTGAATGTGAATTCAGATGAAACCTTAGTTTTTGGCGATTATAACAACGATTTACAAATGTTAGGATTAGGTTATTTCAGCTATGCTATGGCCAATGCGCATCCCGATGTGAAGAAAATAGCGCGTTTCGAGACTAAAAGTAATGCTGATGAAGGCGTGGAAACCGTGCTAGAAAAACTCATTCTGTCTAAGGTAGGATAGTTTTAAAGCCTAATTTTATGGAAAAGCAATTTTTTTTAACCACAATGAATTACTTCCAATTAAAGTTTCAAATAGAAGTGATTATCCTGTTTGGCATTGTATTGCTCTTCATTAAAAATATATAAAAAAGATCCTTTTGTTGATGAGCTCATATCCTTTTCTTTCAATTTAATAAGCACATCCATAGAATTAATTTTATTTACAAAGTTGCGTTTATCTAACTCTTTATTTAAAATCGCTTCGTAAAGTTTTTGTAATTGACGCATGGTAAATTTTTCGGGAAGTAATTCAAAACCAATGGGATTAATAGAAGTCCTTCTGCGTAGTCTTTTTATAGCTTTATCAAGCATATCATCATGGTCAAAAATAAGCTGAGGTACTTCAGATAAACTAAACCATTTAGCGTTTGTCTTTTTGCTTATTTTTTCGTTGTATTTTTCAATATTAATAATAGCATAGTACGAGGTCGAAATAGTACGTGCTACAGGATCACGATCCACTTCACTAAAAGTATAAAGCTGTTCAAGGTATATGTCATGAACACCTGTTAGCCGATGTAAAACTCTGGCTGCAGCATCGTCCAAAGTCTCATTTTGCTTTAAAAACCCCCCCATTAGCGACCATTTACCTTGTTCGGGTTCAAAGTCTCTTTGAATTAATAAGACCTTTAGGTCTTCATTGTCAAATCCGAAAATAATGCAGTCTACTGCTAAATATACTTTATCTTCAGGGTTATAACCTATAATCATCCTTTATTTTTTAAGGCTAATATATAATAATTCTATAATATATTAACAAGTTCGTGTGGGTTATACATTTGTTTTGTGTTTAAACACCTTGCTGCGTTGTTTTGTGTTAGGTAAATGGCATTCAGAATATTACAAAATACAAAATTTAGTCCTTTCCCTGGAATATCAAAAAGCCTCCGTGGCATATCTAGACCTTAATTTAGTTGTTTGTATTTTGAACTCGTTTGGAATTGTCAAAACCTTTAACTTAATTTGTTCGTGTTTCATACACACTTAAAAACTTTTTGTTCTAAATTGTCAATCAGAGAGTAGACCTTTTTGCCTAAGATAATAATTAGGGTACGCATGACTTTTAAACCCATGAGTACTTTTAAAATGTGATCTCTAAATTTCTGATAATCTTGTAAGTGGTTGCATTATTATGGTCAATTTAGTCGATTGTTAACGATCATTTATGTGATCTAATCGTATTGTTTCGATAGCATTTTTTCTGTATGAGCATACCTAAATGTGGTGTGGTATTTTGAGTAAAAATATCAAAAACCTAAGTGTTTAAAAATAAAATAAAAACAACGCATGAACTTATTTAACTTAAAAGACCAGGTAATCCTTATCACTGGAGCTGCTGGCGTATTAGGAAATAGTATGGCGGGCTATTTGCTTACAAATGGTGCAACTGTAATTGTTTTGCATTATAAACAAAAAACGGTTGATGAAACTGTAAATGACCTCAAGACCATTAGTGATAAAGTTGATGGTTTTGTCTGTAATGTTGTGGACAAAGTGAGTTTACAAGAAGTTTGTGATGCCATTATGAACAAATACCAAAAGATTGATGTTTTAATTAATGCCGCCGGGGGAAACATGCCTGGTGCTACCATTGGGCCCGATCAATCGTTTTTCGATATTGATATGGACGATTTTAAAAAAGTAGTAGATTTAAATCTCTTTGGAAGTATCGTACCTTCTATAGTTTTCGGTAAAGAAATGGTTAAAAAAGGAACAGGTGTTATTATTAATATCTCCTCTATGGCATCTGATAGAGCGATTACGCGCGTGGCTGGATATTCGGCATCTAAAGCGGCAATCGATAATTATACCAAGTGGTTATCGGTTGAATTGGCTACAAAATATGGAGATGGATTACGTGTAAATGCCATTGCACCAGGGTTTTTTATAGGAAAGCAGAACAGAACTTTATTGTTAAAGGATGATGGAACTTTTACCGATCGTGGTCATACGATCATTCAAAATACTCCTATGAAGCGCTTTGGAGAAGCAAACGAATTACATGGAGCTGTACACTTTTTAAGCTCAGATGCTTCAAAGTTTGTAACCGGAATTGTAATCCCTGTTGATGGCGGCTTTAGTGCTTTTAGCGGGGTTTAAAAAAACAAAAGATGACAGAAACATTTAGATGGTTCGGGGTAAACGATCCCGTAACCTTATTACATATAAAACAAGCTGGTGCAACTGGGGTTGTAACTGCTTTGCATCATATTGCAAATGGTGAAATTTGGGAAGTTGAAGAGATTTTAAAGGTGAAAAATGCTATCGAAGCGCATGGCTTTGAATGGGCTTTTATCGAAAGTATTCCCATTCATGAAAATATAAAGCTTCGAAAAGGCGATTATTTAAAACGTATAGCGCATTATAAACAAAGTTTAATTAACGTGGCTTCATGTGGTATTAAAAAGGTCTGTTATAATTTCATGCCAGTTTTAGATTGGACACGTACTCAATTGCATTGGAAACTGGATGATGGGAGTACAGCATTACGTTTTGATAAAATTGAAATGGCTATTTTTGAATGCTATATTTTGAAACGAGAAGATGCCAATTTGGTATATACCACAGAGGTATTACAGCAAGCTAAACAGCGTTTTTCTGAAATGTGTGCCAAAGAAAAACAGCAGCTAGAAGACAATGTGCTTAAAGGACTTCCTGGTACGGTTGATGATTTATCTATTCCGGTATTTAAGGACATGATCGCTCAGTACGACAGCTTATCGCACGCCGACTTAAAAGCTAATTTGTCCTACTTTTTAAATGAAGTTATTCCGGTTTGTGAGGCTCACGGCATTGTTATGGCTATTCATCCCGACGATCCGCCTATAGATATTATGGGTTTACCACGTATTATAAAGTCTGAACAAGATTTAGAGGATTTAATTGGGTTTATAGACAGCCCTGCCAATGGCATAACTTTCTGTACAGGATCGTTAGGGGCTAATCCAGACAATGATTTACCTAAAATGATTAAAAAGTTTGCAAAACGTATTCACTTTTTACACTTAAGAAATGTACGACGTGAAACCAATGGTAGTTTTTATGAAGATAATCATCTAGATGGTTCTACCGATATGTATGAGGTCGTAAAGGCAGTACTTGAGGTTGAAAAAGAAAGACAAGTACAGTGGCCTATGCGTCCCGATCACGGACACCAAATGTTACAAGATTTGGACTCCAATTCGGCATATTCAGGATACACGGCCATAGGACGTTTAAAAGGTTTGGCAGAAATACGCGGATTAGCACTTGGAATTTCAAGAAGTATCTAGAATAAAATAACGACTAAAACTTAGCCCAGATGTCATGCAGTATGCTAAATTTTAGTCGTTTGTGTGAAATAAGTTATTTGTGGCTAAAGTCTTAATTCAGACTATTGATTATTGAAAATGCTTGAGATGAGTTTTTTTCGCCTACAGCCTATTTCTGCTTAATACTTCCAGAAGGATTATTGCTTTTTTCTACTTTTTCAGGGTTTCCAAAATAATTAATATCTCCACCACTTGAGGCTTTGGCGATTAATGAATTAGAAGAGTTTACAGTAATGTCTGCTCCGCTCGAGGCTTTGGCGTCTGTAGTTTCAGCAAATAAATCGGCTGCTTTTATAGCGCTTCCGCTTGAGGCTTCAGCCAATAGGTTTACGGTTTTTCCAGAGAGTTTGAGGTCCGATCCGCTTGACGATTTACACTGTAGAGTCTGGGTGTTCACTTCAAGCTCCATATCACTTCCGCTGCTTGACTTTAGGCTTAATGTTTCAGCGTTTATCGTATTAGTACCGTTAACATCACTGCCGCTTGATGATATAATTTCAGATATGTTTTTAAAATGCACCCTTACTTTTTTAGAGGTAGATTTACCAATATTGTGTTTGGTGTGTATTTTTAAAACCCCGTCTTGAATTTCGGTTAAAATAAGCTCTTGAAGGTTCTCGTCGGCCTCTACCGTAATGCTTACTTCGTCACTTTGGGTTAAATAAACATCCAAACCCTCGGCCGCTTTTATGGTTGAAAAGGCTGCGTTAGTAGGGCGGGTTTCGGTGGTTACATGGCCATTACCTCGTTCTCCAGGACTGATGTCGAGATTACAAGAAAGAAGCATGAAGCTTAATACTGTGCTTACAATGATTTTGATTAAAGTGCTCATAATGTTCGTTTTTTGATGATGATTAATGCTTGATTTTTAATTTGATGTCATAAATATCTTTAGAATATATATGTTGATGAAAATTAAATGATTGAATTGTAGTTTTTTAATGATGAATTGTTACTGATCAGATTTTATTTCGATGCCTTTACTGCTAATATTGATTTTGACTTCATCCGATTCGACTTTAATGCCATCGCTGTCAATTTTTACTTCTGGGGTGTCGACTTCAACATTAAAATCTTCATCGGGACAGTCTAAACACTTCGAGTTATTATCCATAATACGGATAAAATGATTGGTGTTCTTGTCAGATATCAAATGACCTTCATGGTTGTTATGTCTAATAAAGTCTTCTGTATTACTACTAAAATATACCACGGTGTTTTCTGGTAGATAGAGTATGATATCAACTTCTTGATCGTTGTATTTATTTTTAATATCGGTAGTTAAAAAAGCATCTAGGAGCAAGGTTTTGTTTTTAACTTCATAATGATAATTGATGTTTTTTGCTCGTGCTATAGCCGTTTCATAGTTTCTTCCGTTGGCACTTTTTATAATTGAAAGTGTGGCTACGGTATCGGAAGTCGATTTTACCATAATACGAACATCAGATGAATACATAATCTTATTGCCGTTGTCATCATGAGCCAGTTTAAAATCATCGCGGCTAAAGCTAGAGTTGAATTTATCGCTATGCGTCATTTTAACCATTAAAGTGTCGTTCGCTTTAATAAAGAGCTCGTTTTTTTTAATATAACTTTCTTCGAAAGCGTGCTCGCTTGCTTGTCGGATACCAAAAATAACCAAGGTGATTATGGATAGAATCCAAAGGCCTAGCAAGGTAAATTTGGCAATGTTTCCAATAGATTTTAAATTGTTGATTAAAATTTTAAGTCCTAAATAAAACAAGAAAAAGAACGGAATCCCTACAGCAAAAAATATAGCAAGTGAGACCAACCAGATTGGGGTATTGCCTACGTTTACAAGATCGAGATTGTCTAAGCCTGGAATGTGAATAATATCGGCTACACCCATAGAAAATAGGCCAATAACAAGAGCAATTAAGGTTGAGGCTCCAATGATAATAAGTAAAATACCTATGAACTTAGCAAATATTTTAAGCAAGATCATAACGGCATCGGCTAGACTATCAAAAAATGTTTTAGACGTCGATTTAATTGAATTTGTGCCTTTTTTTAGGTCTACATTTTTAGCTGCTTTTGAAACCGAATCGGATACATTTTTGGCAACTTGAGAGACGTTATCAAAGCCGTCTTTTATTTTTTTTTCAATATTACTAATGTTAACAGGCTCGCCAGTCATCATAATTTTTTCGGCAGTAGTTTTGGCTTCAGGAACTAAAATCCACAGTAAAATATAAAGTAATACGCCTGTTCCTGCACCAAACACTAAAAGAATCCAAGCCAATCTCACCCAAATAGCATCAATACCGAAATAGTGTGCTAATCCAGACGATACCCCACTGATATAGGAGTTGTCGGGATCTCTAAATAATTTTTTAGAGCGTGTAGATTTATTTTGATTCGTACTCGGGTCGTCTTCAAAAATTTCTTCATCAACCACATAATCTTCAGGTTGCCCCATGATGGAAATGATTTCATCCACCTCTCTAAGCCTAATAACTTGCTTGTTGTTTTGTAAGCGTTCGTTAAAAAGTTCTGCAATGCGCGCTTCAATGTCGGCAATAATTTCATCGCTACCTTGCGAGTTTGCTAACGAGCGTTTTATAGACTCCAAATAACCCTGGAGTTTTAAGTAGGCGTCTTCATCAATATGAAAAAATATACCTCCTAAATTTATGTTTACTGTTTTATTCATTGGTGTTGTTTTTTTGGCTTGTTACGATGTTTACTGCGTTTTGAAGTTCATTCCAAGTACTACTAAGTTCTTCTAAAAACAGTTTTCCTGTTTCTGTTAAACCGTAGTATTTTCTAGGTGGGCCAGAGGTAGACTCCTCCCATCGGTAACTTAAAAGATCGGCGTTTTTAAGTCTGGTAAGCAAAGGGTAAATGGTACCTTCTACCACAAGAAGTTTGGCATCTTTTAAAGTGCTTAAAATTTCGGCCACGTAGGCATCTTCATCTTTTAAGACCGATAGAATGCAAAACTCTAAAACGCCTTTGCGCATTTGGGCTTTTGTGTTTTCTATTTTCATGTGTTGTATTTTTTTGCTTTTATATGGCTGCTGAGGTGATGAAGTTCATTGCGTTTTAAAAGCTTTTGTATGATGAAACAATTCGTTTTTTGATTAATGTTTTTGTTTTTTTTGAAACCGTTTTGATTCGTTTATTTTAAAAATTGAATGGTTAAAGGATATTTATAAATTTCGCCATCTCTGGCTTTGAGACTAGCAATAATAATTAACACCAGTTCCAATACGAAAGCCACGATCGCTATAACACCTAAGCCTAATGCTGTGAATATGATCACGGAGGGTTCATGGATATAGAGCTCAATACCTTCAAAATTACTGAAGGCGATATTGCCAAAAATGGACAACAGAAAAAACGGAATAGCAATACACGCTATAATGATTGCATAAAGCAAGATGCTAATTTGGAAATTGATGATTTGTTTACCATTCTTATCAATAAATTCGGATTTATCTCTATTGGATAGCCATAATATTAAAGGCCCTAGAAAATTTCCGAAAGGAAAAATAAATCTGGTAAATGATGATAAGTGAATAAATGTGGCAATATTTTTTTGTTGTTTATCTTCCATAATGTAAAAACGTATAATAGTTTCTTATGCAAATATATGTCTTTAAAAAGGTATTATGTTACGCATAGTACCTAAATTTAACATAATATTAACAATTGTAACAACAAATTTATTGCTTAACTTAGGAAGTTACCCCCCAAAAAACGAAATGCCCAAAAAACATTTTAGCTAAAAAACGCTGAAAAGCCAATAAAATAAAGGGGTTTAAGCGTTTTTAGTCACTACACTCAACAAAAACCAAATGCCCAAATTTGTGCATTTTACCGTCTTTTTACCGTCTTTTTAAATCTCAATTAAATCCCTTTTAAATCCTATTGCGATGTATATGTAGCAAAAAGGGCAAAACCACGCCATTACTAGGCTTAATACGTGGTTTTGCCCTTTGTTTTTGTGCCATTTTGTTAGCGCCAGCAATATGGTTTGTGTGCATTTGGTTTTTGGGGTTTTAAAAGTTGCGTAACCTGTTGGGTCACCTGTTGGGTCACCTCAACACGACACAAAAAGTATGTGAACGCACCCCCGTACTGTATAATTTTTGCATAAAAACGCCCCTTTTTACGAGTTACGCACCCCCATAATGTAGGGCTGTAAATAGTTAGGGTGTTGAAAACGTGTGTTTTAGTTGTTTTTAGGGTGAAATCTTAGAAATCTTGGCTTCTTTTTGTGCATTCCGTGTATTCCATGTATTCCGTAATACGGTATGTACGGTATTACTCTAGTCTAATTACGCCTACAACTAGGGCTATGTTTCTAATGTCCGATCGTGGTATTTCAAACTCATCATACTCTTTATTGTCCGATTTGCATAAAACATGATCTTCTTTAAGGCCTTTTTTTAATCGTTTCATAATAATGCCTTGGCTTATGGAGTCTATAACATGCACTTTATTCCATTGCACAAATAGCAACTCGGTGATTAGGCGGCAGGCTACAACATCGCCGCTAGAATATTTGGGATACATACTACTGCCACGAACAGGTAGCATAAAATCCACCTTTACTTGTTTAAAAAGCGGAACCTCATACCGTTCTTCAATAACATCAAACGGTACACCAGCAATACCTGCGTCACCTAGTCCAGCAAAAGCCTCTAAAGGCAATAAAGGGATGCCATTATTGTTGCTGCTAACCTGAGCGCTTGCTTCTGGAACTTCTCTGGAAGGTTTTAGCATGGAACCTTCACCGGATAATAACCAATCAGCATTTAAAAATTCACATTTTTTGAATAATAGTTCAGTGTCGAATGTATTTCTTTTATACCACATCGATAGATTTGTTGGTTTTATCTCTAAGAACTCAGCAAAATCTTTATTCGTTTTAATATTTAAATGGCTCTTTATCTTATTAAGCATCAATGGTTTATCCATAAAAAGAAATATTTAATTCAAAAAATGTGAATTATTATTTGTAAATATTCAAAAAATGTGAATATCTTTGTTCGTGTAACAAAACAGTTCAAATATATGAAACCACAAGAAATCCTAGAGGTAAAAACCGCAATAAAACACGCTATTCGTCGGGGCGATTATGTTGTATTAGGTAAAATGCTTTCCAAAACCACCGATGCCGCCAGAATGCGCTATAACCGCAATAAAGCCGATGCGGTGTTAGCCATGAAAAAAATAGTAGAAGACCGCGCCAAGACTATTGAAGGTTATATACATGATAGTGCTAATACAACCAATAATTAAAGAAAAGGATGGGAAATAAATCACTTTTAAAAAACAGAAACAAGATGATACATTTAATTCTCCATTTTCTCTATAAGGTAAAGTTCTGCTTCCTTCTTTACAAAGTTATTTCTATTGAAAAACAACGCAGCTGCCATGGGAAAACCGTACACTTCTGCACCCTCCCCGTTGAAGATTACGGTAACGTGATAGCCTACGATGGTGTTAGCGAATTTTGCACACTCGTCGTATTCCCAGAGTTCTTCGAAGGACACAGACGCGCCAAGAGCTTTGAAAAAAGTGCTGCAAGAATCCTTAATAGGATCTAGGGCTTCCCAGCCCTCAGATTCTTCAAAACACTGATGTTTAATAGTGTAAATTAATTTACTAGAGTATACAAGCTCTTTCATAACTGCATTTTTAAGATTAGACACCCTAAATGTAGTAAAATTTCCCGCCACGGCTTAGCGTGGTTTCGACACCACGGCGGGAACAATACCAACACCATGCAGCACGATAATAACAACATACCTTATCAATTCTACAACGAAAAACTAGGCGTAAAAATTAAGTTTTTAACGACAACTAGGAATCATGAGGATAGTATTCGAGTTATCTCTTATAAAGCCTTGAATGGGCGTATGCGTAGTGATACCTGTACAGAGAAGGAACTCCGTCGCGGTTGTTTTGGTCATGATGCCTTGATCTTGCACGACTCTATTAGTCGAGAGTGGAAAGACCGCCTAAAGCTTAAGTTTGGCAACCCGCCCGAGCTGGTTAAAAAGGCATACTTTGCAGGGTTCTACCAAGCCGACCGCGCAGCCTACGAGTTTTATATAAGTTACCGCTACGGTCAAAACAACAACCAAAAGTTAGATTTAAAATTAGTTGAAGAGTACACTTATAATGCCTCGGTACTTAATGCGGTACTAGAGGTAAAGCAAGACCGTCGCGCCTATGCTCGCGCCTTGGGAGTGCAACGCCTCGATTTATGGTTAAGCCTAAGTAAAGATGTTAATGCTTTTCGCGAGGTGGCGCACACCTTACCAGCAAGTAAAGATGGTTTACGCCGTAAGGCTACAGCTTATGCTAAAGATAGTTATGTAGCGCTTATATCTGGAAAACTTCAAAACAAAAACTCCCGAAAAGTGGCCAATAAAAAACAAATGGCTTTGCTAGACGAGCTTATTGCTAAGCATACCAATCTAGACAATACCATGATCGCTAATATCTACAATACCATTGCCGAGAAATTAGACTGGAAACCTATTACCGCCCAAACCGTAGCAAACCGCAAAAAGGAAAAGAACCTAATTACCCACGCTGGTAGAAAAGGTGTTAAATCTTTAAAAAACAACATACTCATGCAAAATAAACGTAAAAAACCAAGCTCCCCAATGCTATACTGGACCTTAGATGGGTGGAGTGTAGAACTCCTTTACCAGCAAACCACGGTAAACGAGGAAGGTAAAACCGTTACTACCTACCACAATCGACTAACCGTAGTGGTGGTGCTAGATGCCTTTAATAAGTATCCAATTGGTTACGCTATTGGTACGCACGAAACGCCAGAACTTATTACACTGGCTTGTCAAAATGCGATGCAGCATGCAAAGGAGTTGTTTGGTCAATATTTTATGCCATACCAATTGCAGTCCGATAACTATGCAATTAAAAAGTTAACACCATTGTACGAAGCGATGTCGTACCTCTTTACGCCTGCCTCGGTAGGTAATGCTAAGGCTAAAATTGTTGAGCCGTATTTCAATCATATTAATAAAAACTACTGCAAGTTATTAAACAACTGGTCTGGGCACAATATAAGTAGCGGCAGTAAAAACCAGCCAAATAGTGATTATATCAACAAAATTAAAAAGCAGTTTCCAGACCAAGACGGCTGTATTTCACAAATACAAAGCATCATTAATGCCGAGCGTTCCAAAAAAGCCGCCGATTATGGTAATGCATGGCTAACGGCTAAGCCCGAGTATAAAATACTTATGAGCCAAGAAAATTATCTGCTAACCTTTGGTAGTAATACGGGTTATACCAACCGTCTAAAAGGAGAAGGTTTGGTAATGACCATAAACGGGCAAAAATGCTGGTACGATTGTTTTGATCTGGAATTTAGAAACCATGCCGATAAGGATTGGAGTATCCAGTACGATACTACTGACCTTAGTCAAGTACTTGCTGTTTCTACCGATGGTAAAGAGCGTTTTATGCTCGAACAAAAGTACATTCAACCTATGGCTATCGCCGATCGTGTAGAAGGTGATACCCTCCAATTAGCCCGAGTTAACCAATACAACAATGTTTTAATAGAAAACATTAAAGAAGAGCGCGGCGAAAACGGTCGCTTAGTTGGTCGCCTCTTAGAGCAACCAGAACTACAAGACACTTTAGCTAAGCACTTACTTACCGATAGTGCTGGGCAACACAAAAACTACAAGAGCAAAGCCCGATTACAAATAGATAAAAACGCCCAAAAAGCCAATGACAAACACGAACGTAAAACCCTAAAACAAAAAGAAAAGACCTATGCCCAAGAGCAACAGGACTATTATGCAGGCAAAATAGATATTAACGATTACCTCTAATAAAACCCCAAAACCCCAAAACCCCCAAATGAAAAACCTATTAAATAAGCTCCAAGCTACCAGAACACAAATTGTAAACAAAGTTGAAAAACGTGACGAAAGCGCGTTAAAACGCTCCGATAAATGGCACGAAAGCCAACGCGCTAAAGCCTACGAATCTAAAACAGCCGAACTAGCAAACACCGTAGAGCATTTAGATGAAGCAATAAACAATTTACAAGAATACCTAAACTAATATTATGGACAAGCCTACAAAACAATACATAGCCCAAAAGCTACAAGAGTATATCGACCTACATGGAATATCTCAAAAAATGGTCTCTACCCGTACAGGGGTACGCCAAGAATATGTAACCGCTATCTTAAAAGGTGTGTTTACCTACGATGCCGGAAAAGGCAACACGGGTAATATACCAGAACACCACTTTTTAAAGCTGGCCGATCTAATAGATTACACCATGGGAAAACAATACTGGATTAACCGTAACACGCCCCAACTTACACAAATGATTGCTGTATTAAGCGAAGCCCGCGAGCATGCCTATACGCGCCTTATTATTGGTGCTACAGGATCAGGCAAATCTCATGCTATCGATTTGTATGTAAAAAAACATCCTGCCGATGTATTTTGTGTAAAAGTAGGAAGCGAGGATACGCTTAATATCTTATTAGACAAAGTGGCTAAAACCTTGCGTGTGCCTATTTTTAAGCATAAAAGCATGAAAATTCGCGAGATCTCCCGCGCATTAAAGGCCTTGTCGATGTACAATAAAAAGCCTCAGCTAATCTTTGACGAAGCCGAGTATTTAAAAGTATCCGCTTTATGCTCTATCAAAGAGTTTTACGATTATCTAGATAAGTATTGCAGTATTGTACTTATTGGTACAGCTCAACTTACCAATCAAATAGATAAGTTACGTAAAAAAGACGCCAAAGGCATTCCGCAGTTGTACCGCCGTATTAAATTCGGTATCCGACATTTACCCAATATTGATAAGTCATTTAAATTGTTTTTAAATGAAATTGAAGACAAGGACGTGGTGCGATTTCTACGCGATCAATGCGATAACTATGGCGAGCTGCACGATGTTCTGGTACCCTGTCTTCGCGAAGCCGATAGGTTAGAGGTGCCTCTGTCTCTGCCGTTAGTGGAGCGTGTGCTAAACATTAAGCAAGTAGAATTATTTGTTTAATCTCTAACGATTTCACACATGCAGGACAACGCAGAAGCCGATGAGCTAAAGCTAAAGCGTACCCTTACCGTTGCTAATATCCAAAGTCAGAAAGTGAAGCGTGTTCCGTGGACTGGTGATTTTTACCAAGCCCTAGGCAAACCGCAAGACCGAGGCGTTTGGTTCATCTGGGGAAACTCAGGCAGTGGTAAGAGTAGCTTTTTAATGCAGCTCGCAAAAGCCTTATCCAAATTAGGTTATAAAACGCTTTACAACCTATGCGAGGAAGAACCAGACGACGCCGAATACATTCAGCGTACCACCTTATTTAAAATGAACGAGGTACAGGATTGTTTTTATACACAAAGCTATGATTACATAGAGTTGATGATTTTTTTACGCAAACGCCAACCTCCAAAAGTGGTTATAGTCGATTCCATTAAAGACATTACCACCAACTGGGAAGAATACTTAGCCTTAAAAAAACTAATCACTAAAAAGAATATCATTTTAATAATTGTTGGTCAAGCTGAAGGTAAGAACCCCAGAACCGAGTTTGAAAAATCGATACGCTACAACGCTAAAATGAAAATTTTTGTGTCGGGTTACCTAGCAGTTTGCCAAGGTAGAACCATAGGCCCTAACGGTGGGCAATACATCATATACCAAGAAGGCTACGATAAACTTCGTGGCGCATCCTAAATAAGTAAAATACCATGAAAAAACAGGTTATACACATTTTACAAATCACTCCAGAGGCTTACGAATTATTAGTAATAAGCCTATACCACGAGTGGTGTGCGCAAAAAAGCAATAGTAAAAAAACATTACAAAAACTATTAAGCTGCGTGCCTTTGTTTAACTGGTGGTACAAACAACTAGATCACTTCGAAAAACAATTCATTGAAGAAGCCACGCCATTTAAAGGGGCGATAAGTCCGCAAGTAGCACAAGATTTTTACCGTGAAACCATAAGCGGTATTTACTCCATATTCTCTAAACCATTAATTAAAAAAGCCTATGACGCCTAAACAAATCGAAAACAAGATTGATGAACTTAACTTCTGGCTGGATAACAACCGTAACCACCCAGATTATACTCGAAAAAGTAACGAACGATTCCAATTAGTAGAACAATTAACCCAAATTCAAGATTAAACCATGAGTACATTAGATCTATCAACACTATCAGCTTCAGATAAAGAAGCCTTAATGCAGCAACTAGCAAATGAAGCTAAAGCGAAAAAAGAAAAAATTAAAAACGATCGTAAAGCTTATAAAGAGCTGTCTTGCGAGTTTGTAACTCGTAATATAGATAAGCTAGTACATCACAACGATATTACCGAAATATTAATAGAAACCCTATTTAAAGATTTCGAACCTATAAAAGCCATTAAAGAGCAGGTGTATGGCAACGATCCGCAGGATAGTCATACTTCTACTTTAAACGATGGTTCTGCAAGTATCACCATAGGTCACAACGTTACGATTAAGTTCGACGGAACCGAAGCTGCAGGTGTTTCAAAAATTAAGGAATTTATCAAATCCTTATCCGATGGTAATAACAATGAGAATACCATTAAGCTAGCTAAAGCTGTAGATACCTTTTTAAAAATCAACCCTAAAACGGGCATGCTAAACCCTTCTAAAATTATTGAGTTAAGCAAGCTAAGGGATGAGTTTAATGACGAGCGTTTCGACGATGGCCTAGACATCATTTTTAACGCTCAAATCCGTACACAAAACAGTATGTACGTAAGTGGTTGGAAGTTTATCCAGCACCAAGGATTAAGCAAAAAATTAACCTTTAGATTTTCGGTGTAATGGCAGTAATAATAAGTCCCCTTAACGACGATCAATTATTCGTGAATAACAAGATTGTAGAACGTGATAATAACGGTAACTGGATAGCTCGTGTGGAGCTAACCAGTGCCGAACATAAAGCCTTCCAGAAACATTTAAAAAGTTTAATGTCATGACAAAAACAGCTCCATCTCCTAAAAAATACACCTTATGGTCCTTTTACGATAGCAACAACCAGCAGCACAAGTATATTTTAAGCTTGTGCATGCAATTTGGTTGGAGTAAAGCGCATAAAGTAACGGGTAAGCAAGTAGCTAATTTAGGCGCTTTAGATAAGTGGTTGCGTGGGGTGCATAAAATAGGTCAATCGCCTATAAAAAAGCCATTGCAAGACATGAGTACGACAGAGCTAAGCAAAGTAATAACCGCACTAGAAAATATGGTGTTTAAAAAGAATTGCTAATGCCTGAATGTAACGAGATTTTTACTCCAGATTTTTACGCCCAAAGCCATAAACCTTATGTGAGTGCAATAAGTAATTGCACTCATCAGGGCGAAGTTACCAAAGTAGTTGTAAGTACAGCAGCAACCTGCGAAGTTATAAACCTAGTTTGCGCCAATTGCAAAGCTGTTTTACACGAAGAAACTAATTGTTAATTAAAGCCATGACCCAACACTATACCATAGAAATTATAGATACCGATACGCATTTTAAACTAACCTACAGGGATAATAAGTTTAAAAAGCTAGAACACCTACGAGGTCGGTTTAATAGCGCCACATTAAAACAAATTGGGCGCATTATACCGCACACCGAAAGCAATTTAAAAGCCTTTGAAACCCTTTTTAAAAACAAAGTGCTATACACTAAGGTTGTAGCAGAAAAAAGCCTATATGCTAAGTTTTTAAGCGAATGGTATAGCTTTTTTGAACGTTTTACAGGGTTGCCTCCAAAGTTTACAGGAATGGATGGTAAAAGCCTTAAAAGTATTATAACCTATCTCACTCAAATTGGTGGTAACGAAACCGAAGCCTTAGCTCTTTGGCAAGTCGTGTTAAGCAAGTGGAACACCTTAAAAGAGTTCCATAAGCAAAATACCGATTTAAAGTATATAAACTCCAAATTAAACATTATTCTCCATGAAATTAAGCAACAAAATAACACCTTCGCTACTGGAACTAACGGCAGTGTCCAACTATAGCAACACGGCGGTTGTTAGGCATTATTCAGGTATGAATTTGGCAGTAGCCATAAAAGCTACTAGCAAATCCATGGGGTTGCTAAGTAAGCAGGAAAACGGCGAAACCCTAGTGAAACGCTGTGTTATTAATATGTTTATTGGAACCAGTATGTATTTTAGTAAAGTACTACCCGATACCCAAGCAAATGTTATAGCCGAAGAGCTTTTAGCAAATTATGAATACCGCCAATTAAAGCTTGAAGATGTATTAGCAATATGCTACGAGCTTAAAGAAGCCGACATTATTAATCTTACTCCAGCACGCATTTTAAGGCAAATTAAAGACTATTGCCGTCGCCGTGAAAGTGCCGTAATTCACCAAAGCATAAGCCATAGCGAAACACAGAAAAACGCCAGTTTTGGAGCCAATTTCGACGATCGTGTAAAAAACACAATTCGCCATATAGACCGCACTAATATGGAGATTGCTAAAGGTCGAGTAAAAACCCGAAAGTATTATAAGCCATGACTAGAAGTACGAAAAAAAGTGCCTGCTGTAATGCAGGTACTTATAAAAAAGAACATCCCTTTAAAAACCGCATAAATTCCATGCTTATATGTAAAAGATGTGGCAGTATGTGTAAACCAAATAAGTCCAATAGCTAATAATTTAAAATATAATCTTTAAAACTAATATCATGAAATACACCGCACGTATAAGCAGTAATCTAATGACAAAAAACAGCCTGCAACGCTCTATCCAGGAATACATACAAGGAATAGACAGAATACTAATAATAAACAACAAAGACTTGTCGGAGTTTAAAACAAATGTTATCGCCAACATCGTGTTTTTAAACAATGAAAATCCGCGATGTACTCCAGTAAAAGCAAGGTGGATAGAACTTGACAAAAACGACTGGCTGTTAGCCGGTGTAGATTTTTGCCATTTTATAATTCGCCACGTAAAAAAAGATTACCTACCCAACAACCAATAACCAACAACCAACAACCATCAACCAAAAACCAAAAACCAACAACCAACAACCAACAACCAACAACCAATAACCAATAACCAATTTAAAACCTCAATACCATGCAACAAAACATGTCACAAAAACAAACCGTACAATTTGGTAACTATATGTTATCTGAACAACGAAAAGCAAACTTTAAACAAGCCTATAACGCAGCATTGCAAAGCGGTGTGCCTCACCCATTACCAGTAGCCGAAAGTTTGCAACACGTGCACGATGCCGATTTAGAGCAACTAACCCTAACCAGTAATAACTAGCCAGTATGAATTTATATCGCATAGGATTTAAAGATGGCTTTAACTCTGGAATAATATTAGGAGTAGCCATAACCGTAACCTTAGTGGCTGTAATTGCCGTTTTAATGTATTACTAATTATAAAAACAATGACTCAAACTAAAACCCAATCCTTAATAGAAGCCATTACCAACACCGCTGTTGGTTTTGGCATCTCCTTAGCGGCAACCTTTGTAATTTTCCCTGTTTTGGGTATAGCAACCACGCCCAGTAAAAATCTGTTAATAACGCTGTTTTTTACTGCAATTAGTATAATAAGAGGCTATGTGATACGCAGGTGGTTTAATACGGAAGTAAAGCCCTTTGTTCGATTTAAAGAATGTTTAAAAAGAGTCAGTAAATCTGTGTCGGAATCAGATACTAAACCCAAGATAACACGCCAGAATTTGAAAGATTTAGGCTTTACATTTAATGTGGTTAATGAAGATTACATGAGAGTGTTAGAGGCAAGATATTTTACTGAATCCGCAGATATAGTAGTAGGTACTATATATCATGGGAAAAGATGTTCTAGTCAATTTGTATGTTATAAAATAAGAAGAACCATATATGATCCAGACTTAGCATTAATCGAGAAATTAGTTCTAAACTAATAATTATTAAAAAACTATTTTAGCAAGCAATTGTTAACTTTTTAATTAAAAAAAACATTATGAGAAAACTACTTTTAATTTTTGGTTTGTTGGCGTTCTTTAGTTGTACAAGTTCAGAACCTAACGAGGCAAATGCGAAAAACGCAGCTAGATCTGCAATCATCCAAAAGGTAAAGAATCCAACAGATTTAAAATTTCACCACAATGAGGTTATTTCTAACCTTGGTTATAATACGTTTCAGTATCAAGAAACTATTAATGCAACTAATGGTTTTGGGGGTTCTATAAAGAAGAATGCAGTTGTAAAAGTAAAATGGATAAAAGGAGATGCGAGTGAAGTGTCTAGTTGGATAATAGAAGATATATATATCTATTAAAATATTTTTGTATGTTTGCATCGACTGTTAACAAATTTACATAGATGCATTTCAAACAGAAAGCACTTAAAAAACACCCAGAGGGCACATATCGTGAGAGTGTGCGGACTTCTTTTGCATCGCAAAATTTGTTGACAGTCACCTCTGGGCATTTTTATTCATCTAAATTTTTGTTTTATGACTGTCAACAAAAAAAACAGACCAGCTCCGTCTCAAACTGAGCAAAACTTCACGCCTGTACAATTTAATTACGAAGGCAAGAATATTGATTTTAAAGACCAAAAAGGTTCTGTTTTGGTTAATGCTACTCAAATGGCTAAGCTATTTGGTAAAACTCCTAAAGATTGGTTACGATTACAATCTACTGATGAATTTCTTAAAGCTTTGGAAGAGAGTCAGAAGGCAGATGTGCCTAGTGGTTTGTTTCAAGAAGATGGAAACTTAGTTCAAGTAGTAAATGGAGGTAATAATCGAGGTACATGGATGCATGAGGATGTTGCCTTAGAGTTTTCGCGTTGGTTGCACCCTAAATTTGCTATTTGGACAAATAAGCATATTAAAGAATTGTTGTTGAAAGGAAGTACAGCAATTTCGCAACAACAAAAAGGTTATCCGCCCTTGCCCCCTAAACGTAACCATAATCGTCTTACAACAACGAGATTATTAGACATTATGGTAGATGTGGCGAAAATTGATGATGCCGATATACGTTTAAGTTTAACCAAAAAATTAGGGCTATGAGTTTCGAAAAAGCAATACACACCGATGCGTTAAAGCAATATAAGCCAAGCGGCATACGCAAGCGATTTTTAGTTAGCGAAGGCGATTTGTTTCAGTTATACAAAGAAATAACCCTTATACGTGCTAAAGAAGATCGTGAGCGTTTAATGGCCGATTTTAAAGCTTTGTTAAAAGAAGCTCAAGCAGTAACATTAACAGTTAAAGAGCAGGAAGGAGGGCACAATGGTTTATGTAAATAATAACGGTAAGTTGTGTATAGAATTTAATAACAACGCAGGCACGCCACAAGAGCAATACCACGAGTTAAGGGCTGCTATTTTAGACCTCGCTAAAAACTACGACCAGGACACCGGGCAAGACACTTCGCCAGTATGGTATGCTTTAAGTTTTCTGGAACAGCTAGAACCTACCTTGGAGCAAGCCCAACACTTTTTAAAACCATTAGAATAACTATTTAAACCACCCTAAAGCAGGGTGGTTTTTTTTATTCTAGTTTTAATCATTTATTAATTCCAATCTGATAGTCGAAAAGATGTGAGAATTATCAGTGCAGTCGCTGTCTAGTCTCACTAAAGCTTGCCCTT